>JANPNA010000094.1:0-42069 GCA_031427235.1 Pirellula sp.
ACGTTGGTTGCTCCGGAACAATCCGATGAGATTGTTCGGCAAATATTGGATCGAAGAAAGCAATCCACCCAAACCGCCGTTGAGAACCGACGCCGTGGTGATGGAACGCTGGATACTTGGACAGCGTTCCTCCTGTTGGCCATGGTCATGATTTGCCAATGGTTGCTCAGAAAGAAATGGAACCTGCCTTAGAGCTAGGGTAAATATCCCCCGAGTCAACTCGGGGGCATTGATCATGCCGTCGGCTTTATGCCGAGGGTATTGACCTTCTGTTCTAGAGCTAGGGTAAGCATCCCTCGAGTCAACTCGGGGACATTAATCATGCCGTCGGCTTTATGCTCTACGCTGAGGGTTCTACCCTCGGACGTCATAACACCAAATGTCACCTTGATCGCGAATGTATAGCCTGCCATTGGAAATCACTGGGTGGGTCCAAGCTTTGGCATTTCCATGGTCTGTGGTGCCGGGCGGCGTGCAATTGCCTAAGGGCTTGTAACCTTCGGCTGAGGCTTCAATCATGGCGATCTCATTCTTATCGCTATGCAGATACAATCGGCCATCCGCAAAGCAAACCGAAGCCGAACCAATTCCGCGGTCTTGCCACTTAATGGCACCCGTTAAATAGTCAACGCATGACATCGTTGCGCCGATCGAGCCAAAGAGATTGCCGTCGATCAGCACACTGCCACCCATTCCGGCTGGCAACGACTTTTCAAAATAAATCTCTTTTGGTTCGTTTTTGATTCCGGTCACTTGAACAAGCCCGCCACCAACGCGACTTGCTGCGGAATAAACGTAGTTGCCTCTGACGATTGGAGTGGCGATGTTCGCTTGTGCGTCCGACGTCTTCGAATAACGCCATAGCAGTTCGCCCGTGTCTGCCTTTATCCCAACGACTCCTTTGCCCAAAAACAAAACATACTGCTTGACGCCTTCGACGTTGGTGATCATCGGTGAAGAATAACTGGCAGCGTCTCCTTCGGCGATTGGGGACTTCCATATCGGGGCTCCAGTCGATTTGTTAAGAGCGACAACCGTGGCTGCTGTACCACCTGGCGAACAGATCAGTACATCTCCATCGATGAGCGGCGACTCGGTGTAAGCCCACATTCCCGCGACCCCACCGAAGTCGGTTTTGAGGTTCTTGGCCCATTTCTTCTGTCCATGCTTAGTGTCCAGGCAGACCAAGTCGCCATCGGAGCCGAGTGCATAGACAGAATCACCAGCAACGGTCGGAGTGGCTCTTGCACCTGGGTACTGCGGACCTTGGTTGGTGCCAACTTTTCCGATTGGCGTCGACCAGAGCTTATTTCCATTGAACGTTGATAGGGCAATGATCTCTTCTTTTTCATTGCCTTGGTTGGAGAGCACGAACATCTGCTCGCCGACTACCGACGGCGTGGAATAGCCGCTGCCGATATTCTTTGCTTGCCAAAGCAATTTCGGACCTCCGTCTGGCCATTTGGCCAACAAGCCTTTTTCGGATGATTTACCGTCGCGCTGCACGCCGCGCCATTGTGGCCAATCCTCGGCGCTGGCGAAGTTTGAAATCGTTACCAACGAAAACGAAAGAAACGCTACGAAAAACTGCCTCTTCAAAATCCACCGCATAACCAAATCCTTATTTTGTGCAAAACCCAGACAACTAACAACTGACAACTTTCACTTATCACTTGTCCTTCGAACCTTAAAGCTTCGAAAGGCCACTGGATCGCTGTGGCCGGCGAAGCCGATATGCCCTTTTCGGTTATCGAGTCCCTTGGGCGCGCCCTCGATTTGGCTGCGATCGAATTGATCGATGTCGACGTCGAGAATCTTGGTGCCGTTCAACGTAACTTGGATCGTCTGGCCTTGGACTTCAATCTCTTCGTAGTTCCACTCGCCAACTGGGCGAAGGTATCCGTGCTTGGCACCAACACAATGGTAGAGGGAGCCGTGATATTGAAAGGGTTTCAACGGTGCGTTTGGATGTTTTGCATTGTAACCGTCGCTATCGATGACCTGAATCTCAAGGCCATCGGATGAGGAATGACCACCGACCTGCGTTCTCAAAGCGATGCCATTGTTTCCGGCAGGCGGCAGCTTGAATTCGAATCGGAGAACGAAGTTCTCGTACTCGTCTTTGCTGAGCAAATCGCCACCCTTGCCTTGTTTGCAAACGATGGCACCGTCTTTGACTTCGTAGTTGTCAACCGCCCCGAGCCAGTTGCTTAGGTCCTTGCCATTGTTGAGTTCGACGAATCCGTCGGCGTCGCGAGATGCTAAAAACTTGTTCGCCTCATCGGCTCCAATTTCGCGAATAAAGACATTGCGCCAACGAATTTCGCTGCCGTGGGTTTGAAGTTGGATCGGGCCTTTGGGGTAAACAGGATCCCGAATGAAGCCATTTGGCATTTTCGGCGCATCGCCATCTTTCTTTTGAGCGTCCTGCTTGCCGTAGGCTACATAGCCGCTCTTCTGGTTCGCAAAGTAGTTTTCTAGGACGGCATGGTCGACCACAGTCTCGCCATTGAAGACGACGGTCACTCGCTCTCCGATCATGGTCATTTTCAGCGAATTCCAATCGCCAAACGGTTTGTCCATCTTCTTCGACGGGTCTTTGCCTAGCGATCCCTTGCGGTTGTTCCACAGGCCACCCGAACCTTTGTCCTGACCTAGTCCACGCGGATCTCCCTCGGAGGCATCCCAAATCTGAACTTGCGGTATCCCTCGCAGGTAGACGCCGCTATCCCCCTTGGGCAACGCTTTGTATTCCAAGTGCAGTTCGAAATCACCGTAGTCCTTGTCCGTGGTCAGATAATGACCGTGACCATCGTTAACGAGTTCATGGTTTTCGACTGTCCAATGAGCCTTGAGGTGTTCGTTCGTCGGCTGGCCTTTTTTGTCGAGCATTCCACCTTCGATGGACTCTTTCTTGTACTTGGCTTGTTCCTCTGGCGACATGGCCCAAAGATCACGCGGATCGCGTGTCGTCCATCCATACCAGCCACTGAGGTCGGTGCCGTTGAAGAGAGCCGTGAAGCCTGACGGTGGCGCCTGTTGCGCTTGCGCGGGCAAGCCGGTTAGGCAAACACTCAATAACAGAAGATAGAAAATGGCTAATGGAAAACGAGGTTCTACTCTGAAATGAGTGTGTTCGTTGATATTGCTCACAATGGTATTCTGCTTTCTGGATGTTTTTGGTTAGGATTCATTTCAACGGGCGATCGACAACTGAGCTCAATTCTCAATTCTCAATGTACTTCTTGTATGCCTCTTCGATCTTGGCCGACTTGGCGTCCCCTTCGTGAAAGACGAAGCGATGTTTTAGTTTCATGGTTTCGCCAGAACGAAGAGTGTGTGGGCCATTGGGGGATTTCGGATCGAGCGTCCCAAATGGATTCGCAGTGAACAGCCCGTACGTCCGAACGTGCCAGCTCGTGGGATGGCGAAAGCTCGACGGGTGATTCAAAATCGCGACTCCCTGGATTGAATTGGCCACCGGACCTGAGTAATCACACCACTTTGCCCGTTGCCCCCAAGCGGCAGCGTCGGTTATCCCTTGGCTGTTCACGATCGTACCCCCAAGTTTCGAATCGACAGCCATGGTGGTTGGTACACGGATACAAACTCCTGCATCCTTTTTGTCCCCAAAGGTTACATCCCCTTCGGTTGCGATAAATTCTTGATTGAAATCGATCAACCTGAGATTTCCGTCGACGCGAAAGATCATGGTCAAAATCTCAGAGACGCTTTTCTTTCCTTCGGGCGTGAGGTAATCCAACTCGGACACGATGGTTGCGTGATCCGAGGTAGAAGTTATTTCTTTGAATCGACGATGGACTTGCTTGCCAAGTTTAGCCGACCTCGCGTTGTTTTCCTCGGAAGGTTTTTTGCCCTTCTCGTACGTACCCTTTTCTGTCCATGAATCGTAGCCATCAATATCTTCATGGCCGAACCACAATCCGCGATGGTGGTAGTGATCTTTGACCTCCCCCTCAACCTCCTTCATCGGAAAGTCGCGAGTCATGGCGATTCCGCTCGGACCAAAGACAGGCCAAAGGTAACTCTTGTTGGTCGCAGGGTCATTGGTAACGTACTGGGCAAAAGGTTTCCCGCCGACCAGAACGGAAACCACGTTTCCATTCTGTTGGGTCGAAAACCCAGTCTCATCGGCAAGGGCAAAAGGACCAGCAGATGCAATCAAAGCCAGCACAACAATCAAACGAATGCGGAGCGGAAAGGTCATGGCGGCAACTTTTGTAGAAAAGTGACAATTGAAAATGGACAATTGACAACCTTTGCGGGACGGGAAATGACGGGTAACCAATTGTAACCAATTCCTGTACCGCTTGCCGGGAATTGACACTCGACAGAGGACCACCGATAAAATTTCGCGAAAATCCTGTACCGTGGAGCGAAATGGACTTCGTTGTCAATTGTCAATTTTCAATTTTCAGTTTTCCATTGTCAATTCAGTTGCCTGTGTTACAAAATGGTTTGTCCAACACAGGACCAGAATCACAGCACGGAGTGCCGTGCTACAATGAACAGCTTAAACAACAAATTTATTGAACATTCATGAGTAACATTGAAAATTGCGTCATCATCGGAAGCGGGCCTGCAGGTTGGTCCGCAGCCATTTACGCGGCTCGAGCGAATCTTCGACCATTGCTCTTCGAAGGGGCGATGACCGAGGAAAACCGGGTGAACGGACGGTATCCGATGGGCCAACTCGCCCAAACGACAGAAGTTGAGAACTACGCTGGTTTTCCCTCGGGCAAGCTCAAAGAATTCTTAGACTCCGCCATCGGTTCCGAGCGCAAATACATGCTACCCCCTATCGAGGAGCATCCGCACGCAGTTACCGGTCCAGAACTGATGGAACTGATGCGGCAGCAAGCGACCAACTTCGGTACCCGCGTCATTACCGATGACATTGTAAGCGTCGATTTTTCTGGCAAGCCGCTAAAACTCAATTCGAGCGAAAACGGCTCCTTTGAAACACACACCGTCATTCTGGCCACAGGTGCCAGTGCAAACTATTTGGGCCTGCCGAGCGAGGAGAAATTCAAAAACAAAGGAGTTAGCGCCTGCGCTGTTTGCGACGGTGCTTTGCCCCGTTTTCGAAACAAGCCGCTCGTGGTTGTCGGCGGTGGAGACTCGGCTATCGAAGAAGCGACCTACCTGAGCAAATACGCGTCAAAGGTTTACATGGTTTTGAGACGCGGCGAAATGCGTGCCTCCAAGATCATGCAGGATCGAGCCTTAAAGAATCCGAAAATCGAATTGATCAAATTCTCCGTCGTCGACGAGGTCCTGGGTGACGCCGACGACCTGCGAGTTGGCGTAACTTCGGTGCGGACCAAACATGTCGAGACCGGCGAGACGAACGTGCTCGAAGCCGCAGGCATGTTCCTGGCCATTGGTCATACACCCAATACCAAGTTTCTCAACGGGCAAGTCGAAAACCACGCCAATGGATACGTCAAATGGATCCAGCCGAACCGCACCTTTACCAGTGTCGAGGGAGTCTTCGCAGCCGGTGACATTTCCGACGATTACTACCGACAAGCCATCACTTCGGCTGGAACTGGCTGCATGGCCGCACTCGATGCCGAACGATATCTCGCGAGCGCTGGAGTCCACTAGAGAGTGACAGCACAGGATCAACCGATTGTTGTTCGTGGAGCGCGCGAACACAATCTCAAAAGCGTCGATCTCACTTTACCTCGCAATCAACTCATTTGCTTTACAGGTGTCTCCGGTAGCGGCAAAAGCTCGTTGGCATTCGACACTCTCTATGCCGAAGGCCAGCGCCGCTATTTAGAAAGCCTTTCCACCTATGCTCGCCAATTCGTTGGCCAGCTTCCGAAACCCGACGTCGACTTTCTAGCCGGGCTCAGCCCGTCGATCTCCATCAGTCAAAAGTCGACCGGAAACAACCCTCGCTCGACCGTGGGTACGATCACCGAACTCCACGACTTCCTGCGTGTCTTGTTTGCTCGCGTGGGAACCGGTTTTTGTCCAGAATGCAACTCCGAAATTGAATCGCAAACACGCGATCAAATGGTAGAGCGAATCCAGTCCATGGATTCCAAAACTCCGTTTCTGTTCTTAGCGCCAGTAGTTCGCGGCCAAAAAGGGGAACATCGCGATCTGTTCGACGATCTTCGTCGCCATGGTTTCAACCGCGCTCGCGTCGATGGCCAAGTCTACTTGCTCAGCGCGCCGCCGGACCTCGAACGCCAAATCAAACACAATATCGAACTGGTCGTCGATCGAATCGTTATCGGCCAATCCTCGCGACAACGCATCGCCGAAGCGGTCGACAACGCCATGAAATTCGGCGAAGGCACGATGCTCCTATCGCCATTGACCAATGCGATCCAAGACGAGCCAGCCATAGCACCGAAAAAAGCGAGCCGAAAAAAGAAACCGGCGGCAGTTAACGAACCAAGTCCGGACATCGGGGTCGAGGTTACATCCACGTCAGTTAGCAAACTATTGGACACGAGCGATCCATCGCAGGATGTAGTCTTTTCCTCTACATACGCTTGTGCCAAATGCGGTGTATCGTATCCGCCCCCTTCGCCCCAACTGCTCAGCTTCAATTCACCTCAAGGTGCATGCAAAAACTGCGATGGACTCGGCGAAACATTCACCTTCACCGAAGAGCTCCTAGTCACCGATTCTAGCAAATCTCTCAAGAATGGAGCCATTGACTTGATCGGCAAGTCGACCGAGATGACCCGCTGGCTCCGCCGTTCCATCACCTACTTTGCGAATTATGTAGAGCACGTAAAAAAACTCGAAAAAAATTATCTCTTAACCACCCCTTGGAAAAAATTAACGCAAGAAGAAAAGAACTGGCTGCTATTGGGCTATCAGGGGCTCAAAGTTCAAGCCAAAGGCCGCGCACTGCATGGACAAGCGTTCACTGGAATCGTGCATGATCTTTTGGCAACTTACCGTGCTTCCAAAAATCCGATGGTGGTCAAGCAGTACGAGAAGTATATGCAGACCAGCGTCTGCAGCGATTGCAACGGCACTCGACTCAATCCGCAAGCTCGATCGGTTCGGCTCAAGTCTCTTGCTCCGACATTCAAAGCCAATCCTTGGTTAGCCATCGGCGATTGCTCGCGATTGCCGCTCAATCAATGTGCTGAGTTCTTTGCCCATCTCGACTTAACCGATCGGCAAATCACCATTGGCGGCGAAGCCATCAAAGAAGTGCGTGCTCGATTGCAGTTCTTGCTCGACGTGGGACTGTCGTACCTTTCGCTGGAACGAACCGCTCCAACTCTGTCCGGGGGCGAGTCGCAGCGCATTCGTTTGGCCAGCCAGATAGGTGCAGGCCTAGTGGGTGTTCTGTATGTTCTCGATGAACCGTCTATTGGCTTGCACCCAAGAGACAACGCGCGCTTGCTCTCTTCGTTAGAGAGATTGCGAGATCTGGGCAACACACTCATTGTGGTCGAGCACGATGAAGACACCATGCGGGCAGCCGACACGATTGTCGATTTCGGACCAGGGCCAGGTGTTCGCGGTGGCGAACTGCTAACCGCAGGCACGCTGGAAGAAATCGCGGCCAACCCAAAAAGCATCACCGGCGGCTTTCTCAATCGCACTCGCCAGATCCATCGGCCTGCGGAACGCCGCATCGGAAATGGCAAGACGATCAAGGTCCGAGGTGCCCGGCATAACAACCTAAAGAATATCGATGTCGAGATCCCGCTCGGTTGCTTCGTGGCCGTCACGGGAGTCAGCGGCAGCGGCAAGAGTTCTCTGATCAGTGACATCCTATCGCCAGCTCTTCGGAATGCGTTACAGCGTGCCGAGGATAAGCCCGGAGCATACGATGCCATCGATGGAATCGAGCACCTCGATAAGATTATCGATATCGACCAAAGCCCTATCGGCCGCACGCCGCGTAGCAACCCAGCTACCTACGTGAAACTGTTCGACAATATTCGCGATTTGTTCGCAGAACTCCCTGAATCCAAACGACGCGGGTTCACACCGGGCACCTTCAGTTTCAATACCGAACAGGGGCGTTGTTCGGCTTGCGAAGGCCACGGTGCCAACCGACTCGACATGGAGTTTTTGGCCGACTTGTGGGTTCCCTGTGCGATCTGTGAAGGCAAACGCTACGCCCGACCAACCCTCCAAGTGGAGTTCAAAGGCAAATCCATCGCCGATTGTTTGGACCTGGACGTTCAGCAGGCCCTCGAACACTTCTCCGCCTTTCCGAAAATCTACGAAAAGCTTCAAACCCTGCACGATGTTGGGCTCGACTATTTGAAGCTCGGTCAACCCTCACCCACACTGTCGGGAGGCGAAGCACAACGCATTAAACTCTCGAGAGAATTAAGTCGCCGTGCGACCGGTAGAACGCTATACGTGTTGGACGAGCCAACGACTGGGCTCCATTTTTACGACATCGATTTGCTCTTAAAAGTCCTCCAAAGCCTTGTCGATCTCGGCAACACCGTGATCGTGATCGAACACAATCTGGACCTTATTCAAGCGGCGGATTGGGTGATTGATATGGGACCCGAAGGGGGTGCTGGCGGTGGCGAGATCCTGTGCCAAGGCACCCCCGAAGCTATCGCCAAACAAAAGAAATCCTTCACGGGCGTTGCTTTGAAAAAGTATTTTGAAACCCACGCGAAGTTGGACTCGAAAGCCAAGAGCAAACCGACCAAGACGCCAACCAAGACAATAAAACCGGTGTCGAAAAGCCTTGCATTGCAAGACATCCAAGTCGTCGGTGCACAGCAACATAACCTAAAAAACATCGATCTCACGCTACCACGCAATCAGATGACCGTTTTTTGCGGCCAAAGCGGCAGCGGTAAAACGTCCATGGCCATGGATACGATCTATGCCGAAGGCCAACGGCGGTTCGTCGAGAGCTTGAGCCCATACGTTCGGCAATTTGTCGGACAGATGCCGAAACCTATAGTAGAAAGAGTGGACGGCCTAAGTCCCTCAGTCGCGATCGAACAACGCAATCTTTCTCACACACCTCGCAGTACGGTCGGAACCGTAACCGAAGTCTACGATTACTTTCGCGTTCTTTTCGCGCGCTTGGGGCAGATGCATTGCACACGTTGCGATCTGCCAGTCAGTACGCAAACCAGCGATCAGATCGTGGATCGATTGATGGAGCTGGGTACGCCGGCTGGTACGAAAGCATTGCTGTTGGCACCCGTGACACCCCATGCAAATCAGACACCGGAGCAGTTCCTGGCCGACCTCCAACAAGACGGCTTCGTTCGAATCCGCATCAACGGGCGCACGCACGAAATCAATCTCTTGCCATCGCTGCAAAAGAAGAGCCGATATGAACTGCAACTCGTCGTTGATCGCATCCGTTTGGATGGCAAGGATCGCAAACGCTTGAGCGATAGCGTCTCGACCGCTTTGACCATGGGCAACGGTGTGATTCAACTGGCGATCGTAGATGACGAACGATCGGAAGTCCACTGGGAGACACATACCTTTTCGTTGCAATTGGCTTGCGCTCCTTGCGGTCTATCTTTTCAATCGTTGACCCCACACAGTTTTTCCTTCAACACAGCCGTTGGCTGGTGTCCTAGTTGCAGTGGCCTTGGAACGCAGACCGGAACGGATCCAGCGGCCTCCGTCGATGAAAGTCGATCGCTCGAACAGGGGGCCATGTTGCTATGGCCAGACCTCGATAATCCGTTAGCAAGAGGAATGCTTCACGCATTCAGTCGCGAGTCGGGGATTCCGCTCAACCGTGCTGTTTCGCAGTTGCCGGTTGGACAACGCTCGATTCTGTTCCACGGTTTGTCCGACCGAGAGATAGTTGTCTTCCAGTCCGACATCCAAGAGTCGGCATCGTCCGCCAATCCAACGGATCGAACCGTGGCCATGACGTTTGTCTATCGAGGGGTGTTTCCAGCGTTAGAGCTCGCCTCGAATTCGAACATCGGTTTGCGGATGAGGCTGTCTCGTTTTCTAGCCGAAGTGCCTTGTACAGCGTGCGGCGGTGCTCGGGTTCGAGCCGAGGCTGCGCACACTCGATTCCGTTCGTTTACTATTGCCGACATCGGTCGCATGCCGATCGGCGAGTTGCTGGCCGAGACGAAGACATGGACGTTGGAGCGGCGAGAAAAGAAGATCGCGGGCGAACTGCATCGCGAGATCACCCAGCGCCTTCAGTTCTTAGAGGATGTAGGCTTGGAGTATCTCACGCTCGATCGATCGGCCAACACATTGTCGGGTGGCGAAGCCCAGCGCATTCGATTGGCGAGCCAACTTGGTAGCGGACTTTGTGGCGTGCTCTACGTCTTGGACGAACCGACGATCGGTTTGCATCCCAGAGATAACGAACGACTCATCCGAGCCATGCACCGGTTGCGAGACCTTGGCAACACGCTGCTGGTCGTCGAACATGATCGGGATGTGATAGCCAGCAGCGACCAATTGTGCGACTTCGGGCCAGGATCTGGTCCGCTGGGTGGAACCGTGGTGGCTCAGGGTTCGCCGAAAGAAATCGTGAAGCAAAAGGGATCGATCACCGGACCCTTTATCAGTGGTGCCAAAGGGATTGAAGTACCAAGCCGACGCCGCATCGCGATTCCACCGGACGTTCCGGCGTCGTGCAGTGACTGGTCCACGATGGTTGATCCGCCCAAGGGTTGGCTTACGATCCAAGGTGCCAGGGCCAACACCCTTCGCAACATCAACGTTAGTATTCCATTGGGTTGCTTTACCGCGGTGACAGGCCCAAGCGGTAGCGGCAAGAGTAGTCTTATCAACGGAATTCTCTATCCCGCCTTGGCCAGATCGCTCCACCGAGCTGACTTGCAAGCAGGCCCGCATGACGGAATCGAGGGTACAAAAAACATCAACAAAGTGCTCCGCGTCGATCAATCGCCGCTCGGCAATTCCCCTTCGAGCAACCCGGCTACTTACACGGGAGTGTTCGAGCACATTCGTCAGTTGTTTGCCAAGTTGCCAGAAGCCAAAATGCGAGGTCTGCATGCAGGTCACTTCAGTTTCAACATCGCAGGTGGTCGTTGCGAAAAGTGCGAAGGCAATGGCCAGATACGCATTCAAATGCACTTCTTACCGGACGTATGGATCGAGTGCGATGCGTGCCGTGGCCTTCGCTATTCCGAAGAGGTGCTAACCGTGAAGTACCGTGGCCAATCGATCAGCGATTTTCTCACCATGTCGATCGGTGAAGCCCGCGACGTGACCAGCGAGTTGCCGAAAATACATGGCATGCTGAAAACGCTTTGCGAAGTAGGCCTCGACTATCTGGCCCTAGGACAAAGCGCCCCGACCCTCAGCGGGGGCGAGGCGCAGCGGGTGAAATTAGCAGCCGAACTTTGCCGTCCTGCCACTGGCGATACGTTGTATTTGCTCGACGAACCGACAACCGGCTTGCACTTTGAGGACATTCGCAAGTTGATGCAGGTGTTAAATGCCTTGGCGGACAGCGGCAACAGTGTAGTGGTGATCGAACACAATCTCGATGTGATCAAGTGCGCGGATTGGGTGATCGACATGGGACCGGAAGCAGGCAAGGATGGGGGCCAAGTCGTCTTTGCGGGCCCTGCAGAATCGCTGGTGCGTTATGCAAAGGACGTTAGTTATGCGATCCCTATTTCGAAAGGGACGACGAAAGTACCACGCAAGAAAGCCTCCAAGAAAACGCCAGTCAAAGCTTTGATGGTGGCCGAGCCCAACATCGAGAAGCTGAGATCCTACACCGGCGAAGCCCTCAAGGCCGTTTTGGAGTGCTGGGATTCATCCCAGCTTTAAGAACCGCTTCATCCCTTCCAATACCACGAAGTGGTTAAACATTTGTCCGCTCGGAGCTTGACTCCGACGGACGCCGTTTTGGCGTCCTAATACATGGTAGTACGCCAAAACAAGGTTGAGGGGAGACAAGCTCCCGCTCAACCTGGGAATCATTGGTTGAAATGCTTCACAGCATTACCCGTTGGGGTTTGGGAACACTTTTCAACTGAAATCCAGGGTGCGCTGCGCGGCCCTGGGCCATGTTGTTCAATGCCTTCAGCGTTTTGTCCGGGTATCTACGACGGAGACAAACACTCGACTTGTTCCTGCAACCAACGAGCGTACTCTGGCGTTGCCTGAGCACACAAAACGAGAACCTCTGGCAGCTCGTAGGGATGATGGGCTTGCAAATAGTCAATCAAGTGCGAGAGCCGACCGGAGGAAGTCTTGCAACAAAGAGAAAACTCCTGATCTTTGTTTATCGAATCCTGCCAGCGATAAACACTCAACATCGGTCCTGTGATTTGAACGCAGGCGGCCAACCGTCGCTCCACCAATGCGGCTGCAAGTTCTTCCGCAGCCGCAATCGTAGGAAGCGTTGTTCTTACCTCTTCGATTTGGACAAACAAAACGGTCAAGCCAATCCTCGTTCCACCAATTGCCGTTCCTGGCATTCTTCCTCGAGAATCTCTCGATGCAACCGCTGAAACTGTTCGGCCATGTCCGCGATCTCGTCGCGCTGGGGGTCGTAGTTTTGAACATGGTGAATCGTCAAGTCAAGCTGATCGATTAGGCGACATTGCCAACATTCAATCTCACGAAGATCGGAATAGAGCCCCGGGCGTTGGCAAGCAACATTTTCTAAATAGCCTTCGCCTGCAACGCGTGTGAAGTGCTGATCGAGAACCCAGCGAAAGCTGACCAGATGCTCCATCAGTTTGCTCCATGTCACTCGCTGGTGAGGATGCTCAAGCCACGAGCGAAAGTCTTGTTCCAATTCGGCAAGCCCCTCTTCGATGCCGGATTGACTGTGGTTGAGGCACATCTTCATGCCATTTTGTTCCGAAAAGTTTCGATTCATTGCCAAGAACCTCAAACGGAAAACGGGATACTGACTTTAAAAAACCAGAGATCGCTCTAAGATGGAAGTGGGATCCGTTCGATGTTGGACCTCACCCTACAGGCTGCATCCATTAGTGTCCCAAACCCGATTGTCTCCCGTCAAGCATTTTTGGAAAATTAGTTTGCTATGAAACCGAATCGCCGAGCTTTTTTCAATCGCATTGCGGGCTTGGCTCTGGGTCTGAATACCACCCTCCTTGACTGTGGAACGCGAACTTTGATCGCCAGTGCGTCTCCCCCACAGGGATTCGAGGCCGAGTTCCCATCGATGGGTTCTAAAATCAACCTGCGTTGGTATTGCGACCACGCTGACCACACTGACCACGCTGACCAGGATCGAATCGTCGAAGCGGCACGTACCATCGCAGATCATTGGACCAGCGTGCTGAGCGATTACGATCCCACTAGCCAAGTTATGGTGGCTTGCCTGAAGGGCGATGAGGGCAATTGGGTACCTCTTTCCAATGACCTTTGGAACGTTGTTCAACGGTGCGAACAGTGGCATCGTTGGAGTAACGGTGCCTTTGATGCCGCACTAGGGGCAATCACGAGACTGCGACGACGTCGAATGCTAGCAACTCCCGTTCAGTGGGAGGAAGCTCGACGCGCAAGTGGATGGGGGTTGGTTGAATTCGATGTGCCCAATCAGGCCATTCGGTTCCAAACGCCTAGTGTCCGTTTTGACTTCGGAGCGATTGGCAAAGGGTTCGTAGTCGATCGAATCGCGGAAAAACTGTTGGAAATGGAGATCGAACGATTTGTAGTTAATGCCTCGGGCAACATGCGAATTGGCCAATCGCCCCCTCAAATCGAAGGATGGCCAATCGCGATTGATGTTCCTGCTACGGGTGCCAACGAAGCTACGACGGAACTCCTTCGCACCCGAATCCGTCCATGTGGTATAGCAACTTCAGGCGATCGATGGCAACGTTTTCCGGACGGCGTTGGCGTTGCGAAAAACCAATATTCTAGTCACATCGTCGACCCTAGTACGCATACTGGAGTTTCGGGCCACCAAAGCGTGACTGTCATCGCCGATGACGCGGCCGACGCGGACGCGGCTGCGACGGCTACGTGTGTTCGCGCTCGGCGAGACCTAGCTGGTTGGCTTGAAACACTTTCCGAGCAGAAACCGAAATTGCAGGCGATGGTGCTGTTGAAAGACGAAGCCACGGCGAATGTCCGCATGATTTCAACCGGAGTCGATACCCTCGGCCAAAACATGCGTCTCGGGCGATAGCCGCGAGGTGAAGCTATTGTCGCCTTTTGCTCCGCAAAAGTGCGTCTGACACACGCACTTTTGCGGAGCAAAAGGCGACGATCGACTATGCCTTGGCTTCGCGCGTCGTGATCCTTGCCCAAGCGTCTTTGAGCGAGACAATCCGGTTGTAGATAGGCACTCCTGGTTTCGAATCGACAACGTCTACACAATAGTAACCGTTGCGTTCGAACTGAATGGCGGCGCCTGGGGGTTGCTTTGCCACCTCGGGTTCAACCATCGCTCGAACTACCCGAACGCTATTTGGATTGATGTTGTCCAAAAATGTTTTTCCCTCCGGTGCATCTTCGGGGTTTTGGCTCAGGAAAAGGCGATCGTACAATCGAACTTCGACCTCGGCGGATTCTGTCGCGGAGACCCAATGGATGGTTCCTTTGACTTTGCGTTCGATCGCGGTCGGCGAGCCGCTTTTGGTGGTCGGATCGAAAGTGCAGCGCAACTCGAGTATGTTTCCGCCCGAGTCTTTGACGACTTCATTGCATTGAATGACGTATCCGTATCGCAACCGCACTTCGCCCGCTGGCTTAAGCCGAAAGAATTTCGACGGTGGGGCTTCCATGAAGTCTTCACGCTCGATGAAGAGTTCGCGGGTGAAAGGAATTTGGCGTGAGCCACCGTTCGGGACCTCTGGGTTATTGACCGCATCCATCCACTCGGTTTGATTTTCAGGGTAGTTGGTGAGCACCACTTTGATCGGATCGAGGACCGCCATGAAACGGGGTGCGATGGTGTTCAAATGCTCACGGACGCTCCCCTCAAGGACCACGACATCGATCGTGCTGCTAAACCGGGCGACACCGATCCTATCGCAAAACATTCGCAGGCTTTCAGGCGTGTAACCGCGCCTCCTTAAGCCACTAATCGTCGGCATACGAGGGTCATCCCAACCGGATACGTGTTTTTCTTGAACGAGCTGGAGCAATTTACGTTTGCTCATCACGGTGTAGGAAAGATTCATCCTCGCGAACTCCATTTGCCGCGGATGATAGATCCGCAACGTGCGGCAAAACCAATCGTAGAGAGGCCGATGATCCTCGAACTCAAGGGTGCAGATGGAATGCGTGATCCCCTCGATCGAATCGCTTTGGCCGTGCGCCCAATCGTACATCGGATAGATGCACCATGCGTCGCCGGTTCGATGATGATGCGCGTGCATGATTCGATACAAAACTGGATCTCGCAAGTTGAGATTGGGCGAAGCCATATCGATCTTCGCTCGCAACGTTTTGGCCCCGTCCGAAAATTCCCCCTTTTTCATGCGGGCAAAGAGATCGAGATTTTCTTCGGTTGAACGGTCACGAAATGGACTGTTTCGACCAGGCTGTGTCAGGGTGCCTCGATACTCTCGCATTTGCTCGCCATTGAGATCGCATACAAACGCAGTGCCCTCTCGGATCAATTGACAAGCCCATTCATGCAACTGCCCAAAATAGTCGGAGGCGTAAAGGAGTTTGTCCCATTGAAAACCGAGCCAGTTTACGTCCGTCTTGATTGAGTTGACGTATTCCTCGCTCTCTTTGGTTGGATTCGTATCGTCGAATCGGAGGTTGCAATGCCCGCCGTAGGTTTTGGCAAGTCCGAAATTGAGACAAATGCTCTTGGCGTGCCCGATGTGCAAGTAGCCATTCGGCTCAGGTGGGAACCGTGTATAAACTGTCTTTCCGATCAACTCTGGCTTGCTGGAAAAGTCCTTTTCGATTTCGATTTCGATGAAATTCTTGTGGGAATGTCCACTTCCCAAATCATTTGTATCATTCACTATGTCGATCTTCCTTGGTTCATTCGCTTGGGGACAATGAGTTCCCAAGCAGAGTGTGGATAAGCCTAAAGCCACATTATCGCGAAATCGCGGAAAAGCCAATAGGATGCGAGCCTAACTACGGTCGCCAGATTAGGATTCGGTAGTGCGGCTGAGTATCCGTCTTTGCGGTGGATTTTAGAAAGAAACTGTTTCTTCTAGGCGCGATCTGGTTGCCATCAACTCCGCCGTCCCACAAGTTAGATAGAATCGACTAAACTGGCTTCCGGAGGTGTTTTTCTATGGTCCCATTTTCTATGCGTTTCTCAGCAACATCGGCAATCGTTGTCGGTATCGGCTTGTTGGGATGGTTGCAGGCAGCACGGGGGCAAGACAACCCGTCTGACGAGGCGGTCGCCCGCAACGCAACCGAAGCCATGAAAAAAGCAACTGCTTTCATGACTTCTCAGGTAGCGGTTCACGGCGGCTATGTTTACGACGTGACTCTCGACCTTAAGCAAAGAAGGGGTGAAGGAGTTGCAACCGCTACCGAGGTTTGGGTGCAACCGCCCGGAACACCGACTGTCGGACTCGCCTTTGTTCGTGCTTTCGATGCGACAGGAGAAAACGTGTTTCTCGACGCAGCCACGGACAGCGCGCGAGCGTTGTTGCATGGGCAACTGGAATCCGGCTGCTGGACCGATCGCGTTGACTTCGATCCCAAAGGAAAAAATGCGGGGCTGTATCGCCATGGAAAAGGCAACCCAAAAGGGCGAAACTATTCCACCTTGGATGACGACAAATCGCAATCGGCGTTACGATTGTTGATCGAGGTAGATCGAGCTAACGGATTTCAGGAGAAATCAATCCACGAAGCGGTTCAGTACGGACTCGAGGCATTGCTGAAGGCTCAATTCGCCAATGGAGGTTTTCCTCAAGGTTGGGACAAACCGGTTGAGAAAGCACCCATCATTAAAGCTTCGTTCCCAAAATACGATTGGCGAACGGAGGGTAGGTTCAAGAACTACTGGGATTTCGAAACGCTCAACGATGGACTAGCTGGCACGGTCACCAAAACGCTTCAACTCGCATACGAAACCTACCGGGACGACCGCTATCGAACGGCAATGCTTCAATTCGGCGACTTCCTGATTCTCGCTCAATTGCCTGAACCGCAACCCGCGTGGGCTCAGCAATACAATCATCAACTTCAACCTATCTGGGCTCGCAAGTTCGAACCACCTGCGGTCGCCGGTCGTGAATCCGAGGATGTGATGGAAACGCTTTTGTATCTGACCGAGGTGACAGGCGACCGCAGGTTCCTTAAGCCTCTTCCCGCCGCGATTGCTTGGCTCAAGCGTTCCAGTTTGCCCGACGGCAAGATTGCACGGTTTTACGAACTCGAAACCAATCGACCACTTTACTTTACCAAAGACGAGTACGCTCTCACCTACGAAGACAACAATCTTCCAACGCACTACAGTTTCAAGTCCAAGTCGAACGTCATGCAATTAGAGGCTCGATACCAAGTCTTGATCCGAGGTGCAACGCCCAAAGTTAGCAAGAACAATCTCAAGACCCTCCGACAAGAGACGGATCGTATTCTTCATCAGTTGGATTCCGGAAGCCGGTGGATCACCGACAAGAATGGAGCTCCTGTGCCTACGTTAGATTCGCGTGATTTCGGCGAGCTCTTTTTGGAAAGCAGCGTTTTCAGTCGAAACCTAATTCGCCTTGCTGAATTCGTGACAGCTACCAAGAACGCTCCCAAAGATCCATGACTCTGGCTTTGAGAATCCATCGAGCCGATGCCCAATCCTAGAAGTAATGCTGGTGCTATCTCGTCGAAAAAGAAATTTACCAAACCGTTGGTCCTGGCCAGTCTGACCGTAGCCGCCATTGCCTATGGTTGCCTGTTCCTATGGCAACCGTTCGAGCGGGGGCTCGTAGGGTCCGAGGATGAGGAGGTCAGTCGAGGCAGATTTGTCCTTACGAGCCTTCTCTATCCCGAGGTTCGAATTGCGACTTGGTTGGATGGCGGTCGATTGCCTAGTGGTTTTAGCGACCGTATCCCAATCGTATTTGGCACAGTCGTTTGGCTGTCCTTGAGCGCGGTGATTGGTCTACCGTTGATAAGGCCCTTGTTCCTTCGCAGTCGCACAATCGCATCACGCATCGAGCAGCAATCGATAGCGATCTTGGTGGGGCTGGCGCTTCTTTCGACAACGACGCTTGTCGTTGGACTGGTGGGTGGCTTGAAGAGTCGTGTGCCTTTGACCGTAGCCGTTGCAGCTCTGGTCCTGTTGGTCTATGGCATGTCGCGATCCACAAAGCGTATTTCTGCAGTAGACGCGGCACCGGAGATTTCCTTGTCGGCGACAGCCCGCTCAAAAAAGGGGATCGATCGAATTTTCTTCATGCTGATCGTTGCGATGACTGTTTTCGCGGCGGCGGTCCTGATGCTCGGTTCTTGGCTTCCACCAAGTGAATTTGATGTGCTCGAGTATCATCTCCAAGCCCCCAAAGAATTCTTTCAGCAAGGCTCAATTGGTTTTGTTCCTCACAACATCTATGCCAATATGCCACTTGGGACCGAGATGCACAGTCTGGCGATGATGACGTTGGTAGGAGAGCAGGACGCTTGGCTTGGTGGCTTGATTGGGAAGTCGATCACAGCAGCGTTTTCACTCGTGGGCGCGGCGTTGCTGGGTGCATTCGTGACTCGCAAGTTCGGGACGCTGTTTGGTTGGTGTGCCGCAGGCATGTGGCTAACGTCGCCAGGGATCGCGCATGTGGCCATCTTTGGACTCATTGATGGGGTGTTGGCGACATATGTTTTAGCGGCGGCCGTAGCGATTATCGGTGCATTGGAGTCTTTGCGGGAACGAACTTTGATGTTGCAGAGTCCTGAAGAAAGCGAATTGCCAAGTCTTCGATTGATGACGTATTGGCGACTCGCCGGCGTGGCGTCGGGAGCTGCTGCTGCGGCTAAATACCCAGGACTGATTCTTGCGGTGATACCCGTTTTGGCATTCCTGGGTTGGGCCGCATGGCGGTATAGACGGGTTTTTCATCAGCGAGAGGTGATCCTTGCGGCTGGCTTGATCGCGCTCGAGCTAGCGGCGACATGCGGTCCGTGGTACGCCAAGAACTGGGTGCTGGCGGGGAATCCTGTCTACCCACTTGCCGCTGATATTTTCGGTGGCAAAACCTTAACGCCAAACAAAATCGAACAATGGAAACGAGCGCACACTGTGCGGAATTTCCAATCCACGCATCCGACGAATTCGAACGAGCCAATGCCTATTCTCTTGCAGCCGGTATCAATCGCGCTCTCGGATGCAATACGACTCGGACTCACTTCACTCTATGTTCAGCCTGCCATGGTCCTTGGGATGTTGGTATGTCTATTCGCAACGTTCAAGCTTCGCCAAGATCGTCACTTTGTTCTACTAGCAACTTGGCTTGGATGGTCGGGATGGATCGTGTTGGTCTGGTGGTTTGCAACCCATCGCATCGACCGTTTTTGGTTACCTCTGACAGGATTATGGGCCGGGCTCGGTGCGATTGGATTTTGGTGGTTGTACCAAAACGTATCTCCGCGGCTTTCTCAATCGATCGTCGTCCTGGGACTCGGCTATGGGTGCGTCCTGAACTCGTCCCCTACGATCGCGGACAATCGGTACTTTGTTTCGATAGCCGCTTTGCGAGCCGATGCCGGGGACGAAAACCAGGTGCCGAGAATTTTTCCGACAACCGCTTGGGTCAATCAGAATTTGCCGAATCGCAACGTGCGGATCCTGCTGGTTGGAGAAGCCAGAGTGTTCGACTTTATCGCCCCCATCGAGTACAGCACCTGCTTTGACGTGAATCCAGGTGAAGTCTATCTGAAAGGAAGATCACCGGCCGAACAATTGGAATCGTTACGACAACGCGGCATTACCCACATCATGATCCAATGGACTGAGATACAACGCTATCGTTCCCCCAACAATTATGGTTTCAGCGATTGGCCGCAACCAAGCGATGTTCAAAAGCTTGTCGACGATGGGGTGATAAGTCGAGTTGACTGGGGATTCCCGATTTCCTTTGCCGAACTGCTGGAAGTCAAATGACTCGAACTAGACCAAGTTCTTTCGCACTGCCCAAACGGCTGCTTGAGTTCGATCCGACACGCCTATCTTGCGCAGAATATGTTGGACATGCTCTTTCACGGTCTCATAACTGATGCCAAGCGACTGTGCAATTTCTTTATTGGTAAGGCCATTGGCTAGCTGCTTAAGAACTTCGCCTTCACGTTGGGTGAGAGGAATCTCAGACTCGCTACCCACTCGCATGGTGGCCAACGAGCCGGTAACTCGTCTCAGTTCCTCACGACTCCAAATGTTCTCGCCTTTGGATGCGCGTTGAACGGCATCTAATATCTTATCTTGTGTGTCTGATTTGAGCAGGAAACCGTTCGCGCCCAATGCCACCGCCCTTGCGATGTAGGTCGGATTATCGTACGAGGAAAAGATCAGCACTGGCTGTGTGGGTGACTGTGTCTTGATTTTCCCGAGCAGTTGCAATCCATCTCCCCCAGGAAGACGAACCTCGATGATTACCAAATCGAACTTGGAAGCCAAAAATTTGTTATAGCCGTCGTCGGAGTTTGATGCCTCGTCCACTATTTCTGCGTCGGTACCGATTAGCATTTGCCTAAAGCCCAAACGCACAATTTCGTGGTCATCCACAAAAAGGATTTTGGATTTCAAGTAGCATCTCCTTGGGCAAATCGATTCAAGGGGGTGACGATTCCCGATAGGCGGGTATCCCCTAATTGGCAGGGGTTCATAATACTAAAAGAGGGGTGCATTCTACGCGGTAGGCCGGGTATGTGTTCGGAATTGCGAAAAAGGCGTGAAGAAGCGATACCCCCAACTTAGCATGCAAATGTGGTGAACACCATGCTGGCACTCATTTTTGTCTTTGTTAATTGCCCTGCGCACCGGAATCTGGAACGGGTATTTTGGTTCAAGCCAGTTCTTTCGAATGATCTGGCATCGCAGACGGTAAGGATGCTATTTTCGACATGCGAAGGTTTTTGCAAGCCAGCCAGCGTGTTGGCCGGAAAACCAAGTTTTTGACGAGCAGTGCAAGCAAAGGAATGCGAAATGTACAAGCTATTATTGTGTTGGCGCTACTTGAAAACCCGGTGGATCGCCTTAGCGTCGATCGTTTCCGTAACCTTAGGCGTTGCGACACTAATCGTCGTCAATAGCGTTATGGATGGCTTCACTTCGCAGATGCAGGATCGAATGCATGGTATTCTGAGCGATCTAGTCGTTGAAACGCGTGGCACCAACGGGATTTCGGAACCGAATTGGTATATCGAACGCATTCGAGCCAGGATCGGCAACTCGGTTGAAGGAGTTACCACCGTGGTGACGCTTCCGGCCATGATGACATTTCATCACAACGGTGCAGCGCATACACAGCAAATCAATTTGATCGGAATTGATCAAAAAACGTACGCGAGCGTGAGTGACTTTAGCAAGTACCTGATTCACCCAGACAACCAGTCCCAACTGGATTTCAATTTGAAACAATCGGGTTATGCACCGGAACGGGAAGCGTTGCAGCCAGCGGGGTGGGAATACCGAAACCGCGTGGAACAGTTAAAGAAAGAGAGACTCTCTCAATTGGAGCAGTATCGTGAGCTCCAAGAAAAAATTGCGGTCGAACAGCGGAAACAACTCTCCAATCAGTTGCAAGATATCCATGTCGGCGCGCCTTACGTGGAATCCAACCCGGAATCCGCAACGGGCTCTTTGGGCAACATTGAGAGCTCTTTGAGCAACATTGAGAGTGTGAAAAAGGCGGAGTCTGAACCGAATACAATCGAATCGATGCTTTCCGGCCCTAGCATTCAACCGATTCAATCGGGTGAGGGACGAGGTCGCGTGTTTGACGCATCCAGGGAACAGCGTACGGGCATTGTTCTTGGAATTGGGATTGGGAGTGTTCGAGGCCGAGACGTGGCTGGCAAAGTCAAAGACTACTTCTTTATTCGACCAGGTGATGACGTCAGTGTTGCATTTCCCAACGCAGGGACTCCACCCCGAGCCATTGATGAGATGTTTACCGTCGTCGATTTTTACGAGAGCAAGATGAGCGAATACGACGCCACTTTTGCCTTCGTGCCTATTGAAGCGCTTCAAAGAGCTCGGGGCATGATCGACCCGTTATCCAAAGTTGGAGCCGTCACCTCGATTCAAATCAAATTGAAAAAAGGCTCGGATCTTTCTGCGGCCCGCGATGCCTTGCGAGACGAGTTTCCGCCCAACGAATCCTATGTTCAGGTCAACTCTTGGCGCGACACGCAGGGACCGTTGTTGGCAGCCGTCCAAATGGAGACCACGATTCTCAATGTTCTTTTGTTCATGATTATCGCCGTTGCTGGGTTTGGAATCCTCGCCACGTTTTTCATGATCGTTGTCGAAAAGACACGGGACATCGGTGTACTCAAGTCCCTTGGCGCGCCCGGAAGCGGGATCGCCTCGATCTTCTTGGGCTATGGCGTCTTGCTCGGTTCCGTTGGATCGGGTGCCGGTGTTGTGTGTGGGCTTCTCTTTGTCTGGAAGATCAATGAAATAGCCAGAGTCCTTGAGTGGTTCACCGGGCGCGAGGTTTTTGACCCCACCGTCTATTATTTCGACTCGATTCCAACCATCATCCATCCATTTACTATCGTCTGGGTCAGCATCGGCGCGGTCTTGATCGCGATCATGGCAAGCGTCTTGCCATCCATTCGTGCGGCTCGCATGCATCCTGTAGAGGCCTTGCGTTATGAATAGCACCACACCTGCGAAAATGCTAACAAAACCATCAACACCTGCCGTCGGTCCCTACCGCGTTGTTCGGCCAGAACTCGAATTGGATTCCCTTGAAAGCGCGATCGTAAAGTCAAGTCTGCCAGAAAGCGTTGGATGCCAATCCATAGTGGTGGCTCGCGACGTGAAGAAATCGTACCGACGCAGCAAAACGATTGTTCCCGTGCTCAAAGGGGTCGATTTCAGCGCAGAACGGGGCAAGATCACGGCCATCATCGGCCAAAGCGGTTCTGGCAAGAGTACTTTGCTCCACTTGCTGGGAACCCTGGATCGACCTGACTCGGGCGAAATCCATTTCGATGGTCAACGCACGGACAATTTGCCCGCTCGCCAGCGCGATGCGTTTCGCAATAAGCAACTGGGAATGATTTTCCAGTTCTATCATTTGCTGCCCGAACTGACGTTGCTCGAGAATATTGTCGCTCCCGCCATGATCGGGCAGAGTATTTTCTCCTATTTTCGTAACCGTTCTGCCATTATTCAACGGGCAAAAGAGTTAGCTGAGATGGTTGGTCTTTCGCATCGGCTGCATCACAAGCCTTGTGAGCTCTCAGGGGGCGAAATGCAACGAACTGCTATTGCCCGAGCGTTGGTCACCGATCCCAAACTGCTGCTGGCGGACGAACCGACCGGAAATCTCGACCAAGAATCCGGTCAGTCCATTTTGCAGTTGATGAGGAACCTGAACCGAGATACCGGTTTAACGATCGTAATGGTCACCCATGACGAGAACATCGCGCAACAATGCGACGCGTTGGTTCGTTTAAAAGGCGGAAAGCTGGAGCCGCTTAAGTGATTTGTTAATCTTTGACGATTGTAACGATCAGTCTAATGTTTCCGTCAAGGAGCAGCCGATTTCAGGACTACCGACTAAGCTCAACAAGGCCATTTCAACAACGGAACCGAACGGATGTACGAATCATTCTTTGGATTTGTCAAAAGACCATTCCTCGCAGCATCCACGCTTGACCGCTACTTTCCTGCGACGTGCATTGAGCAGACCTTTCAAACCACGTCTCGCGCAATCCAACGTGGCGAAGGGCCCGTTGCAATCTTTGGTGGCACGGGATTGGGCAAGACCATGTGTTGCCTTCGAATTGCCGAAAACTTTCGACGCAATTTCGAAGTGGTGATGCTCTCCAGTTCTCAGCTCATTACACGTCGAGCTCTGCTCCAAAACCTTCTGTTTGAGTTACGCATGCCCTACCGAGACATGACCGAAGGTGAACTCCGCCTCTCGCTCATGAGTCGACTACAACCTTCCTCGGAAAACCCGACCGATGGATTGGTCTTGGTAATCGACGAAGCCCAGACACTGTCCATGAAGTTGCTCGATGAAATCCGCCTACTTACCAACATTGTTCGCAATGGCATTGCGAGGGTTCGGTTGGTTCTCTGCGGAACGATGCGATTGGAGGACTGCCTTTCCCACCCGCACATGGATTCACTCAATCAACGCCTTGCTGCCCGGTGCTACTTGACTCCGCTAAGCAGCCAAGAAACCGCTCAGTACGTCCTCCACAAAATTGAACTCAGCGGTGTCGAGGGATCCACGGTGATGACTCGCGATGCCCTCGATGCGATCTATCGAGGTTCGGATGGGATTCCGCGACGGATTGATCAACTCGCCGACCAGTCTCTATTACTTGCCTGCAATGATCGTGAACGCCCAGTTTCCGCCGCCATGGTTGGCCGAGCTTGGTGCATGCTCCAGCAGCTTCCTAATCCGTGGAGCGAACCCGAATCGATTGTTAAGGGTTCTCAGCTTACCATCGCGCGCCCAATGCCAGTCACCTCGAACACGTCGCCAATTAGCCAAACACCCGTTCTTTCGAACGAGCTGAAATCATCTTTTTCGGCTTCGAGTTTCGAGTCGATGATGAAGGGTTCGGTGGCCCCTCAATCGCAGGTGCCGTCGCACTCCAACATCGAATTCGGACAGCTCGATGATGATTTCAGCGATGACTTGGTGACCAGTCCCATCGAACACGTCAGCGTGGATCCGACAACCGCTGGTTCGGCAGGAGCCTCACCCTCCCGAGTAATGAATTGGTTGGACAAAGTCGATGTGCCTTTGCCGGCTGAATTGGACTTCGAGGAACTCGTTGCGTCGCCAGAAACGCCAACCGTTCCGACCAAGAACTTGCTGGAGGTTTTTGCTGGTGATTTTGATGAGGAGTTCTCGATCCCTGTTCAGTCGTCGGATAGCTACCAATCCTACTCCGGGGCTGCCTATGGGAATCTAAATTACGACCTATCCAGTTTTGGAACTTCGAATCGGAAAGCTACTGACGAGGAGGCACTGGCTTTCGACGAAGCGAACGATTTCTTTACGATACCAACGCCTTCGCATGCCCCCTCTTTTGCGAGCCGCTTTGAGGGCAATCAGGATCTGCAAGAGGACTACTTAGGACAGGCTGCCAACCTGTCTTCCAACGACGGGTCTATTGAGGACTCTTATGTGGAAGCCGTTTCAAATATCTCGCCGGAACAAGCTGCAAATTTAGAGAGACAAATCGAAGAGGAAATGCGAGAACTGGTTTCTGGACTGAATAGGAATGCGATGTCCTTCGATCCCGCAGAGTCGATCGATCCTTCCGTTAACTACAGTCCCCGCGGAATTTTTACAGCCATGGAACAAGGTCCTGAAGATGATCGTCGCCTCGCCCATCACGCTCACACGGACGTAATCGCGTTTTCGGGTATGCATAGCTACAACACCATGATGGAATCGGAGCGGGCTCCAGAACGAGCGGCGATGGGAGACGATCGAGATATGCTGGTCATTGAGGATGATCTGGAATCCGTTCGAGAGGGAGTATCGCAAGCCATGAATAATACTCATCGCGCGGTTCTACATCCCTATGCAAAACTGTTTACCAAACTAAGAAACTCTTGATGGATACCGCATCCAGCTCACAGGTCGTTCATTTGCCAATCGATGGAATTCTGAATCGCATTAGCAAGGTACAGTCGTTCGTTTTAGGGATAGGGACGGTTGGCGATGCCGATCCATCGCTCGTTCGCTCTGTGATCACAGACACGGTCGCCCGATGTTCTGAAAAGGCACGTCGCAATGCCATGCTCATCACCGTCCGTCCGCCGAACGATTTGCGATCCCACGACTTAGTCGGGAATGGGAACTTCAGCGAGGCTCGTTGGTCGTACTTTGCCGACGCCAACGCGGGGACCAAGTCATGGCATGCTCAACTGGCAGATTTGCCTCGCTGGAAGCAAGAATTCGGGCTGATCGTCTTCGATTTGGGGGCTGTGTGTTTCCCCATGATGCCGCGAATTGGCAGACTATGCGACGGAATTGTAGTTCAAATGCTGGACCCATCGAACTCGCGGGAAACAATTCAGGCGTTGAAGTCACTTCAGAAAAATCGTCTGACGATTCTCGGGGCTTGGTCGGTAGAATTGAATTCCCGGAACAGAGCAGCGTGAATATTTGCCTTGCCGCTCACCGCTCCGAGACTGTGATTTAATCAACCCGACGCGTGAGCGAGGGATGACAAATGATCCCTCGCTCATGCGTCGGGTTAGGAAACGGCCACAAGAGATGGATGCTTAACTTTAATAGATTTGGGTATGACTTATGGTCCGTTGCTTGGTAACCGGTGGGGCTGGATTCATCGGCTCGCATATCGTTCGCGGACTTCTAGACGCTGGGCACAAGGTACGCGTCCTCGATAATCTTTGCACTGGCAAACGAGCCAACTTAGAAGAGGTTTCGGATCGTATCGACTTCGTCGAAGGAGACATTTGCGACTCGATCGCTGTCCGCGAAGCACTCTCGGGGGTCGAAAGGGTTTTTCATCAAGCGGCCTTGGCGTCCGTGCCACTCTCTTTGGAGCGTCCATTGGACACGCATCAGGCTTGCGCGACCGGCACGCTCAATATGCTGCACCACTGCGTTCAAGCGGGTGTTAAACGCTTTGTTTACGCCGCCAGCAGCAGTGCCTATGGCGATCAACCGACTTCGTCCAAACGCGAGTCGGATCTGCCTATGCCACTTTCTCCCTACGCTGTCGCAAAATTATGTGGTGAGTACTACTGCCAAGCCTATTATCACAGTTTTGGCCTGGAAACGGTTGGCATTCGCTATTTCAACGTGTTCGGCCCACGCCAAGATCCTGATAGTCCCTACTCTGCGGTTATTCCGCTTTTTGTTAGTCGAATCCTCAACGGACAACGACCTCTCATTTTCGGCGATGGATTGCAGTCTCGCGATTTTACTTATGTTGCGAACGTCGTGCACGGAAATCTGCTGGCTGCGGAACGACCCAATATAGGCGGTAGAATCTTGAACGTGGCCGACGGTGGACAAACCACCTTGCTGCAGTTGCTGAAGATTTTGGGGAACTTGCTCGGAAAGTCCATTGAACCAGATTTTCAGTCAGCTCGAACAGGCGATGTACGGGATAGTCTTGCTGACATTTCACTCGCTCGAAAGCTACTCGGCTACGAACCTCAAATTCGACTGGAGGAGGGAATCAAGCGAACCATCGCTTATTACCGATCGATCGTTGGCGAGTATGCACATTAGAACTTCAAAAAGTTTGAAAACTAAAACATAGCAGCCATCCATGATCGTTTTTTCGTTGTTCGTTTTGCTGATCGCAGTTTTGCCGTTTGCCATGTTTCTCAAGAACTGCGGCGAGTTTTCGCGTGCAAGTTTGGAGCCGCAACGCTTGCAAGCCGCGGATTCAAAACGGGTCAGTATCCTCATCCCGGCACGCAACGAGGCCGCCTCAATAGGGCTCGCGATTGAGACCATCTTGACCAATGGCCATCCGAATTTTGAGGTTCTGGTTCTCGATGATCACTCCGAAGATGAAACGGCTAGCATTGTCCAGTTGATGGCGGCTCGCGACCAACGCGTGCGGCTTGTTCCGTCCAACCCGTTGCCGGAGGGTTGGAATGGAAAGCAGCACGCGTGTTGGCAATTGGCAAATCAAGCGAGATACGAGTGGCTTCTGTTCTTGGATGCAGACGTTCGGCTTTCGTCGGATGCGGTTTTACGTTGTATGGCTGAACAGAACCGCAGGCAGGCACCCTTGATTAGCGGCTTTCCCATGCAAGAGACAGGAACCATGGCCGAAAAAATCCTTATTCCACTCATGCACTACGTGTTGCTCAGCTACCTGCCAATCGATCGGATGCGGTCTTCACTCGGAGTTGGCTTGGCGGCAGGATGTGGGCAGCTTTTTTTGGCGGACAAACAGGTATACATGTCGATTGGGGGCCATTCGGCAATTCGCGATTCCCGCCACGACGGTATTCAATTGCCGCGGGCTTTCCGTCGGGCTGGACACAAAACGGACATCTTTGATGCAACCGATCTTGCACGTTGCCGAATGTATACGTCGACCAAGGAGGTTTGCAACGGTTTGCTGAAGAATGCGACCGAGGGCATTGCCAACGCGCGCTTGATCGTTCCTTTTACGGTGCTCTTGATTGGTGGCTCCGTCCTGCCTGGCCTTGCATTGATCCTAGGGTACCTCAAGGGTGCATCGGCGATTGCGCTGTCGATCCTAGGGGTGGCGTTCGCCATTTCATTTGTACCGAGGCTTATCGCGTGCAAGCGATTCGAGCAATCCTACTTGGGTGCAGCGCTGCATCCTTTGGGAGTGGCTTGGTTTGTGGCACTTCAATGGATCGCTCTGGTCCGAAAGCAACTTGGCTTTACTACCAAGTGGCGAGGGCGGTCGTAGGTGCGTGGCCGACGCTGCCCGTGGCCGACGCTGCTAGCGTTGGCTCGGATGCTGGCAGCATCTGCCACGGTGTGTGTCTAAGAGTCGTTACTTGACAGTCTACTACAATGGCGGCAATGAACAGTCAACCCAACGAAATACAGACTCATTTAGCTTCTTTGCCCATGCACTTGGCCGAACGCGCATGGTTGAGCGCAAACGGTAAACCGGGCCCTCCAGGTGAACGAGTCCTGTATTGGACGCACCATGCGCTGCGATCCGATGAGAATCCAGCCTTGGACGTTGCAGTCCATTTGGCCGAGAAACTGAAACTGCCCCTGCTTGTCTATCAAGGTCTCTCCGAAAAATACCGATTTGCTTCGGATCGGCACCATACTTTTATTCTCGAAGCGGCTCGGGACTTGGAAGAGAGCTATGCCAAGCTAGGAATCCAGTATTCACTGCACCTGGACCGCATCGGCGCTCGATTTCCACGTCTTGCTCGACTCGCAAACTCATCGGCTGTTGTCGTGACAGATGACTTTCCAATCGAAGCCACCAGGCAATGGACAGAACGACTGGGCTCCGCGGATACGCAAAGCGTCGAAACCAAATCGAGGTCGACGGAGTCAGCCGCATGTCTGCCTACCTGCACTATGGAATGGTTTCCCCGTTCCGTATTGCAAGAGAAGCGTCGGCGGATGGGGCTGAGAAGTACCTCGATGAACTGCTGATATGGAGAGAGCTGGCTTATGCCTTTTGCTACTTCCGAAATGACTTAGATTCGGAGGCCAATCTTCCTTCACCGCGAATCGAGACGATCGGCTCTGGGTTGGCTGGGTTGATGTGCGCAAGGATCTTGTCCGATCAAGGTCTCAATGTGAAGTGTTTTGAAAAGTCGCATCGAGTGAGTGGTCGAGCCTCCACTAGAAACGTAGAGGGTGTGTGCCAGTTCGATCATGGTGCTCAGTACTTTACGATTCGCGATCCTTTCTTAAAACCTTACGTGGAGTCATGGTGCCAGGACCATCACGTCGCCGAGTGGAAAGGCCATATCGTTTCGATCGATGAGTTTGGTAAATTTAGGGATGTTGCGATGGTTCAACGCTTTGTCGGCACCCCAAGGTTGGAATCGCTCGGCATACACTTGTCGCGGGATCTATCGGTCGCATTGGAAAGCGAGGTGGCGAGCGTTGTCCAAGTAAGCGATGCCTATCGATTGATCTCCAAGGACGATCGTGTTCTCGGAGATTTTGATGTGGTCCTTTGGAACTGCCCACCAGCCCAAGTTGCGAAGCAATTGCCTTTGAATTGTTCTTGGCGAGAGGAACTCTTCAAGGTCGAAATGGTCCCTTGCTGGGCAGTTATGTTAGCCACCGAGCATCGCTGGCAAGTTCCTTTCGACGGGGCATTCGTCAATCAAGGGAAACTTGGTTGGATCGCTCGCGACTCGAGCAAACCCTCTCGCTCCAAGCACGTCGAGACTTATGTTTTGCATTCCACCGTTGCTTGGGCGAAAGAGAATTTGGGACTTTCTAAGGAACAGGCGATTGAATCTCTCGTCGAGGAAGCAGAGAAAGTAACGGGGGTAGCAATGCCAAATTGTTGCCTTGCGCAATCTCACCACTGGCTCTACTCAAGGCCTACAGAATCACTGATTGAAAGTTCGCTTTGGGACGATGATAACCAACTAGGTGCCTGCGGAGATTGGTGTGGTGGCCCACGTATCGAAGGGGCGTTACAAAGTGGAATGTCGCTTGCAGGACGAGTCTTGAGCTGGCTTCACGAACGAACGATTGCAACGTCTGCCACACTGGTAAATTCATCCGAAGTTATTCAACTGGAACTGTTTTGAAACCATGGGCAAAGAATGACAATCCAAACTGCTGCGATCGTATATCCACATCAACTTTGGGGAAAAAACCCAGCGGTCGCCATGGCCAAGGTAGTCTTCCTAGTCGAGGATCCACTTTTTTTTACTCAGTACCATTTCCATGCACAAAAACTGGTCCTGCATCGTGCTTCCATGACCGAGTTTGCCAACGCGTGCGAACGCATGGGAAAACAAGTCCATCGCGTCGAATCAAAATCGATTTCGCACTCCAGTGAAATCGGGGCGGTCCTGAAGAAAAAGAAGATCCAGCAGGCTGTGATCGTCGACCCGACCGACGAGTGGCTCAAGAAGCGGGTTGCCGATGGCTGCATGAAAGCCGAAATCAAATTGGAATGGCTTGAGGACTCCTCTTTTTTGACACCAATCGATGTGAGCCAGAAGTGGGCGGAACAACGGGAACATTATCGTTTCACCGATTTCTACATGCAGCAACGTAAGCGACTGCAACTCCTGCTCGATGAAAAGGGTAAGCCTCTCGGTGGTAAGTGGACATTCGATACGGAAAATCGAAAAAAGCTCCCTAAAAATATCGTTGTCCCCGAAATCGTTACGCCCAGCCAAAGGCCGAGTGTGGTCGAAGCGAAACGTTACGTGGCCAGAGCGTTTCCAAACGCGACAGGACAAATCCAAGAGTTTTGTTACCCAGTCACGCACGCGGATGCGGCCAAGTGGCTCAACGCATTCGTCGAAGAGCGACTGGCTTCGTTTGGCGATTTTGAAGACGCCATCTCTCAGCGCCAGACGTTTATCTTTCATGGTGTTTTAACCCCCATGCTCAACATTGGCTTGCTCACCCCCGAGCAAGTTATCGAGGCCGTACTGGCCAAAAGCGACGCAATTTCGCTCAACTCCTTGGAAGGGTTTGTTAGGCAGGTGATCGGCTGGCGAGAGTTCATTCGGCTTGTTTACTTGCAGGCGGGATCGCGGCAACGAACGACGAACTCTTGGAATCTATCTCGACCGCTTCCCGCGTCGTTTTACGATGGCTCTACAGGGATTGTTCCGTTTGATCAAAGCATTCAACGCACGTTGAAATATGCGTATTGTCATCACATCGAACGCTTGATGGTCCTTGGGAATTTCATGTTGCTTTGCGACATTGCCCCCGATGCTGTCTATCAATGGTTCATGGAATTATTCATTGATTCGTATGATTGGGTGATGGTGCCAAACGTTTATGGAATGAGCCAACATGCAGACGGCGGTTTGATGACGACGAAGCCCTACATAAGCGGATCGAGTTATATTCTCAAGATGAGCGACTATGCCAAAGGGGATTGGTGCGAAATCTGGGATGCCTTGTACTGGCGGTTCATCGACCGTGAGCGTGAGTTTTTTAGTTCCAATCCACGCATGCGGGTCATGGTCGGGCAACTTGAACGGATGGGAAGCAAACTCGATTACCACCGAATGGTCGCGGAACGGTTTCTCGAAAAACTTCACAGCGGAAGCGCTTAGTGACGCAGCGATGGGGAAATTACCAATCATAACCCGAACCGTAAATGAGGGAACTTCGAAATTGTCCATTGACGACGATAACTCGCGTTCCAACGAGTCCATTTTTGCGTTTCGACCGGTTCTATGGGTATCGGCCGTATTGATTGTTAGCGGAGCATTTCATCTTGCGAAACTGGCATTCGACGGTGCCGATTGGGCCGGTCCACTCTCGCTCCGCAAACCTGCACTCTTCGGCATTTCTGGTGGATTGACGACTTGGTCTATCGCTTGGTTGATGACTCAACTCCGACCGCGTTGGTACGATCGAGCTCTTGCGAACGCGATTGCGTTTGGCTTGCTCATGGAAGTTGCCTTGATCACCATACAGTATTGGCGAGGTGTCGCATCGCATTTTAACCATGCGACCACCATTGACGCGGCCATCGAAATGACCATGCTAGGGCTAATACTGGCAGTAACGTTCGGCGTCTTTTATGTAACGCTTCGCACCTTTAATCTAAGGGCCATTGAGCCGTCGATGGCCATCGCTGTTCGCGGGGGGATGGGGTTGCTCTCATTGTCTTGTGGTTTAGGCATTGTCACGACCATTCTCGGCGAGGTGAGCATCGCCTCGGGGGAATCGTATGAACTGTGGGGACGTTCGGGCGTATTAAAATTCCCTCATGGTGTGGCCTTGCACGCGATCCAACTGCTCCCGATTGTAGCGTGGTTCGTGCACATTCTTCGATTGTCCTACCCTGTTCGGCTTATCCAAGCTATCCTTGCCTCCCAGCTAATTTTCCTTGTTTACGCTGTTTGGCAAACCGGTCAAGGTCGAGATCGCTTTGCCTGGGACGCCATCGGTGGTTTACTGCTGGCAATCTCAGTTTTGTTTGGTCTGATTCCGGCGTTGGCCATTATTATCGGAATTGCAACCCTGCTGTTTGGCAAACAAGTGCATCTTGACTCGTTTACACCCGACTCATAGGTTTTGACAGTGCGGAATGTGACGTTCAAAACATGGGTGAAGCTCGCGATTTCCCAACGCTGAAAGCGTTAAATGCATCAACCCAGCAGGCTCCTTCGCTACGAATTCTTTTGATCAGGACAGCGAAAACGCCCAACTTCGAAGTTGCGAAGTTCCAAATGCTTTGTTTTACGCCCGGTGGTCCGAGCCCGCCACCGACGAAACGACGAAGGTTTTAATTCAGCTCGCATCAGCTTAATGACACCGCCGGGAGTAAGCCCAAACAGCAATCGGATCGCTTCGAAGGCAGTTCGATCTTCCCAGGCCATCTGGATGACTCGGTCCATATCGCGGTCACTAAGTGGCGTTGACTCCAAGATCATTGCTACCTTGCAACGGACTCGGCTTGTCGGTCAAGTCGGGTGCTAAGAGCAAAAAATGTAGGAGCCCAGAGTCCGATGAAGATTCCAAAGCGCTCAGCGTGTGCTTTTGATTCAACAGCATCACCCCCTGTTAGAGCCCAAATGGCAATGGAACCGATGATGGATGCAAAGCCTAGCACGAAGCAAATGCCCGAGAGCGTCTTTAATTGCGATGGGTTCACGGTTGTCCCTGTCAAATTTTAACGGACTAAAGCGACGACCACATGACTTCAGAGAAACGGAAGTGACACATCTGGACGTGTTATTAGCTGCCTGAGAGTATATCACCATGGGAAGCCCCGTTCCTAGACAACGTCAATAAATTTTGAGTGCTCCGATTCATCGGAGCTTTGAGATTGCTGCAGCTCTCATCTAAAAGCGGAAATGAATTTCCGCACTCCAAAAAATGCCTACTTGGACTTTAATAAATTCATCGCCTTTTCCAGGTTCTTGGTGTTGGTGGACTCCAATCGCAGCAATTGGACGCGGCGGGCGGATGCCGTAGCGGATTGCTGATCGAGTTTTTCGATAAAGGATCGCACTTCCGTGGTCAAGCTTGGCGGTCCTCGTAGCACGATGGAATTCGTGGTTTCATCTACCGAAGCCGTCAATAATGGCCCTGCGGACTGCGCGTTGATTTGCTGCAAAACAGTGGCAACTTCTGTCGATACCCCCTCCGGAATGTCGATCGCCTCACGACCTGCCCCGGTGCTCAACTGCGATTTATAGACATCCTGGACGATGCTGGCTACCTGCTTGGCACTAGCGCTTTGGAGTTGAACAATGGATGGGGAGATCTGCTGCAACGTGTCAAGTAAATCCTCGGAGTCGAAAACGGCCAGCAGTTCCTCGACAATTTTTCGGTCGGCTCGGTTGCCGCCAATGATCAACCCGTTGATGCGTGAATCGGCGACTATCTTCACACGTTGTATCGCGTCTGCAATCGAGGATCGCCGATTGCTATCGCCGGTGCGGAATAAGTCGGTAAGCAACTCTTGCAAATGCTTTGCATCCGCATGCCGCAGGATGTAAACAGAAAAATTCCCGGCCGTAGCAAAGGGTGTTACCTTTGGATTCATCAACGTGTCGAGAAGACGCGTGAAAAGCTCAAGCGCTTCCGTATCATCCGAAGCCAACGTCCATTGATCGTCCCCTGTTACGACGATAATCGGTGGTGCCTGTTTCTGAACGGGCTGCTGCGCATCCGAATTGACTTGCGCACTTGCCAACCGTTGGAATGGACTCGTTGAGGTTTGCCCCAAGTCGTCGGACTTTTTGGGAGCCACTGGAGCTTGAGGCTCCGCATTTGGTCTGTCTCGCTCGATCGGTCGGGGATTCACGACATTGATGGGATTGTTCCTTATGGTTGGCCAAAGCTGCTGTATGTCCTCGAGCAACTGCTTGGAACTGCGGTGGACCGGCACGAACCGCAAACGCCCTGACCCGACCGGAATATTCGAAGACTGCGATTCACCCATCTGTTTGAGGAGTTTTCGAATACTTTCGAGTTGCTCTTTGGTCGCTCGAACGAGTACTTGCTGTTGATTGGAATCGATCGAGATCATCGGAGCACTCGACATGGGTTCGTCTTGAAAGAGTGCATCGGCTGCTAATTTGAAAGAAAATGGATCGGCTGCATTCAACTGGATGATTTCAAGCTCTCGCGACGGCGGCGCAAATTGTTTCATTGCGTCCTCCACCAGTTGGAGTTGGGATGGAGTGCCGGTTACAAAAAGCTGTTCATTCAAAGCGTCGTAGCGAACATCGACCAAACTACCGTCCCCCTTAAACAGACTTTCTATGGACGTGGTTACGGCTTTTCCATCGACCCCGCTCAAAGAAAAAAGCTTTAGTTTCTTGGACTCACTCGTCGAGTTGGCCGAATCGAATTGTTCGATCATTTGCTCTGCAACGAGCAGCTCTTGGCGACTACCTACGACGAAGACACTTTTTGCGTCGCGGCTAAAACTCACACCCGCCGTGGAGCGTCGACCGAATGCGTTTTGAATTGCCTCGGCGACCAATTCTGCTTTCGCATGCTTTAGAACAAAGGCTTTAAGAGTTGGAAGCTTGCTCGGCTGAGCATTGACTTCGCTGACTACTTTTGCAATCTCAATGTGATCTTCTTCGGTCGCGGTTGCAAAGACTCCCCCGCTCACGGAATCGGCGGAGAAATTGGCCTTCGAAAAACTCTCCTGCAACGCCCGCGATAGCGGTAACGGTTCGGCGGAGGTTAGCATATAAAAGCGAGTTAGTCTCGACTTTAAACTGCCGGACTCGACTTCGGTCACGATTTGCGCAATACGCTCCATCTCGGCGAGCGGTGCCGTCACGATCAAACTGTTCGTGGCGGTGTCCGCCGTCGCCGTCGCTTTCAAGGAAAAGCCTTGTAAGGCCGCTTTCAAAGACGTAGCATTCCCTTTTCCAATCGCAAAAACACGCGTCTCGCTGTTTTGGATGTCGATATCAAAGTCCTTGACGATCGCCTCGATTCGCTTGTGCTGTTCCGGTGTTGCGGTCGCGATGAGGACGCCTTCTTCTCGCGAGCCATAGAGGACCGCGTCCGGCATGAGATCGACCAAAATGACCTGTAATCCGCGTGCGCTGGCCTGCTTCAACCGATAGACGTGTGTCACACGGTTGGATGTTTTGGGTTGATCGAAGGCTTGTAGGAACTCGCGAATTTTAGCATGCTCGTGCGCTTTTGCAGTAGCAGCAACGGTTCGTGACGTCGCGTCCTGTACCAACGTGGCTCGCGGAACCAGCGATTGCAAAATCGCTAACGCGCTCACCGTGTTGCCATACTGCAACGGATAAACAGCCGAGGAGCTCGCGTCTGGAGCTGGCAGTTGTTTTTGCAGCTCATCCATCTTGGCGGTGACTAGCTCTAATTCTTCCGGTGAACCAATCGCTAGGATGGAGTTGTTGCTTGGGTTGGACTCAAGTCGAATTTGCGATGGAAGGGTTGACTGGAGTGCGCTGAATAGACTAGTAAACTCAACGCGTTCAGGTTCCACTCGAAAAACTTTGACCGTTCGTTCCAATGCATTGGGGCCACTGGCCATCAACTCAATGACCTCCGCTATCCGTTTCTGTTGCTCAGACGAAGCCACAACGATCAGTTGGCCGGTGGTCGGAACCGATGCAATTCCAATCGTCGGGAAAAGCGTTTGCAAGGAGGCTTGGACGGCAACGACTTGGGTTGGCTTTACCAGGTAGGTGGCTGCTTCCTTGGCCGATTGTGCCGTTTTGCTAATCTGTTCGAGGGCTTGCTGCACTCGCGTTTGCTGATCTTCACCGGCCCAGACCGTGACGGTGCGGGACGGGATATCGCTGCTGATAATGGCTTGCGGGGCGATCTGACTGAGAATGGCTGCAAGGGTCAGCATATCACCCGCTGGAACTGGGTACGTTTTGACGAACTGGGGCTTGCCATCCGGGGCGGATATCAAGCGTTCCACCGCCGCATCCAGTTGGTCGAGTTCTTTGACACTGCCGGATGCAATGATTCGGTTTGCCGTCGTATCGGCCGTCAACTGCATGTCCGGCCAAAGTTTTTGCAGCGTAGGCAACAACGCAGCGGCTTGCAGTTTTTTCGCGTCGTACGAGCGAATCTCGCGAGGGGCTCCGGCGGGTGACCGGCGATCGATCTGAGTGATGGTGGCCTTGGCGATGGCTTGCATCTCAATGGTTCCAGTCACCACAAGCTGCTTGAGTTTGTCGTCTGCAATTGACGTCGATCCCAGGGCCAGTTGGTCGAAGACAATTTTCACTTGCGAGGGCAAGGCATTTTCAATCGGATAGGCGACGACAATCTGCTGCTGGTCCACTCCCAGTTTCTCGCTGAGCGCCGTGACCAAGGCGGAAATCTCAAGGTGATTCTTGGCATCGGTGGCGACAAGCAATCTATTTCGCACGGCATCCACATTGACTCGTGCCTTGAGCAACAAGGGAGCGAGCGAGAGTTGCAACGAGGCTGCCGTCATGCCGCGTACGGAATACGTTTCCAAAGTGATGGCACTTTTCTTGGGCAATTGCTCGTTGAAAGTCGTGACACGGGCGGCGATTTTGGCGTGGGACGGTTCATCGGCGAGCACGGTTAGGGTATTGCCATCGGCGTCGACGGTGATCTTGGAGTCAGGGAACTCAGCGGTCAAGATTTGCACGATGAGCGCGCTATCTTGAACTGTAACTGGATACGTTTTCGGGCTAGTTGGCGTGGGTGAAGGAGCTGGTAGGTCCAAGCCTTCCAATAGTATGGCAAAGTCTACATGTTGTTCCGCCGTGGCCCAAACCAAGAGTTCTTGTTTGTTGCTCCCGTCAACCACTTTGATGCCGAGCAAGTTGGGCGGCAGATCGGTTAGACTGGTGCGTCGGGACTGCTGGCTTTTCGAAAGAGCGTAAATCTGCAATTTGCGTTGATCGGGTTTCGGCAACAAACTCATTAGCTGTGGCAACATGCTTTCGACAATTGTGATGTCGGAGTTGCCGGCCAGCAGCATGAGTTGCCGGCCGTCGTCACCCAACCAAGCGTTGGTAGTGGGCACGACACGTTGAAGTGTGGCCAACCATTTCGCATCGGCTTGTTGAATCAGCGGGAAGACTCGCAGTTGTAGTTGATTGGCGGATTGGGATCGCTTGAAGATCTCGATCATTTCGGTAGCGATCCGCAGATCGTCTTCCGAGCCACGCACGATGAGGCTTCCGGCTTTGTTGTTCGAAGCGATTTGTCCTTTGGGTAGAAATGCTTTCAAAGCCGCTTCGATGGAAGCAGAGATTGCCGGATCCATTTCGAAAACCTTCATCGTTTTCGAGCCGTCGATAGGGACAATTTCGAGTGCAGCCAAACTCGCTTTGATCAGTTTCTGATCCTCAACGCGTGCAATGACGAGGAGTCGATCGTTCGCTGTAGATACGGATGCGTTGGGTGCCAGACTGAGGATCTGCTTCTCCAATGCGACTAATTTTTTTAAGTCGTCTGCGGTTGACCCTTGCAATTGGTAAGCAACGGATTCGAGGGATGGGATCTGTGTTGCGCTTGCGATCATCTGGTCGATGGCCAACTTGATAGCGGCCTGTTGATCCGGAATGAGAAACGCGCTCAGGACACCGGTTTTCGCATCGACGGTGATTTGTTCGCTTGGAATGAGTTTACGGATAGTTTCCAGGGTTCGAGCGGCATCGAGGGCGCCTAGGGGATAGGATTGAAAAGCGGGTTTGGGAGGTGGCGGAGGTGCAACCGGTTTCGGTTCGACCTTTGGCAACGGTACGGTTGCAATGATCTCATTGATGGTTTGCATTTTGCCTGCCGTTTCGACGACGAGGACTTGAGTGCCGCGCGCCAACGGGACAGCCCGGCCGTAGCTGCTTAAGAACGGTTTTACTTCTTGCAACACGACATCGATGGGGCGACCGCCGAGTGGGAAGATCACGCTCACCAATTCGAATCGGCCGCGCTGGACGAGTTCCTCCAGTTTGACCCGTGGCAACAGTTCTAGTGGTATCGAGTCGCTGAGGGCCATCACGACGAGCATTTTTTCTCGGCGAACGAGCGTGAAGTTGCGAGTCATGAGGACGCTGTTCAGCAGGTCGATGCCTTCGCTTGGCGAGTAGGAACGGGTATCGCTGTAGGTGAATGTCCCGGGTGGGATTTGGTCCATGACCAAGGTTAGGTCTTGTTGAGCGGCGAACCAATCGAGCACATCGTCCCATTTCATTTCGCGGAACTGGAACATGAGTTTTTTGGTAGCGGGTGCTTCGTTGAATTTTGCCCGTTGTTGGTCGTTGAGAACGGCCAATATTTTTTTCAAAAAATCGGCTTTGAGGATGTCTTTGGCGGCTTGGTCACCTGGGGCAGCCAAGGCTTCGGCCCGGGTTTGAAGTAGTACTTGGATTTCGGCCCGCTGCGAATCGACGAGGCTTAATCGTTCGGCTACTTCGGGGTGAATTAAGCGAGCGACATCCGGCTCCTGGGCGATGGATGGGCTGGTGACGAAGACGACGAGCGACAGGACGCAAATCGAAACGGCGAAACGATTGGTAATCATTCGGGGAAACTCAAAATCGAGTCAGGTGGAGATGGCGGTGGGAATTAGGGAGGGTGGTCCCGCGACGCCGCTCGCGGGATTGGGGGCAAAGCATATTGTAGTTGGAGATGTCATTTTCCCGGCAATGGTTCAGCAAATAGTTCGAAGCGGCAAATGGAAGGAGAGCGAACCTACCCATGTTTAAAGTTGTGAGGCGAACCTTTTGTGCTTGGGATTGTCGTATTGTGGTGATCGAGGCCGTTTTTTACGGATTGGGATTTGTGATCAAATAGTTGAATTGCAGGGAATTTGGGCGTTTTCGGGTAGGAATTGGTTTAAAATGGCCTAGCGAACAATGTTGGAGTAGGGTAAAAGTTCTGGTAGACGAGGTCAAAACCGTTTGAAAGAGTGGTTAAGTCCTCGGATCGGGGTGTAGCGCAGCCTGGCTAGCGCATCTGGTTTGGGACCAGAGGGTCGAAGGTTCGAATCCTTTCACCCCGACTCACCTTTGTGGACGAAATCTCCGAATGGAGATTCGTTCGCATGGTTTTTCCTGAAAACATTGAGTTTTCAGGGGATTCCGTGTTGAATTTGGTTGAGCCTGGGCTCTACACGAAACGCAAGTGATTGCGTTTCGTGTGGCCTGAGGCGCAATCCTCTCTTCGATTCCGTGTCGGCCCCAACTAAAGGGGTGAATAAGGAATCGCATCATGGCTCGTAAGAAGGTCATTTATTCTCGATATTCGAGTGATCTGCAATCTGAAAAAAGCTGCGTTGATCAAGAGCGGGAAGTCCGTGGTTGGTTGACGCAGAAGGGCATTGACCACAAAAACGCAATTGTCATACGCGATGAAGCAGAGAGCGGGACCAAAAGCAACCGGTCGGGATTCGAAGAATTATCTGAGATGGTCAAAACAAATGAGGTTGGCATCCTAGTAGTGGATGACCAATCCAGGCTGACTAGAGCGGATAATGGTTTGTCGTTCATTAAGGATCTCGTTTTCCACGGCGGGCGATTTATTTCGATCGGAGAAGGAATCGATACCGCACAACCTGGCTGGCAAATGCATGTCAAAATCATGGACCTGCACAACTCAACGAGCATCGATGAGCTCGCACGGAGAGTAAAACGCGGGCAAGTCGGCAGGCTCGTAGCAAATCTCTCAGCCGGTGATTTTCCATTCGGGTATGAATCTTATTTTCTGAATCCCGAATCGATTAATCCCAGCGGGCGAGGCCCGAAGCCAGCCAAGAAAGTCCGAATCCGTGAAGACCATGCTCATTATGTTCGACTGATTTTTTCGTTGTTTGTCGGCGGAAGATCGATCACGTCAATAGCGCGAGAATTGACTGCATTAGGATCGCCTGTAGGAAATCGAGTAGCGGGTTCGACCTGGACCCACCAAAGGGTTAGAAAAATCCTTGGTAACGCAAAATACGTCGGACTTTGGGTCTGGGGCAGAACCAAAACGATTCGAAATTCTGAAGGCAAGACCAAGCAAGTACCTTTACCCGAAGAAGAGTGGATTCGGAGTGCGCGCCCTGAGCTGCGAATCGTCGACCAAGACGTGTGGGACAAAGCACAGGCAAAACTGGCGAAAATCCACGAAGTGTATGGATTCAAAGTCGGCCAAAAAAAACGGGCTCCTAAAATACACCATTCGAATGTTTATCCGACCGGCATGCTGAATGGCATACTCTACTGCGAATGCGGGAGGCGGATGGTCCATCGTCAACGCTACGAAAAAAAGTACTTCGTTTGCCCGCGGGCAAGGCAAGATCTCAAGTCTTGCCAAATGACCGCCTATGTGCCTCGCGATCAGGCGATTAAAGCAGTGGTCGAAGCAGTCGTAACGATGCTACAAGGTCAGTCGGAATGGCGAAACAAAGTCCTAGAGTCGATGACAAACTATGTAAACTCGCTGTCGAAGACGGTTCCGCGTACGCTCGAAGGTTTGCAAAATCGCGAACGAGAAGTCACAAAGAAGATCGAGAACTTGATCGATTTCTTGGCGAACGGAGCCCGCCACAGCGAATCGATTCAAATGCGGCTCGCTGAGTTGGAAGCGGAACTGCCTGGGCTTCGATGGAAAATTGCTGAGCAACAATCTCTGGTCAGCAAACCTGTCAAGTTGCCGACAATAGGATTGCTCGATGAGCAACATAAGAACTTGGCTGCATTTTTCGTAGAAGATTCGCAACAAGCTGCGATATTGCTTCGCAAGCTGGTAGGAAAAATTTACGCAACGCATGTGTTGCAGCCTGGAAAAAAGCGAGGCTATACGAAGATTCGGTTTTCACTTGATGGATGGGGCGCAATGCGATCGGCGGTTACTGATCAAAGACTGCAATCCATAATTGACGCTCTTTCCAGTTCCGAAATTTCCGAGCCAACTCATCCCGACGAAATTTTTGTAGATTTGGGACGACAAACCAGAGTCGATTCAATAACACCAAGAATCGTTGAGCTCCGAAGAAATCGAACGCCCTGGAAGGAGATCGCGGCTATCACTGGCGTATCGTTCGGCAACGCGGCAAATTATTACAAACGATATGTCAGCGCACTTAATGACAGGAAGGACACCAGCAACCTTTCATCCTTGGACGCTACTTTTTCGCAAGTACCCGATTCGAGCGGTATGAGGGACGATTGCCCCGATTCTGCGGAATAGCGGTCCAGCAAATTGAATGAGATTTAACCAAAAGGCTCGGCACTTCGCCGGGCCTTTTTTCGTTTCTGAATAGAGCGGGAAAATGCAAATGAAAAATGTATGGGACGAGGTTGCGGAACTGATTGGCAAAGCATTAGCTAAGCATTGGATAGCAAAGCGGGATGACTCTGCCAAGAAGATA
>JANPNA010000095.1:0-12801 GCA_031427235.1 Pirellula sp.
ACATGCGAACAAAAGGCCACGGTGGTTCCTCGTTGGTTTGCTTCTCGTACCAGTTTCAACACTTCGGCACGAACAGTGGGGTCGAGATTCGCTGTGGGTTCGTCCAGAATCATCAGACGGCACTGGCAACTCATCACGCAAGCAATGGCAAGCTTTTGTCGCATGCCAGTCGACATGAAACCCACTCGGCGATCAATGTCCAGTTCGAGTCGCTCCGCGATCCCAAGAGCAAGCGGTTTGCTGCCACGTGGGTGAATGGCGGAAAAGAAGTCAATGCAGTCACTGCCTCGCATCATTCGAAACAATTTTGTCTCGGCGGGCAAGTAGCTTACGCGTTGCCTAACATGCAAACTATCGTGCTCGCAATCCAATCCATCGGCTGTCGCGGTACCCGCAGTGGGCCGCAAATAGCCCATCACACAACGAATAAGCGTAGTTTTTCCAGCACCATTCGGCCCCAGTAAACCAAAAATGGATCCTTCCGGAACGGAAAGATTGCACCCATTCAACGCGGCGAAGGTGCCGTATTTCTTGGTGAGACCCGTTACTTCAACTATGTTTGGCATAAACTTTCAAGACGTCGTGGGTTTCGATCTTCCGATTGCTTCAGTCCTTCGTATTCTCGATGGCTGTCAACTTGAGCTTGGCCGACGCTACCAATTCACGAGCCCATGCTTTGTCGTCGAACAATTCAACAAGCCCTTTCAACCAAGTGGCTCGAGTCGCCGGTGCGAGATTTGCCTCCGCCCAAATCATTTGCTCCTCTAACGATTCGATAGCCGGATGACGGGCCGGTTTGACTTCATTCGCGATGTTGTCCGACATGCGTTTGGCTAAATCGACAATTTGGCGTTGGCGTGGGGTTAGTTTTTCATTAGCCGAAAAAACCGTAGCGAGCGCGTTCAGCTTGCGCTGTGCAAGGATCGAATCGATCGACTGGGCTTTGATGCATTCTAGGAAAGCTTGCTCAACGGCATCCAATTGGTCTGTGCCGCCGCGTTTCGCCTTTTTTTGCATTTGACGAATCGAACGGAGGGAGTCGATCTCCCGCAGCAAAGCGTCGACATCGGCGAAACGTGGATCGTTGGGGTAAAGTTCTTTGAACTGCTCCGCAGTCGGTTCGATCGCCAATAATTGGTCCTCGTCCGTCGCCTCCATTGCAACCGCAATCACTTGATATAGTTTGTTGGCGGATGGTGCTCGCGAAAGCCAAAAAATTCCAAACCCACAAGCGATCAGAGTGGCAATCAATCCGCCTATACTGAGCCACTGGGTCCAAGCGGACATGTGTTCATGTTCCGCCATGGGGATAGAGGATCTGCGTCTGTCCTCCTCTTGAACTTCGGTGAAGTTCGTCTTGCCCATGTGTTCGATGCCACTGGGCTGTTCGCTCAATTCAAAAGCGGAATGCGACGGAGCCAACCGGGTACTGTCATCCGGACCGGCGATCGACGGGTTTGACTCACCCGTACCCCCCTCCTTGCTGGACGAGGAATGCTGCGTTGGGCCAACTATGGTGCTTTCGTTTGGCGAGATCGACTTGACCTCATGCATGAGCGAAGCATCGTCATTCATGTCGATACTAGTCATCTCTTTGAGGTTTCGAACCTCGGTCTTGTTCGACAACTTTTCGCGGGCTCGCATCGCAAGCCCAACACGCAAAGCCTGCAGCCGATTGCCAACGACCAAACTGGTCGGAGGACGCATCGAAGGTTCACGTCGCAACAATTCGTCAATTAAATCGCACAATTCCTTGGGTACACTGGGCTCTAGGGCAGCAAGCGGCTTCAAAGCACCATAGCGAACATTGAAGAGAATTTCCGGCATGTTCTTGCCGACAAAAGGTGCGCGGCCAGCAATCGCCGCGTAGCACAAACTTCCTAGTGAGTAGAGATCGCTTCGCACGGAAACCGGTTTGCCTTCTGCTTGTTCGGGCGGCATGAAATCGGCGGTTCCTAAAATCGCACCTTCCATGGTTGCATCCATCGCGCCAAACATCTTGGCGATTCCGAAGTCGGTGAGCTTGACTTTGTCTTGCGAATTGATCATGACGTTTGCAGGTTTCAGATCTCGATGGATCACACCGTAGTCATGTGCATGTTTCAATGCCGAACACATTTCGATTGCAATATCAACGACTCGCTCCCAGCCGATCTTTTTTTCACGGCGAAGTTGTTGCTGAAGATTTTCGCCATCGACATACTCCATCGAATAGAACAACAAGCCTCTTTCTTCGCCAAACCCAATCAGTTGCACGATGTTCGGATGCTTTAGCTTTAGAAGCGTTTGGATCTCCGCATCGAACCGGCGACGGAATCGATGATGCTGTGCCATGTTGGATGAAATCACCTTGATCGCAACCGAATCTTTCGATTTCGTGTGAACGCCATGGTAAACCGTCCCCATCCCGCCTTGACCAAGAATTCGGATGATTTTGTAAGGACCTATGACTTCGAAATCAAGCGACACGTTTAATCGGACTCAGCAGTTGACGGTGCAAACGAAAAGCGACTCTCTCTCTCTCATTCTAACTTAGAAAGTCCAAAAATGGTTGACGATGAAAACCGAAACGCGGGCTAGTCTCGGTTCCGAATCGAATCTTTCAAGCTGATGAAGTCGGACAAAAGGAAAATTACCGTCACGAAGGCTAATACAATTTCGGTCAGATTGACGATTTTGGCCGGGACCGTTTGAGGCAGTATGTCGCTATAGCCAAAAAACGAGAAATTGAGCGTGCTCAAGTAGAAGAAATCAAATAACGCCTCCATGTGCCCGACATCTTTGCCCACTCCCGTGAAGCAACTGCTGTTCGCGCAGTAGAGCAAATGAAAGTCAAAGGCAAATGACATAATCATCTGCGACATGTTGATTCCCATCAAAATGAGGAATCGATGGTGCGCCAGGTTGCATTGGGCTGCTGCATAAAGTTGCTTCATATTCTCAACACCAAACAACGCTGTCTTGGTCCAGCATCCTGCTATCACAACCATGGTGAACAAACCGATTCCAAGGTAACCAGCGTTCACCAACCACAAAAGGAATAGCCACCAAAGGAAAATCGCACCATACTCGACAGCATTGCGATACAACGGAATGGTGAATTGCCGTGATTCAGGCCTAGGAAGGGTGTTCATTGCGAATGCTAAATTTGGGTTGTAAATCGGCTTAAGGCGAGTGGCATGTAAGTTAAATTCCCAACTGCCCGTCGGAGTTCCGATACAATGATAAAGAGTTTGGAGCACGAGAAACAAAACAAGGCAACCGCATGTACAGTATTTTCGACTTGTTCAAAATTGGTGTTGGTCCGTCGAGCTCACATACCGTTGGACCGATGATCGCAGCCTTTCGCTTCGGCAAGGAATGTGTCGATAGGATAATCCCTGTTCGAGCGACGGGCCTCGCTCAACCACATGAAAACATCGGTGAAAACGCTTCCAAACCCCTTGCTCGCGTTCAAGTGGAGCTTTACGGTTCTCTAGCATTAACCGGAATCGGGCATGCGACCGACACGGCGATCCTGGTTGGGCTCGCGGGTTGCTTGCCAGATCGAACCGAGCCCGAACGCATCCAATCGACCGCTCGTGAAGTTCGAGAATCAAAACAGTTGCGACTAAACGACCAAGTACAACTTCCGTTCGATGAAAAGACGGACTTGTTATGGCTGCGCAAGGAGACTTTGCCACAGCACCCAAACGCGATCCAGTTCAAAGCTTTCTCAAGTAGCAACGAATGCCTGTTTGAAGATCAATATTTTTCAACCGGAGGCGGATTCGTCTATTCAAAACTTGAATTCGAACAAGAATTTCGACAGCCGCGGCCAGCGACCGAAAACATGGACACCGCTTCGGTCCCATACCCTTTTCGGAGCTCAAAAGAACTTCTGCAAATGTGCAAACGCGATGGATTGTCCATCGACGAGCTCATCCAAAAGAATGAATTAACCCATCGTAGTGAGACCGAAATTGCTTCCCAATTGGACAGGCTATGGGCTGTCATGAAGACATGCATTGATGCCGGTTGCCTCGCCTCGGGTATTCTGCCGGGATCATTGCGAGTTCCAAGGCGTGCGCCTGGCATCTACGCCAAGTTGTCGGACCATGCCTCGCCGACCCCTCCAAGCGTTTTCCTCTGCGCACCGAAGCCTACTCAAGCCGCTTCGCGCGACCCATTGCAACAACTGGATTGGGTCAGTCTCTTTGCCCTGGCTGTCAACGAGGAGAACGCCGCTGGCGGCCGTGTCGTAACCGCCCCAACCAACGGTGCTGCCGGGATCATTCCTGCCGTGCTTGCCTATTACATTCATTTTTATCCCAACGCGGATCGGGCCGGTATGCATCGATTCCTCAAAACCGCAGGCGCGATCGGTCTACTCTACAAGCGGAATGCATCTTTATCAGCAGCGGAGATGGGCTGCCAGGGTGAAGTGGGGGTTGCATGCAGCATGGCTGCGGGCGGCCTAGCTGCATGCATGGGCGGGACCGTCGAACAGATTGAAAATGCCGCCGAAATCGGTATGGAACATAACCTCGGACTGACCTGCGACCCGATTGCGGGGTTGGTGCAAGTCCCCTGTATAGAAAGGAACACCATGGGAGCGACAAAAGCCATCAACGCGGCCAGGCTAGCTGTTCTGTACGGCGACGGCAAACACTTTGTGTCGCTCGATCGCGTCATCGAAACGATGCGACAAACGGGTGTCGATATGCAAGTCAAGTACAAAGAGACATCGCTAGGGGGTTTGGCAGTTAATTTTGTCGATTGTTGACGTACATCCGTCGCTCCGCGACGGATGTACTTTACGTTAGAAGTCTTTCGCAATCTCTGTCATCCATTCCACTCGAATCAAGACTTCGAACCGGTCCCGCTCCTCGACGGTGGTTTGGATGGAACGGGGCGTCGGGTCGGAAAGTACACCGACCGCGAGTCGCGGAGCGAACTCGCCTACGTATCTAAAGTAACAATCCCTTAATGACATGCCCGTGGACATCCGTCAGTCGCCGATTGGCACCATTGTGTTGATAAATGAGCTGTTCGTGGTCGATACCGAGCAAGTGCAAAACCGTCGCATGGAAATCGTAGTTGCTGATCGGGTCACGAACCGCCTTCCAGGACCACTCGTCCGTTTCACCGACAGCAATGCCCGGTTGCACACCGGCCCCTGCTAACCACCCGATAGAGGCTCCGCCATTGTGATCGCGGCCTTCGCTTCCCTGCGAAAACGGCATTCTTCCAAACTCCGTGTTCCACATGAGCAAAGTGTCGTCCATCAGACCTCGCGCTTGTAAATCAGCCAGCAAGGCGGCGGTCGGTTGATCCGTTGCTTGCGTCATTGGAGGCAACTCCTTAACAATACTACTATGGTTGTCCCAATTGCCCGTTGGGCCGTTGGATCCGCTCCAGACTTGAACCACCCGTACACCCCGTTCAATCATTCGCCTTGCCAGCAAACACCGCTTCCCGAAATCTTCTGTCACCGGGTTGTCTAGGCCATACGCTCTTAACGTGGCTTGGGTTTCTTGACTCAGGTCAAATACTTCCGGCGCACTTAGCTGCATTTTGGCCGCAAGCTCATAAGCATGAATGCGGGCCTCGAGACGCGGATCGTGGTCGCCATCTCCGAGTTGCGCTCGATTGGTTTTGTCTAATAGAACTAGTCCTTCGCTTTCAGCCAGAGGCGTAATAAATTTCGCACTCGAGGCTGCTCGCAATCCGTGCAGCGGTTCGGCCTGACTAGCATGGATGGCCGTCCCTTGATGCGTTACTGGAAGGAATCCAGAGCTGAAGTTGCCGCGTTGATTGTAGGGCAATCCTCGAACGTCCGGTAAGACCACAAACGTAGGCAGATTCTCGTTGAGGCTCCCCAGTCCGTAACTAACCCAGGCACCGAAGCACGGAAAGCCAGGCAGCAAGAAGCCAGTGTTCATCAAGTAACTGGCTGGACCGTGAACGTTGGTCCGTGAAGTCATCGACAACATTACCGCAATGTCGTCGACATGTTTGGCCATGTGTGGCAAGAGATTACTAACCCATCGGCCCGACTGCCCGTACTGTGCAAAGGAAAAAGGCGAACCTAATACATTGCCTGGCAGACTGGTGGCGGCTTCGACTCGTTCACTGGTGGTTGGCTCGAATTTTTGCCCATGCTTGGCTTGCAATAACGGTTTGTAATCCAGCAAATCCATCTGACTCGCGCCGCCGTTCATGAACAGTTGTATGACCCGTTTGGCTTTCGCCGGGTGATGCAAACCGCCATTCAGCTTGCCTTTGGACGGCGGATCGGCCAAGACGCGATCGACTGCCAGCAACTGCCAAAGCGCGAGCGCCCCCATTCCGCCGCCGGAACATTCTAGGAACTCTCGTCTGGATCGCATCGCTCGTAACCTTGATTCAATCGATGAAAATGAATTCGTTCATGTTGTAAAGCAGTCGGCAAAAATTGGCCAAACCATGTTTTTCAATATATGCAATAAATCGGTCAAGCTCGGATGGTTGGGGTACTCGTCCCAACGTAAGTTGAAAAGCCAATTCAACTTGCTCTGGCGTACTCGACTTTTCGGAAGACAGCCGTTTGGCCAGTTGCTCGGATTGTCGAAGCACCAGTGAGTCGTTCCACATTGCCAACACCTGCTGCACGGTAACACTGTTGGTTCGAGTCGGCATCATTTGGTCACCGGCTGGACAGTCAAGCGCCTCCATGAACGGGTCCGGAAGTGTCCGAAACAAGAACCGATAGATGCTGCGACGTGAAGCCGATTGGCCATCTAGATTGAATTGGGCATAGTCGATAATAGGGGTCACGTGCCGGCCCGGCTTGAGATCAAACTGACGGTCGCTGGGACCGCCCATTCTCAAATCAATCTGTCCGGAGATCATGAGCATCGCATCTCGAACGCATTCCGCATCCAACCTCATTCGATGCATGTGCCATAGAAGCTGGTTGTCGGTGTCGACGTCGCTAGCAGCATCTTGCCTACGCAAAGTCTTTGCAGCCAGTCCATCGAAATGCTGACTTTCCGTTTTGGATGACTTTTGGCGATAGGTATCGCTCGTGACAATCAATCGATGCAGTGCTTTCAACGATTGCCCGGAATCCCGAAATCGGATCGATAACCAGTCGAGTAACTCGGGGTGCGAAGGCTTCGAACCGAGCCGACCGAAATCGTTGGGTGTGTCCACGATTCCGCGTCCGAAGTGCTGTAACCAAACCCGATTGACGATCGACCGCCAAGTGAGAGGATTATCTTTGTGGACGATCCACTCGGCCAAAGCGGCGCGTCGTTCGGATTCTCGGGTGGGCTCGGCCAACGCAAAACGACCAGGCAACAGTTTAATGCATGTCAAAGACCCGGCCGTCAATTCCTCTTTCGGTTGGCGGATATCTCCACGATCTAGTCGGTGAATCGGTCGTGGCCCGCCAGGCGGTTTAAGATTACCATCGGGTTCGAAGTCAGCCGCTGCCGCATACACCAGCGATGGCTTGGGGAGCGATGCAAGTTCTCCGTTAACTCGCTCACGTTCGCAGTGAAGGGCCAACGCCAGCCGATTTTCGTCCGTCCGCAACTTGGCCTCAACCGATAGGATGGCTTCGATTTCCGTCGGCAACGAACTAATTGAGAGAGGCGTTTTGTCGGATGTGACCGACAATCGTGGCCGACCGATGAGATGCCCTCCACCGTACAGTTGCTTAAGCCGAACCGTGATCGTCGTTTCGGCAGAAAGCTTAACGGCTTCCTTAAACTCGAAGACCGCAACATGCGACTTGCCAACCTGTGGAAAGATCCCCCATGCTGTCGTCGCGTTACCGTCAATGGCGCGCGCAATGCCCCAATCCGTTTGGTCGAAATCGGAGGATGCTCTCGCGATTGCAACCAAGTTACCTTTACCATCCTCCACTTCGATTTCCGATAGGTGCAGATTGCCGTTATCCTGCCGGCCCGGTCCTTGCTTGGGAAGTGCACTATCCGTCAGGACTTCTAAACGTAGGCCGGTGATCTCCGATAAAGTTGCACCACCACGAATTACGTACGTGTCGCGGTCCGGACGATCGCCACTGGATAGGAACGATCCGTCGGGTTGCGGCACCAATATGCTACCCTCCATCGAGGACGCAGTTTGGGAAGTCAGTACGTTCCAAGCTATCGCTCGGTTTGCAAGATTCTTTTCCCATAGATTGACCGCTAGCTGCATCCTCTCATCAAGTAATTCCGTTTTCAATTCGCTATCCAAGCTAGCGAGCCTTTGACGACGTTGCGTCAATGTTTGGCGAGTTTGTTGCACGGACAAGTCGGCATCATAACTGCGATTTGCGCGCTCGACGCCTGCAAAGACGGCTTGAAGCGCGTAGTAATCCGCTTGCGGAATCGGATCGAATTTGTGATCGTGACAACGAGCGCATTGGACGGTGAGGCTCGTAAAATTATTCATCACGTTGGTCAACATATCATCGCGATCGAGGTAGCGAGCTATTTCCCGATCTAACGTGTCCTCGCGAATATCCCGGAGTGAGCTTTCGTCCCATGGTCCTGCGGCTAAGAATCCAAGCCCGGCTACAGCCCGAGGGTCGTTTGGAGCGAGTACATCGGCCGCCACTTGCTCTCGCACAAACTGACTATAAGGTATGTCCTGGTTGAAAGCGGCAATCAAATAGTCGCGATAGGGCCAAGCGTGTTCTCGTATGCGATCTTGATCATGGCCATGCGTTTCTGCAAAGTGCGCAATGTCCATCCAGTGTCTAGCCCAGCGCTCGCCGTATCTCGGCGATGCAAGCAACCGGTCGACCAGAATTTCGTAGGCTGCCGGATCACGGCTTGAAACGAACTCATCAATTTCTGTCGGCGAAGGTGGCAACCCGATGAGGTCGTAATAGAGCCTTCGAATCAGCACGCGAGGCTCAGCCGGCGGCGACGGCTGAAGCCCTCTCTTGCCAAGCTTGTCGCGAACAAATGCATCGATCGGATGTTGGCTGTCTTCGCGATTCGGCGGCGGATAAGGTCGCAGCGGCTGAAGCGACCACCACGCCAGGGGCTCTTCTAACTTTTTATTAGCCGAATCCGGCCAGCTCGCTCCTTGATCAATCCAGGCTCGCAATATCGCGATTTGCTCATCCGATAGCTTGTTCCCTTTGGCTGGCATGTGCATACCATCGACTTTGCCCAAAACGAACTGAAACAATGGGCTTGCGTCACTATCGAAAGGAACAATGTTGGGCGCGTAACTGGCACCGCCGTTCAATGCGATTTCTCGGATATCGAGTCGATATCCACCTTCTTGTCGCAGTGGGCCATGGCACTTACAACAAGCAGTCTGGAAAATGGGTTGGACATCTTGAACGAAATCAACCGAGCGAACGGCTGCAATCGGCAAGTCGGCTAATCCGATTGTCGAACTAATGAGGATGAGCAAATTGGCGAGGAACGTATTTCGCATAGTTTCATCAGTGTAGAACAGCACTCCGTGCTGTTTGTCTCGGCTGTTTGTCTCGGCTGTTGTCTCGACGCGGAGTGCTGTTTGTCTCGGCACGGAGTGCCGAGCTACACTGAGCCACAAACGCGATCAAGGACGCTTCTTGCTGTGGAGGTTCTCGGGTGTGCCTAAGATCTTTGCATTCTCTTTGGCCGAAGGTGGCCCTTCGAGTGTCAATAACGCGAACAGATCCGCTAGCTCTTGTGGGGTCAGTTGATTCTCGACCCCTTCTGGCATCAGAGACTTTTTGTCTTGCTTGAACTCCTCGATCTCTTCTGCAGCGATCGTTTCCTCTTTGCCCCCCTGGACCTTGATCACCGTTCGCTTGTCCGTCCTTTCAACCAATAGGCCAGTCACGACAGTGCCGTCGACCGTGCGTAGCGTCACGCTCTTGTATGCGTCACCGATGACCAAGCTGGGATTGAAAACACTTACCAGCAATTGCTCGTACGAGCCACGACCGTTGGCGGTGATGTTCGGCCCAACTTCATGGCCGCGACCGTTCATCAAGTGGCACTGTCCGCAGATGCGATCGTAAATTGCGAGCCCTCTCTCCGCGTCTCCCCTCGCATCCCGCCGGAGCATATTGGTCATGCGTTTGATCACCTCTTCTCGTTCCTGATTCGTTTCCGTGTTGACTTTACCCCAAATTTTGGCAACCGCAGTCTGAATGGATTCATTTGTGTTTTCTGCAAGCAATCGAACTCGATTTGGGCTAATCAATTCCTTTCGCAATTTTCCATCGACGATCTGCGTGAGCAACGCTTGAGCTGTATCGGTTCGTCGGCACATACGTTCCGCGATGGCCGCTTGCAACTCATTTTTGAGCGCTGGCAATGAAGCGACCAATTGAGTGCTGTCCTCGGCACTGGCCATCGCAATCCCCGTGTCCAGGGCGACATCTCGATAGCTTTCATCGATGGGTCGCATGGCTTTCAAGTCCTCCAGCAATTGAATCAGCGCTTCCGAAGCTACTTTGGGTTGAATGGGCACTACCGCTTGCAGCATTTGTTTGCGAATCGCTCCATCCAGCTTTCTTTCCAGAACCATCTTTCGGGCTATTTCGATCGCTTCTTTGTCAGCGCACAGCAGTCGAACCGAAAGCATGGCCTTTTGCCAGGAGGTAAGTGATTCTAATGCAACGTTGCCAAATGCGTTAAAAGGCTTTCTGGGAGCGTTGGAAGCAAGCCATTGTTTTAGAATCGGACGAATCGCATCGTTCTTGATTTCACCAGTTCTCGTCTTGACCAAGAGTGACTCTAGCACGGCCGCAGCTTGGTTTGCTTGTTTGTCGCTCAGGCCACTCGCCAACTCAAGAACCGAAGCAACCGCACGTTTGCTTGGCTCGTCAGCGACTGTCGGCTTGACATCCGAAATCAAACGGGAAGCGATGCGCGGAGCCATATCTCGAAGCAAATCGTCACCTAGGTCAAGGCCCTGCAATAGGCTCTGCAAAAGGAGTGTTTGTTGCTCGACGATATGGGGTTGCAGGTTTTGCCACACGACTCGGGGCAGTAGGGGATCATTCGAACTGCTTCGAAGCACACGAATCTGCTGCGAGACGTTGTCCGCTGTAGCCGTCTGGCCCACTGCCAACTTGGGTGCCGCAATGGACGCTTGCAGTCGCACGCGAGCATCGCTGTCGATCGCCATTTTTTTCATGCGTTCGCTCGTCGTTGATTCTCGAGTGTTTTGGCGACCGGCCGTGCGAGCACCCCAGGCTCTCAACTCAGGCGAACTACTGTCCAACAATTGGTTTAGGAATTCTGTTGGCAAAGTTCCCGAGCCGATCAGTGACCACAATGCGTGCATGCGATACTTGACTGGCGAATCAGAATGGAGCACCAGTGCTTGCAAGCGTTTGGCGCATGCGGGATCTTGGGTCACGACCCGGCGTTCTTGAAGCTCCAGTTGCGCACGCTGACGATTGAAGATGTTTTCGTCCGAAAGAAGTGCTTCGAGCTCCGAATTATCGAGTTTGCTAAAGTCTTTGACTTTGGGCTTGGGACGGTTTTCATGAACGATACGGTAGAGTCGGCCATGTCCACGATCGACTCCTTTGGGATCGGCATTTGCATCTTGGTAGCAGTGGTAACGGTCATACCAATCGAGAACGACCATACAGCCATCGGGGCCGACTTTTTGTGCAACGGGCATGAACCAAACGTCATTGCCGGTCATGAAATCGGGCTCGCCGAACCCTTTGTAAGTCGCACCGGAGCGTTCGACACGGTCGCAATTGATGCATCCTCCGTGGATATTGCCCATATAGAGTTTATCGCGATACTGTTTTGGATAGGCTGGCGAATCGAAATATTCGATTCCACAATAGGCCGCCATTTGATGTTTGTGCTTAACGATTGAGTCGGCAAACCAAGTGTGCGGTGGGTAGGGCCCGCCCTGACGCAGGTAATACGCGGACTCGGTCAAATGCCAAAGATGGTCGATCACACAAGCGCTGATGAATGCGCTCCCCTCGTGATCAAATGCGATGCCCCATGGGTTGCTCGTCCCCTCACAGAACAAGTCGAATTTTTTGGTGATCGGGTCGATGCGAAACATCGCACACGTAAAGTCGAACACGCGGTCGTCTTGTTTTACTATCGAACGGTTGAAGACCCCGTTGAGACCATACAGGCATCCGTCCGGGCCCCAGGTCAATGCGTTGGGTAGTTCGTGTGTGTCGTCGCGACCGAATCCAGTTACGATGACGGTCTTCTTGTCGGCAACATCATCGCCGTCCGTGTCTTCCATGAACAACAGATCGGGCGCGTTGGCGACCCAAACACCACCATGGCCGACCGCAATACCTGAAGGGATATTAAGGCCTTCTGCAAACACGGTAACGGTCTCGGCGAGCCCATCGCCATCCTTGTCTTCGAAGATTTTGATTTTGTCGCGTCCTGGGCCAGGTTCACGGCGCGGGTACTCAAAACTTTCTGTGACGTAGATGCGTCCTCGGTCGTCGAAGGCCATCGCGACTGGATTTTGTAAAGCGGGTTCGGAGGCCACCAATTCGACGCGAAAGCCTGGTGGCAGAGTCATCTTGGCCATGGCCTGTTCGGGCGATAAGGGAGGACCAGGTGGAACTTTTTGGGTTCGCGGAATGAAATCGTCGGACCAAGCGTTGGAAGCCCATCCCAAGAGAACTAGGAGGACAACCTTTAGACGTATTTTCTGGTGTGTTTGCACAACGAAATCCTGGCAGGGCGGAGAGGAAGGGAGATAGGGATATTGTAACTGGTGGAGTGGTGGAGTGGTGGAGTGGTGGAGGGGTGGAGGGGTGGAGGGGTGGAGGGTGGAGGGGTGGAGGGTGGAGGGGAGCTTGCCTCCCCTCCA
>JANPNA010000096.1:0-24301 GCA_031427235.1 Pirellula sp.
GACGTTGAAGCAATCACAACCCATGCACAACCGATGCTCGAAGCATGCTCGAACGATGCTCGAAGTTCGTGTTTGGATGCTCGAAGTGGGGTTTTAGATGCTCGAAGTGGCAGGTTCGAGCTCGCATAAGCCCATGACAAAGGGCCTGCCATCTTGACCTTGGCCCGCATAGATCAACTCATAAACGTAGCTGCGTCCTTGCTTGCCATGATGGACCAGCACGTATTCCATCGCCACTAGCTTATCGAGGTGCATCCGCACTTGGAAGTCGCTCCAACCAATCCACTCTCGAAACTCACGCCGCGAAAACCGATAATGCGCTCGCTCGACGACCAATCGTAGACAATTTCCCCTGACGTATTCCTCGAGCAATAGCAAGCAACGACGCGTCTGAGGCGATAGCTCATCCAACGATCGACCCAGGATCTCAGCCATTAGTCGATTGGCCATCGCAATATCCGACAGAGTGACTTCGATGGATTCGATACTCTTGCCGTCGACTTCCTCGATTTGGATGGGGCGCTGGTACTGATGCAACAGGGCAATGGCTTGGATGAGTGTTAGGTATTTCGAATGGTCGCGGCGCAATCGGGTCCGGTCGCTTGCAAATGAAAGTCGATCGGCATACGGGTTGTAGACTTTTAAGGGGCGGAGCAACCGCTGAGCATTGTGGTGTAAGTGCCGAATCTCTTCGGTCTGGCGACTGAGGGCTTGGCTGTGGCGCGTTTGAAGCAAGCGTTGTCGGGCTTGTATGGCCAGGGTCTGTTCACGTGATTCATCGACCGTTAGCACCAAGCAGCGATTGACGAGTTCTTCATCCAGTTCGAGACTGGTCGAAGTCAGAAACAACTGCACCGGGCCTTCGACATGGTAGGCCAGCATGGTCATGCGCCCATCGACCCCTTTGGCAACCGTAGCGTGCGATAATCTTCCCTCGCTTTGCAGAAGCTTTAAAGCGTAAGCGGCTTCGGCGATTCCTTGTTCCTCGCTGATGGCAAGTGTCTTGTGCCGGATTGCATGGCTCTCGAGGTAGTAGAGCGATTGGCCGGTGAGATTGCTCAGACGGAGTTGGTCTTCTGGGGGCAGCATGGCCAAGATCGAATCCATGAGTGTGGTCTTGCCTGCCGAGCTGGAGGATTGGATCAGAATGGCAAGTGGCTGCGCAAGCTTGCGACTGACGACCGCCAGGTAGGCGGCCAGTTTATTGAATGCTTCGCCGACCATGCCGCATTGTTCCAGATCGCTAACGATTCGATCGCAGAGATTGGGATCGCGAAGCCACTCGATGGCTTGTTCCTGTTCGGACTCGGAGAGAGTGGGCGTGTTGGATTCCTGGGATTTCGAGGCTTCGATTTGGCGGTTGCGAAGATCTTCCAGTTGGAGCAGGAGCAATCCAATATCCTTTTTGAGGATGTCTTCCTCGAGATAGAGTTCGCTGGCTGCGGCCCGAATAAAGGAGCTTCTCGATCGCGCTTTGACGAGATCAAAGGTATCGAGATGGACCAGGTCTTGCCTGGAGGCTTGCAAGCTGACTCGCAGGCTAAGGGAGGACATGTTGCGATCAAGACCTTGGACTTTGTAATGCCGATCTCCGCGAATGAAGGTGACTTGGTGGGAAGCGACGATCAACTCAAAAGGAGGAGTGGCAACGGGTGTGATGGCTTCGGGCGTTGCGGATTGTGCAGGAGTGTCTAGCGTGACAACCGCGGCTAGTTGGCTATAGTTCATGAAGTTGGGGTCGTAAAAAAAGGGGATGCCTCGAAACTGGTGTTTTTCCCGAAGGCACCAGGAAATGGAAGGTCATCCCCATGGTAAATAGAAGAGCATATAGGCGAATTGGCGTCAATGAGATTGATGGAATTCAGCTCGTGGAGGCAGCGCTGACGGCAGGCAAATCAGGAACTGTTTTGGGGCTTGATATTGCCAAGAGTGAGATCGTTGGTTGTGTACGTTGGGGCCAAGGAAGTTTTGAGCGACCTTGGAAAATAGTCAATCCGCGGGAAATTTCAATGCTCGTCGAACTGGCCCAATTACTCAAGAGTAAGTGTGATGGTTTTACTGTCGGCTTGGAGTCGACTGGAACTTACGGGGATGCGGTTCGACGTGCCTTGACTGATGCCTCGATAAGTGTTCAGCGAATTAGCGGCAAGGCAGTATCCGATTACAAGGAGATTTTCGATGGGGTACCGAGCCAGCATGACGGCAAGGATGCAGCCATGATCGCTGAACTGGTCGCCATCGGAAAAGGGACCTTATGGCCTTATTCTCCATTGAATGAAAATCAACAACGGATTCGACATCAAGTCCTTCGAATCGACGGATTTCGGGATTTGTATTCAAAATGGATAAGTCGACTTGAGGCGCAAGTTGCTCGTCACTGGCCCGAAGTAACCCAACATTTGAAGCTTGGCAGTGTTACGCTACTAAAGCTCATGGAAACTTATGGGTCTCCGTCCAAAGCCCTCGCGGATCCAGATTTGGCAACAAAGATCGCTAAATGGGGAAAAACGTATATGCATGAGGAGAAGGTTGCAAGGGTGATCGAATCCGCCAGGGCAACGATGGGTTTGCCCATGAGTGAATCCGAAGCCAATTGGGTTCAAGAGATAGCCGCTGAAGCGATCAATGCAAGTCGCGAAGTGAAGAAGTGCGATCGCACTCTACGTGAACTAATCGCGGGGGATTCGGTAATGTCTCGCTACAGCGAAGCCGTTGGTGCGTCAACCTTGGCAGTGATTTGGACTAAAGTAGGCGACCCTTGTGAGTATGGCAGTTCAGGAGCGTTCGTAAAGGCGATTGGCCTCAATCTCAAGGAGATTAGCAGCGGCAATCGCAAGGGTGAGTTGGCCATCAGCAAACGCGGGTCTGCGTTGGCTCGCCGCTGGATTTATTACTGGGCCATGCGAGCCGTGCAGCGCCCCGAGCTCAAGCTTTGGTACGTCGCTTTTACTCAAGTTGGTAGCAAGAAATCGAACCATGCTGGTGAGCATCGCAAGATGAAGGGGTTAGTTTCGTTGATGCGTAAGCTGAGCAAATCGCTTTGGCATTCGAGGAACAACAACAAAGACTTTGACTATTCGGAGGTGTTCCCGGGTGAGCCTCGTGGAACCATCCGTCGGAGAAGGCGAACATCGCAAGCAACAGCACCCAAGAAACAGAACGTTTCATCGTAGGAAATGTTTTAGCACCTAAAGAAAAAACAAGAGGAGGCCCAAGCCGATTCGAGACATGTAAGTGTAGTACTTGTTTGGAGATGACCTTCCACCAATGGCGCTTCGTGGCGTAGCAGAGTCCGCAAGGATTCCGCATAAACGACCATCCCGGCTAGTATCGAGGCATCTCCGGACACGTCACTGAAAGTGATCTTCAATAAAGCCAATTCGATGCACATGGTTCTCTGGATCGCAGGTTGAATGACTGCGACTTGGATCGAGCCAGGCACGTGACATCCCAGGCAAGAGCATCAAGTTATTTCAGACTACCGCGTGTGACAAGTAAACGCACCACAGTCGGCGAATCACCAAACAGCGATCATCACGAAGGTTCCGCGAACGATTTTCAAAAATGGTTTGAAAAACGATGTTTCGCGGTACGCAAAATGGGTATAAAAATAGGAAATAAAATGTACTTGACTATCCTAGAAGAGCGCCTACCGCTCAAGTTTAGTACCATATATGCATTCTTTTTGAGGTCGTTTCCTCGCTCCGTGTGAAAACCACGCTTTATTACGTCCCAAACAACTCAGAGCTTTGCCGTGAAACTCAGCCGTTTTAGATCCATAGCGTTTCGAATCGAAGTCATCTGTACTCTCGCCCTCGCTGTTATCGCGGCGATGTCTACGCATGCGGACGAGAATCCTGCGCCAAATGTGGCGTCCGAAGTGCAGGCCAGATTGTTGGCCGACATTAAGTACTTGTCCTCCGATGAGTTGCAAGGTCGGGCGGCGGAAACGCCAGGCCTAAAAATGGGGGCCGATTTCATTGCGAACCGTTGGAAAGACCTTGGTCTAAAGACGAACTTGTTCGACGGTCAGCCTTTCCAGGGATTTACGTTGCCGGGTGGTGCCCAGTTTGCCGACCCCAGCCATAACAAACTTACCATCATCAAACCGTCGGGTGAAAGGTTGGAACTGGCTCTTACCAAGCAATTCCAACCGCAATCGATCGGACGGAGTGGCGACTTCGAGGCTGGAGTCGTCTTTGCAGGTTATGGCATCACCGCCGCCGAAGACGACCTTAAGTACGATGACTTTGCGGGCTTGGACGTGCAAGGAAAAGTAATTATCGTGGTTCGCAAGGAACCGCAAATGAACGATCCTAACAGCCCGTTCGATGGCCTTGCCCCCAGTCAATTTGCGTTATTTACGGCGAAACAATCAAATGCGGCCAAACATGGCGTGGCAGCTCTGATCATGGTGAACGACCAACAAACCGAAAAAACAAGTCCGGATATGGTGCTTCCCGTTTCCGGCAGTGGAACAGCCGTTTCCAAGGACCAAGTGCCAACTCTTTTTGTACGACGCAGCGATGTTGAGAGTTGGTTGAAGGAATCGGGCAAGTCCCTGGCCGAGATCGAAATTGAAATTGATCAGGATCTCAAGCCGCGATCCTTCGAGATGGCGGGTTGGAAAGCGGAGGGAACGGTCTCGCTCAAAAAGTTGCCGTCGATGAACGTGGTGGGCGTCCTACCAGGTCAAGGTGCATTGGCGAACGAGTACCTAGTTCTCGGTGCTCATTTTGATCACGTCGGAATGGGTGGTCCTGGGTCGCTAGCACCCGGAACCATCGCAGTTCACAACGGCGCCGACGACAACGCCTCGGGTACCGTTTGCCTGCTCGAAGCCGCTAGGCAATTGAGTCTTTTGGCAAAAAAGGCAGGCCCAGATGTGCCTCGACGCACGCTTGTTTTCATCGCTTTCTCCGGAGAAGAACGCGGACTGCTGGGTAGTCAATACTACGTAGACCACCCTCGCTTTGAGCTCGAGAATACCGTGGCAATGCTCAATATGGACATGGTAGGCAGACTCACCAATAACGATCTAACTATCTATGGGACCGGTACGGCAACGGAATTCGATGCAATGATCAGCCAGGCAAACGAATCGCTAGCATTCTCGGTTCAGAAACTACCCGAAGGCATGGGACCGAGCGATCACCAATCGTTCTTTCAAAAAAACATCCCTGTGTTGCATTTCTTCACCGGATTGCATACCGATTATCATCGTCCAAGCGACGATTTTGAAAAAATCAATCTAAATGGTATCGAACGCATAACCGAAATGGTGACAGGGATTGCGAATCGAATTAGCACCGATCCTTCGAAGCTAACCTTCGTCAAAGTCAAGGGTCGAGCCAATCCGCAAGCTAGTGTCCCTAAACGAACCCGACTTGGTGCGCGATTGAAAACGAATGTGACCGGCGTTATTGTGGACAGAATTCTCTCAAGCGGGTTGGCAATCCAAGCGGGTCTTCAACCCGACGACAAAATCTTAAAAATAAACGACGATGAGACGACCAGCCGAGCGGAACTAGATCGCATCCTCCAAAAACTGAAAAAAGGAGATACGGTCACAATCTTGGTGGAACGGGGTGCGGAAAAAACGGAACTGAAAGTCGTGCTTACTGAATAGTTCTGCCAGATCGCTATTTACGCGGAATAACCGAATTGTCAGAATCGCGGATGAAACAGTGTGGCGACTTACCTGGTCGGCATAACTCAAATGGAAAACGATGGAGTGTTTTCCGCAAAGCCGTTGAGATTAAACTCGACCGCCCTCAATTCACTTAGCAAGGAGTGCTGACAAGTGCATTTTCGAATTTCAATCGCGACAATCGCTCTCATGGGCTGTTTTGCCGTGCCTGCCGCTTTGGGCCAAGCCCCAGCCGGTTCGCCCCAGGCCGCACCCGCCGGCCCTAAAGTCGGCCCTTCCAGCATCGCACTAGTCGATGTCGGATACATTCTAAAAAACCATCCCAACATGAATGCCAACATGGAAGGCATCAAAGCGGAGATGACTCAGGCTCAAGAAGATATCGAAAGCCGTCGTACTGCGTTGCTCAAGGACCAAGACGCCATCGGCAAGATGTTCGAAGCGGACACACCGCAGTTCAAGCAAAAGCAAGAAAGCCTCATCAGCCAAGAAAGCAAGCTGAGAGTCGACTTCATGGGGAAAGAAAAGGAGTTCGCCGAAAAGCAAGCCAGCGTCATCTTGAATTCCTACGAGTCGATCAATCGAGCCATCAAGGCCGTTGCTAGCCACTATCAATACGATGTGGTGCTCCGATATAGCCGCGAACAAAACGAAATGGACGCCAAGAAGCCACAATCGGTCAACTTCGGAATCCAGCGAGATGTTTTGTATTTCAATCCAGGCATCGACGTAACCGAAGTGGTTCTCGCCGTCCTCAAACGGGACGAACCAGCGAAAGCAGTTCCTGTGTCGACTACGCCAAATGCACCAGGGAATCGCGTAGCATCTCCACCCATGAACTCGAAAAATCTCAAGTAATTTGAAGTGTTTTTCCATTCACTCACTTCCTTATTTTGAGGAGGTGAGGCTGGAGACTGGGTTCAGGATGAACCCTTATCCTTACTTTTATACCACGGACACGAAACGGATTTCGGCGTCACGCATGCAACAGATTCGATTCCAGCAAACGATAGAGCACATGGCCCATGTGAGCGGTCGCGGCTATTGGTCCGGCCGGCCTATCACATTGACCTTTCTGCCAGCCTTGCCAAACGCGGGAATCCTCTTTCGTCGAGTCGACCTTCCTGGCCGCCCCGAGATCCAGTCTCGCGCTGACAACCGTCGCGATACAAGCCTTAGAACAACGCTTGTAAGCAAGTCATGCCATGTCGAAATGGTGGAACATGTCACGGCCGCGCTCTATGCCATGGATATCGACAACTGCATCGTAGAATGCGATGCACCAGAAATGCCCGGTATGGACGGCAGCGCCATGGCTTTTGCAATCGCCTTGGAACGATCTGGCATCCGCAAGCAACCTGCTTCCTGCACCGAAGTGGCGTTGACGTTGCCGTTTCGTGTTGGCACGGACAGTCAATGGATCATGGCCGTCCCGTCCTCCGACCCCGGCTTAACCATTCAATACCAACTCGATTACGGGCCAAACAGTCCGATCCCTGCGTCCACTTTCACGTATAAACTCGAGCGAGATTCTTTTTCGCACGCTATCGCTCCCGCTCGCACTTTCATGACGGAGAGCGAAGCCCGTGGACTTCAATCGCAAGGGATCGCGTCGCACGTCACCTATCGCGACTTAGTCGTCTTCGGTCCTAGTGGCCCCATCGATAATTCTCTGCGATTTAACGACGAATGCTCGCGACACAAACTTCTCGATCTGATTGGCGACTTGTCCCTTTGCGGATTTCGAGTTCAAGGAAAGATTATCGCACATCGAAGCGGACACATCCTCAACGGTTACCTTGCCGAATCGGTTCACAAGTTGAAAAACTCGCAAGTGCCAGTGCGCAATAAGGTTGCAGCATGAGTGCACGAAATACAAAAAAATCAATCAATCAGACACGTTCGGAAATCAATTCATGCCAACAATAATCGCCCATACCGCGGTGGTGGATCCTCGCGCCGAACTCGATGAAGATGTTCGCATCGGCCACCATTGCGTCATTGGTGCCAATGTCAGAATCGGTCGCGGTACGCGCTTGGAAAACAGCGTTACCCTGACTGGACATACCACGATCGGCAGAGACAACCGTTTTTTTCCTGGCTGCGTCATCGGTGGCGAACCTCAAGACCTTTCCTACCAAGGATCGCCGACCCAAGTGGTCATCGGTGATGCCAACGTCTTTCGCGAATGCGTGACGGTCAATCGAGGCACAGAAAAGGACGAAGGGGTTACGTCGATCGGTAGCGACTGTTATTTCATGGCCAACTCCCACGTTGCTCACGATTGCGTTGTCGAGGACCGAGTCATCATGGCCAATACCGTCATGCTAGGCGGCCACGTTCGAGTCGAACACGATGCAACCTTGAGCGGCGGTGTAGCCGTTCACCACTTTGCGTCAATCGGCTGCTACAGCTTTGTTAGTGGACTTTCGCGAGTCCTGCAAGATATACCGCCATTCATGTTGGCCGAGGGGTTTCCCGCAAGACCACGATGCGTCAACGTCGTTGCCCTAAAACGCAAGAATTTTTCGGTGGCCGCAATCCGTACGATTGGCGAAGCCCACAAGTTGCTCTACCGTTCCAAAGTGGGCGTCAAGCATGCGCGAGAGATTCTTCAAGTCAACGGAGTATTGTCCCCGGAATTGGATATCCTCTTTGCGTTCATCGATGATTCACAATTGGGTCGACACGGTCGAGGACGCGATCGCCGATCTGCCTCAGCCGCAGCATAAGCACATTGTCGCCTTTCGCTCCGCGAAAGTGCGCACTCGCAAAACCCATCGATTACTGCGATTCACTTGTACCGACGGCGAAGGCTACCGGCCAACAAAATCATGATCCAAAACCTAAACTCGTCCGATGCAAGGAAGCCCAGAATTGGAGTGATCGGGGGTGGTCATCTCGGTCGCATCCATGCCAAGCTCATCGCCTCAAACACCTCGTGTGAATTGACTGCGGTCGCTGACCCGTCGTCGGATTCCCGGCAATACGTAGAGTCCCAATTGCACGCGCCCGCCGTGGCCGATTACCGAGAGTTGGCTGGAGCCATCGATGGAGCCATCATCGCGGCTCCCACTTTTCTCCATCACCAAATCGGGGCCTGGTGTTTGTGTCACGGCATTCACGTTTTGATAGAGAAACCCATCGCAAGTACGCTGGAAGAAGCAAGCGAACTCGTGCACTTGGCAAAAGCCAACAACCGAACACTTCAAGTAGGACATGTCGAGCGGTTTAATCCCGCATGGCAATTCGCGTCGATGCAATTCTCGAACAATACGATTCGCTACGTCGAGGCTGCCCGCGAGGGAACTTATACCGGTCGAAGCACCGATATTGGAATCGTTATGGATCTCATGATCCACGATATCGACCTCATTCTCAGCGCGGTCAAGTCGCCCGTCGATCTGGTTTCGGCTTACGGATGGAGCGTGCTTGGCGATAACGAGGATTTTGCGACCGCTTGCCTCCGTTTTCGCAACGGGACTATCGCCAATTTGCGAGCTTCAAGAATTTCACCGGTACCGAAGAGAACCATGCAGGTGTACGCCGATGACGGGCTAACCGAAATCGATTTCACATTGAATACCGTTTCGCAAACGTGTGCCGTCGACGACGTGGCCAACGGCTCTCGACAAGCAGATCAACTGCCGGCGGACCAGCGCGCTAAAGTAAAGGAGTGCCTCTTCGTGGATTGGCTTTGCAAAGTTGAGCACAAGGCTGCACCCGCTAACGCGATCGAGTTGGAGCAAAAGGAATTTGTCCATGCGATCCAATCAGGCATTGCAGTAACTGTCACAGGCGAGCAAGGGTATCAAGCTCTCGAGGTGGCCGCTCGCATCCTGGAGCAAATCGCCATCAACCGTCCTAGCCGGTCCATTATTCCCTTTGCCGACAGACTCGCCAAAACAAAAGCAGCCTAGAGCCGCTGTCGACGAGCGAAAGTTTGTCGCCTTTCGCTCTGCGAAAGTGCGCAGCCGCCTAAGTATTGCGGGAATCGTTTTTTGGTAGGCGATTCGTCTGGGTTATTCCGGCTACACGGCTCCACGGACCGCGCGTCGCGGAGCAACGTCGCCTACGTTCGTCGCACCTGCGGATACATACAGCAATTGGCTGGACATAAATCGTGACTTGGGCCGTATGCGCCAATGAACGGACGCTCCGTATCCAAGTTCAATCGCTCTTCGATCAAATCAACGATCATCTCAACAAAACGCGGATGAACACCTACCGTGGCCGCACGAACAAACGGAATCCCCTTTTCCTTGCAAACCTCGGCTGCTTCGTGGTCTAAGTCAAACAGTACCTCCATATGGTCGGAAATAAAGCCCAGAGGCTGTATCACCAAATGCTTGATCCCTCGTTCGGCATGCAACTGCTCGATTCGGTCGCAAACATCCGGCTCCAACCAGGGCTGTTGCGGGGGACCAGATCGGCTCTGAAATACCAACTCCCACGGTCCATGATTTGCCGCCTGGCAAACAAGTCTGGCAGCGTCTCGCAGTTGTTCCTCATAACGTGAATTGTCCGCCATCGCTTTGGGAATACTGTGCGCACTGAAAAGAACCAACGTTTCGTCCCTCACTTCCTCAGGCAGTTTGGCTAGTGCCTGTTCCAAACAGTCCTTTTGTGCGGCAATGAAACCAGGGTGGTTAAAACCCTTTCGAATCTTTTCGATCAGCGGTGCCTTATCGCCGACCGTCGTCTGCGAGGCTGCGATATTCTCCCGATATTGTCTACACCCACTGTAGCAACTGAACATCGAGGTAAAAAAAGCGATCGCACGCTTGCGTCCATCGCCAGCCATCCTGCCGAGCGTATCGGTCAACATGGGATGCCAATTGCGATTTCCCCAATAGATCGGCAAATCCAGTTTTCGGCTTGAGCACTCTTGCTCAATGGCCGCAATCAACTGCCGACACTGTGCGTTGATGGGGCTGACGCCGCCAAACTGTTTGTAGTGCTCGGAAACTTCAAGCATCCGTTCTCGAGGCACGTTTTTGCCCCGCAACACATTCTCCAAGAACGGCAGGACGTCCTCCATCCCCTCCGGACCTCCAAACGAAACGAACAAGATCGAATCGATCGGAAGTTCGTCCAGGGGTGGCAATGGGGAGGTTGGACAAGCGGGCGTGGTGGGTAGGTTGGACATGGATCAGATCTGTTCACTGGTTCGTGGGTTTATTGTCGCCTTTTGCTCCGCAAAAGTACGCAATCACTCGCACTTTCGCGGAGCGAAAGGCGACAATTTCGGTGTGGCACGCTCACAGCCTAGGAGCGAAAGTCGACACGGGCGGTTTCCTAGCGGTGACAAGCTAACTCTTCTAAGTGCGTTCCATTATTGTCCAGCTGCCAAGTGGTCGATAATATTTTGAAATAAGGTGGCAGACTCTTGGATGGGTTCCGTTGAAACACCGGGCGAATAGAATAACTCACATTGTGGCCAGCGGTAATGGTGTTCGCCCAAAAGTGTCAGAATTCAGTGCCTATTTGAATTCTCACGAATTCAGCTACGACAGTCAAGAAAACAATGCAACTGCGATACAAAATACCAATCGGATGCTTGAGCGTTTTGGCAATTGCTGTCATCGCCCTTTTAGTGCTAATTCCGGTGATTCGTCGAGTCGAGCTTGCCTATCGCATTGAACGGGATTACCAAGCGCTCCGGGAGTCCGACGAGTCGAAATTATACGCCTATTATCCGGAAATTCTTGATCGCGTTGTGGCGGATGCGAAGCTGGCGGATCGAATCAAAATGGTTTGTCTTTCATCCACGCAGACGGGTGACTATTCTGCATTGGCTCGCTTTCCGAACATCGTGGAAGTGCAAGTCACGTATTCGCACGATGTCGATCAAATTGTGCCAATAATCAATCAAATGCCCTCACTCAAGACAGCATCGTTTTATTATTGCCGTTCAACTCAAAAATGGCTGGATGGATTGAATAACCCATCGTTGCGGTCGCTTCAGATTCACGGATACAATTCGGATGTCGACGTTGAAGTATGCCAAAAAAACATGCCCTCGTGTACGATAAAGATTACCAACGATGAGGATTATTCACCACAACATTAACGACTTGGCCAAAACGATGGATCCTGAAATCGACAAGCCTCTTAATATTAAAACGAATAGCCAAAAGAAATCAGACCTAGCAGGTCTTTCCAACGAAGAGCTTTTGAACCAACTGGCCAATTCGCCCTGCGCCAACAAGAAGCATCCAGAAAGCCAGTCGCTCGAGGAATACCTCCGAAAAAGCGAAGCCAGTGTGGCACGGCGGTCCCCGCCGTGATGAATCGTCACGTCACACTCCACTCAATGGATCAAGTCGATAACTTCGGACCATCTCGTAGATCCATGGAGTAGCGATCAGCACAATGCAAATTGGGATGACCAAGGATGCCGTCCACGTCCTCCAGTCTTTGAATCGTCCGACGGCAATCTCAAGGATGCCAGCTACTAGGATTGCAAAAGCAATTCCGCAGCCTAGAAGCGTTTCCGCAACGCCAGACACCCTGAAATTCTCTACGGAGTAGGGCGTGTAGAAATCGTACGAAGCATATCTGCGTCCAGCGCCGAGGCTTGATGTCGGCAAAAACACCGACGCCAACTGACCGTCCAAGCAGAATTGAGATGCGTAGGAAAGGCAAATCAACAATACAGCCACTCGCCAAGCCCAGCCAACCCGCGATCGAAGCAACGCATAAAGTGACCAAACAAAACCGACCCCCGCTGCCACCATCGAACAAGTCACTGGATCGAGATACAAGAAAGTGCCATCACCCCCTAACCAAATCAAATCAGAGGCGATTGCTGTCCCGACAAGTGCAATGCATACCGAAAAGAGAATGCGTGCAGGATGCTCGAAAAATTTTGAGTTCGCTGGGCCTGTCAATATTGCCGGCATCCCCAAACCGAGTATCGAGCCAGCGGCAATTGCCAATGCTGTGTCCTGATACTCAAGAGTACCAACAAGCCATGCACTAAAAAAATCGGAGAGAAAACTACCTTCCGAACGTGAATACGTGTCCATCATCGCCATGCGTATCGCCCCCAAGCCTCGGAAGTAGCCTGTTGCTAGTGCAATCCCGATCATCCACAGGAGCAAGTGCCTTAGGCTAAATCGATCCCATCCGCGTAGGAATGCTGCTCCTGTCGGCGTAGTTGCGCCCTCCGAGATCACGTCCAGACTCCGCGTTAAGACTTGAACTGGACCATGGTCCGGTTTTATCGATTCTTGGCCGATCATGAATGACTATCGCCTACTCGCAAGACCGCTAATGAGCCCAATAATTATCGCCAAAATCAAAACGCCCCAAATCAAGGTAAACAGCAAGCCACATCCGATCCCGATGCCTGCATGTACGCTCCCTTTGATCACCGGATTGCGATTCCGATCCCTTAGTCCCATGATACCGAGGACAAAGGCTGCAATCCCAAGCGGGAAACCAATGAGAGGTAGCCCACTCAAGATCCCCAAATAATAAGCGATCAAGGCTTTCGGGTTTTTGTACGGGATGATTCCGCCGGTTGCGTCCCCTTCGTTGGCGGACCCAGGTGGTCGATTGCCGATCGGAGTGTTGGCGTTGACAGATCCAGCATACGGATTTTGGGGATTCTTTGGGTCAAATTGCGACATGGTTTCGATGGTTCAATGTAAGGCGTGTAAGTACCGTTGGGACACATTCGTTTTCGTGGATGAAGAGTATGACTTCCCATGGCTCTTTTTCGCAACCATTTCGACGGACGAATTGCGCGAAAATGACCTGTACTTTGCAACTGCCTGGGCATACCATCCCGGATTGCTGTGGATTTGCTAGACTTAGTGATCCCTTTTTTCCCGTCCTCATGACCTCAATTGCCTGCGCCACCGTGACTACCAACACGATTCGAATCTACAATACCCTCTCCAAAAACAAAGAGCCGTTCCAAACGTTGCAGCCTGGCAAAGTGGGCATGTACCTTTGCGGCCCAACCGTCTACGCAGAAGCCCATATCGGACATATGGTTGGTCCGGTTATTTTCGACACGATCAAGCGATTTTTAGCATATTGCGGCTATGAAGTGACTTGGGTGGTCAACATAACGGACGTTGACGACAAACTGATCAATCGTTCACGCGAAAAGGGAATTTCCATGTTCCAACTCGCCACCGCCATGACCGCCGATTACTTGGCAAATCTTCAGTCGCTCGGCGTCGATCAAATCGATCATTTGCCCAGGGCGACCGACAACATGGACGAAATCATAAAATTCGTTCAGGAACTTATCGTGCTCGATTTCGCCTATGTGAGTGGCGGCGACGTGTATTTCGATGTTTTGAAAGACAATCAGTACGGACGCTTGAGCAACCGCTCAGCCGATTCCCAACAAGGGGACGGTGGCGGTGCCGCTTCTCGCAAGCGTTCGCCGGGGGATTTTGCGTTGTGGAAGTCGGCCAAGCCGGACGAGCCGAGTTGGGAAAGCCCCTGGGGACTAGGTCGGCCAGGCTGGCATATCGAATGCTCCGCCATGAGCCGCCGCATCTTGGGCAAGACTTTCGACATTCACGGAGGCGGTCTGGATCTCGTATTCCCCCATCACGAGAATGAATTGGCCCAAAGCCGCTGCTGCCACGGGCAACCCATGGTCACCTATTGGCTCCACAATGGACTCATGCAAGCGGCTGACGCCAAAGGCAAAGTCGGCGGCAAGAACGACCGCAATGAGACTCCAGCAAATACAACCGTCGATGCCGCAGCAGCCGAGCCGACCGATACGGCTTGCACCAAAATTTCCCGCAGCAAGGGTGCGGGTGGATTGGCCCAACTGATCGAACGTCATACGGGCGAACGCATTCGATTCTTTCTGTTGCGTTCGCACTACCGCTCCACGACCCTTTTTGGAGAAGAACCACTGGCCGAAGCAGGCACATCATTAGAGACCTTTTATCGCTTGATCCAACGTTTTGAACGCCTTTCGGGGCTCTCGTTCTACGATGCAAGCCAGTTGCCCTACAACCAACATCGCGACACGTTTAAGGCTCCTACAACCAAGAACGAAGCGATTGCGGAAGTCGTTCGATTGCGTGAGTCTTTTTTGACCAAGATGGACGACGATTTTAATACAGGCGGTGCGACTGGCGATTTGTTTGAAATCGCTAGGTCGATGAATCGATTCATCGACGGTGAACAACTCGAAGAGGCCGCCAAACGGACCCCTGAGTACATTGCGTTGCTCGTCACCGGCATGAGCATTCTCAAGGAACTAGGATCCATTCTCGGTGTTTTCATTAAGCCACCCAAGCAGTCGAATAACAACGACGGGACAATGGAAGTCCTGGACGGCCTAATGCAACTCTTGATTCAAGTGCGAGCGGAAGCAAGGGTTAAACGAGATTTCGCCATGTCCGATTCGGTTCGCAACGGGCTCACCCAGATTGGCATCGCGTTGCAGGACGGCAAAGAAGGCACGACCTGGACGATCAACCGCGGAACGGGCGGTTAAATGCCCCCGAGTTTACCTCGGGGGATATTTACCATCCCTCTAGCTTTGAGACAGCTTAATTTTAACGCCTTCTTAATAAAACACGCGTAGCATTCGGTCAATTTTCAGGGGAATTTGGAGTGCTGGGATTCATCCCAGCTTTAAGACCGCACGGCTTACTGTGGGAATCGCATCTTTGCGGTCGAGAGGCGATCACCAACGATCAATTTTTCGTACGGTTGTGATTCGGTACATGCACTTTGGCAGGTTGTACGCAGCGTGATCTAAAAGCTCCGATGAATCGGAGCACTCCATAAAGCTAAATCCCAGTGTAATTGAACGGCGTTATCCTAGCCAGTTCTGCTTTAATCGCTTCCGAGACGTTGAGCGACCGAATAAACTGCGCGATCGTACTCCCGTTGATTGCCTCATTCGTCCGAGTTAAGCCTTTCAGCGCCTCGTAAGGCTCCGGATACCCCTCGCGGCGCAAAATGGTCTGAATCGCTTCGCCCACGACGGCCCAATTCGCCTCGAGATCGGCATGCATAACGGCCTCATTGAGCAGCACTTTGTTCAAGCCTTTCAGGGTTGATTTGCACGCGATCAATGTATGCGCGATAGGCACGCCGATATTTCGCAAAACCGTCGAATCGGTCAAGTCCCGTTGCAACCGGGAAATAGGAAGTTTGGCGCTCAGATGCTCGAACAATGCGTTCGCAATGCCCAAATTGCCTTCCGCGTTTTCGAAGTCGATCGGATTGACTTTGTGGGGCATCGCGGACGAGCCCACTTCGCCTGCCTTGATCCGCTGGCGGAAGTAGTTCATCGAGATATACGTCCAAAAGTCCCTGCAAAGATCGATCAGAATCGTATTGATGCGCTTTAGGCCATCGAAATAAGCGGCAAGGTTATCGTAATGCTCGATTTGCGTCGTTGGACTGGAGCGTTGAAGCCCAAGGGATGCAACAAATCGATTCCCAAAGGCATTCCAGTCATGCTCCGGATAAGCCACATGATGGGCATTGAAATTGCCGGTTGCACCACCGAACTTGGCCGAGAAAGGAATTTGCTCTAGCAACCGCTGCTGCTGCTCAATGCGCTCGACAAAGACGCGGATTTCTTTGCCAAGCCGGGTCGGTGAGGCGGGTTGTCCATGCGTTCGAGCAAGCATCGGGACAGCCTCCCACTCGACTGCCATAGCACTCAGTTTTTCAGTCACCTGGTTCAAGGCTGGCAGCAGAACGGCAAAGTGCGCTTCCCTTAGAAGGAGTGGCGTAGCAGTGTTGTTGATGTCCTGCGATGTAAGACCGAAGTGCACGAACTCCTTCACGTCCGCCAAGCCTATTTCGTCGAGTTTGTCTTTCATGAAGTACTCGACCGCTTTGACATCGTGGTTCGTTGTGCGTTCGATTTCCTTGATGCTCAACGCGTCAGCCTCCGTAAAGGCTTCAAAGAGGCTGCTGCGAAGCTTCGGAAAAAATGCCGGCGAAACGCGTTTCAATTGCGGCAAAGGCAACTCGCAAAGTGCAATGAAGTATTCTGATTCAACCCGAAGTCGATACCGAATCAAGGCTGCTTCGGAAAAGTAAGGGCCAAGTTCCGAGGTTTGTTGGGAATAGCGACCATCGATAGGAGAAACGGCCCAAAGAGCGTTCTGTGTCATGAAATTGGCTGGTGCAAAGGGGAGCGAGGCAATCGAGAATGCGAGCAATCTACCGGTTTTTTGACCGAATGGAAATTGCTGTAGACGCCAAGCCGAGAATTCTGCGACCATCGACTACGCGTAGTTTTGGAACAAGAAGTAGTTGCAATGAGGTGGCGATCGTGAGGATTCAAAGATTACTTATGGTTTTGGCCATTTGCAGCACCCTGTCGTGGACTTCTGGATGTGCCAATCGGAACGCTTACAATCCTTATCCACAGCAATACCAGCAGCCCTATCAAGCGTATCCGTACACAGGGCAACCCGGCCAGCCGATTCAGCCCAGTCCACCCGTTGGTGTACCGCTTTCCGCAAACGGAATGCAACCTGGCTATGGCCCACCCCCAGGGACCTTCGTTCAAGGCCAGCCGCCGAATTACCCAATCCTACAGCCTGCTCAACCGAATCCAGGCTACTATAATCCGCAGTTAGGCCAACCAAACCAACCAAACCAACCATTCCTCGGGCGTTAATCGTTTAACCCCGAGACGCAGGCGACGGCCGTCCGCATTTCAAGGAACCCTATATGACGCGACATCTTCTCCTTATGCGTCATGCAAAAAGCGATTGGCACGACTCAAGTCTCGCCGACAAAGACCGGCCACTCAATGCTCGGGGTCGAGCGACGGCCCCCACGGTTGCAAACTGGTTGGTAATACACGATCGACTGCCTGATCTCGTACTTTGCAGCAGCGCCATTCGAACGCAGCAAACTCTCGAATTAATGATGGAGCATTGGACCGCCCTTCGGTCCTCAATCCCCAAACTTCTCTTGCCGTGTGTGCACGTCGAAGACCGATTGTACCTGGCCTCTGACATTACAATTCTCTCAATCGCAATCGATGCCTCATGCGTGGATGAGTCTGCCCGATGCGTTATGGTGCTGGGGCACAATCCTGGCATGGAAGCGTTAGCTAGCAAACTTAACGGAACGCCTGTTTCCATGCCAACCGGCGCGATCGCAATTCTCGCCTCAGATTCGAACGAGGAAGCATGGCCGGTGGATTGGAGAAATGACAAAATGTGGAAGTGGGGGGGGTTGGTAAAGCCACGAGAACTTGGTTCTGAAGCAATCTAGAAAATTGCCAGGTCCTTTTGTTAGACTTGCGCAAAGAGTAACGATTGAACAGACGATACAGATAGTCAGGGTGTTGTCGAGTAAGGTTTCGACGCCCCAATATCGAACGCAAAAGGAGCTAGGTGAATGAGTCAAGTCAGCAAAGCGCAACTGGTACGATGGATTGCATCAAGCGTTCGATGGGTATCCTCGGCGAGCATGGTAGGCACTCTCTGTCTTGCCACCAGCGTTGCCGTTGAACGCGATCCTCAAGTCGTCAAAGCCCTGGGTTATTCCCCGCGTCAAAGCAATGTGTCCTACGACAAAGTAGCCGAAAAAGACATCGATGCTTGCACCAGCAAGTATGAAACGCGTAATGGCTTTGAAGGGCTGGTGATCTACAGCCCCGACGGTCATCCGCTGCGCCGTTTCGCGGACGGGAATAACGATCGCCAAGTCGATCAGTGGTGTTACTACAAAGACGGAATCGAAGTCTATCGAGACATCGACAGCGATTTCAACGGTGCTGCGGATCAATACCGTTGGCTTGGCACTGCCGGCACTCGCTGGGGAATCGATAAAAACGAAGACGGTAAGATCGAGCAATGGAAACTCATTTCGGCGGAAGAAGTGACGATGGAAATCGTCGAAGCGATCAAGCTGCGAGATGATGAACGATTTCGAAGGCTTTTGGTTTCAGATGCCGAGTTAAAGATGCTCGGACTAGGTGAGGACAAAGGGGACCAGTTGACTACCCGACTGGAAAACGCAAAGAAAGGCTTTGCTGAGTTTGCCAAGAGCCAAAAGATGATCAGCGTCAGTAGCAAATGGGCTCATTTCGCCGCTGACAAACCGGGAATCGTACCGGCTGGTACTGAGGGTGCATCCCAAGATATTGTCGCGTACGAAAATGTCATTGCAATCGTCGACAACGACGGGACCAGCCAACAACTGATGGTAGGAACCCTCGTGCAAATCGGAAACGCATGGCGATTGGCCGACCTACCTCGCACGATTAGTAGCGATTCCGTGTTGGCTGACAGCGGGCTATTCTTCCCTGCATCCGCAAGCAACCGCGTCGGAAGCTCCGCATCAGAAAGTGGGTTATCGCAAGAAGTCCAACGACTGCTCACGGAACTCGAACGGATCGATGGCGCTCTTAAGGACGAAACAGGCGATCGAAGCCAGTTGCACGACGACAAAGCCAAAGTCTTGCAAAAACTGGTCGTCGCAAACAAGGGAACCGACCAGATGGAACTTTGGGTAAAGCAGTTTGCTGACTCGGTTAGTTCTGCGGCGCAGTCAGGGGAATATCCCGAGGGGGTCTCCATGTTGCGTCAACTGGAATCTCAACTTAGCAACATGCCCAAGGGCAAAGAGCTGGCTCCCTACATTGCCTACAGGCTGATTAGCACAGATTACACTTTGAAGAGTACTGGCGACAAAGTCGATTTCGCGAAACTCCAAGTGGAGTACATGGAAAACCTTGAGGAGTTTGCCCGAGACTATCCGGAGAGCAGCGACGCAGCCGATGCCATGATTCAAATCGGATTGAACCATGAACTTGCAGGTAATGAAGCGGAAGCGGAAAAGTGGTACGGCCTGGTTGCATCAAAATTCTCGCAAACCATTCAAGGCAAAAAGGCGGCTGGAGCGATTGCAAGACTGAGCCTCGAGGGTCGACAATTCGGCCTAGCCGGCAAGACACTGGATGGCAAACAAATCGATACAGAAACGATGGCAAAGAGCCCAATCTTGGTCCACTATTGGGCATCATGGTGTGGTCCTTGCAAGGACGACATGGCCGAACTCCGCAAGCTACAAGCCAAATACGCACGACAGAATTTGCAAATTATTGGTGTCAACTTAGACACCGAGCCAAAGGTCGCTACCGAGTTCCTAGCAAACAGCAAGTCGTTTCCGTGGCCACATGTGCAAGAGCAAGGTGGCTTTGAGAGCGACTTGGCCGTGGGACTGGGTGTACTAAGCGTGCCGGTCACCATTTTGATCGGTGGTGATGGCAAGGTTGTCAAAAGGACTTCCCACTTTAGCAAGGAGATGGAACAAGCGTTGGAAGATTTGCTTGCAACAAAGGCCCCGCCTCAACAAACTTCTAAGTCACCTGCGAACAAGCCCGCTGCCCCGACAACGCAGACCAAGCCACCTGCGCCAAACAACCAACCGAGTGCCCGGAAAGCCCAGCAGCCCGATCCTGCTGGAAACAAGAACGCAACACGACCGCGCTGAGTGTAGCTCGCTTGTGATTGTGCTCGCCAATGTCGCCTTTTGCTCCGCAAAAGTGTGTTAACGAGGCGCACTTTCGCGGAGCGAAAGGCGACAATGACAAAATCACGGCACGGAGTGCCGTGCTACACTGGGATGCTACACTGGGATGCGACTACGCCTTAGCGGAATCCAGTGCAGCTTCGAGTTTGCTGCGAGGTGGAACGCCCTGGAATCGCTCGACGACTTCGCCACCTTTGAATAGCAACAAGGTCGGAATCGCGTTGATTCCGTATTTCTGGGCTAGGTCGGGTTGCTCTTCGACGTTGACTTTGCCGACAACGACGCTGCCTTTGTATTTGATGGCGAGTTCATCAATGACTGGAGCGATTTGCCGACATGGACCGCACCACGTTGCCCAAAAGTCGACGAGAACAGGGGTGGCGGCTCCCAAAACATCAACATCAAAACCTTCGGTTGTAAATTCTGCGGCCATAGTCAATTCCTCTCGATTAGCGATTAGTGATTAGTGATCTGTCAAAAATTCTCAGTTGGTAGGATCTTCAATGTAGTGCACGTTGCATGCCAAGCCAAGTATCAATGTTGGCGATCGCGCCGGGAACCTTGGTAATTCAACTCATCCGCTTGCAATCTTTCACGTTTTACCGAAGCGTCCACTGTGTGTAGGCTTTTTGATGACCGAACTGGCGCGACCATTGCGGTGACGATTTCGTACCAAACCAACCATAGGCGTACGGCTGTATTGGCTTAGATTCTATGTTGTTCGCTGCAGGCAGGTTCGTGTGCGGTTGGCCTTTATTCGAATGCGTCACAGGCCTGGGCAAGATCTTATATTGGCTTGGAGTTTGAAATCCCCATATTCCGTCGATGGCGGAACTCGAATCGCGGGCGCCATCTTGCCCGAAGCCGCATGGGGCGATACAAGCAGAGACAAGTAAGAATATCGAAAGGATTTTTCGCATCGGTTTCTCCCTTAAGAGCCTTTGGTCGATCAATTGTTGGCGAGTCCTGCGAACCGGTTCGCGTGCGACCGATCCTCTTCAAACAGCATGATTCGAAGAGTCTCTCCGTGGCACTCAATCGCGAGATCGCGAATCGTTGTCGCACTCGAAAGATGGAAGTCAAAATCCTGTCCCGTGGTGACCGATGGGATCGAGAGTAACGACGGACCGGGAACTTGTCCTTTGATGTTTCCGCCAATCATATTCGTCATTTCGGCGAACGCATCCCTTATGTCCGCTTCGGTAAGACTGTCACCGCTTTCTTGAAGGAGTCGGCCAGCAAATGTCCTTGCCAAATCGTCAGAGCTTTGAACCACGACCGCACCTTGCCACTGGCCACTTATTTGAATGCAGCCCGTGACCTGATGCTGTCTTTTTTCGGTTGGCGATAGCACGCAAGGAATCGCTTCGAGTTCAAGCATTGTGGAAAGTATGCTTTGTACGATTGCAAAGATGTCTTCGTTCGAGATCATAATCGTGTCCGGATTGAATGTTGTTGTGATTTACGAATTCAGCTATGAGTACCGGTCGGGCGGTAATAGGAAGTTTTTCCAACCGATGATCTCACGAATTTTGTATTCAAGTTCATGGTGGTTTCAGCCCCTCCAAGGAACAGGCACCCGTCTGTTTGCAAAACAAGTCGAACTTTGTTGAGAATTTTGGTTTTGGTTTCCGGCGAAAAATAGATCAACACATTTCGCAGAAACACGATGTCCATTGTCGGTAAGGAAGAAGGCCAGGCCTCGATCAAGTTGACTTCACGGAACTCGATCGATTTCCGAACCTCTTCTTTGATCTGCCAGTGAAGCCCACACTTAGAAAAGTATTTCAAAAGCATCGGCATTGGCAGACCGCGGTTGACTTCTGTTTGATTGAAAACGCCCTCCTGCGCCTTCTTGAGGATGGCCGTCGAGAGATCGCTGGCAATCAGCCGTATTTTCCAACCGCCAAGTGCCGGGAAACTTTCTCGAAGCAGCATTGCAATGCTGTAGACCTCTTGTCCGCTCGAACAAGCATTCGACCAAATATTTAGCGACCGTTCTTTGGCGCGTTTTTCTATGAACTCAGGAATGAGAATTGATCTAAGAGCTTCAAATGGCTGCAAATCGCGAAAGAAGCTCGACTCATTGGTTGTCATTGCGTCGATGACCTGTCGCGACAGGTCTCGACTGCCCGGTTTCTTTAAGGCTGAAACTAGCTCCTCCATGGACGTTAGGCCATTGTCGCGAATGACTGGACTCAAACGAGATTCGACCAAATAGGCTTTGCTTGGGTCCAAGACAATGGCGGATTTCTCTCGTACGAAATTACTCAGGAATTCGAACGTGCAGGGGTTCATTGCTGGCGTCGCGATACTCATCTCAGGATCCTACCTTTTCTAGCGATCGGACGGTCCTGCCCAATTGAGTTTGAAGAATAATTTCATCAGCAATGTTGGCTAACGAAACGACCTGGTTTGCATAGCCTGCGTTCGCTACGGAACCGGGCATTCCCCATACCACCGACGTCGCTTCGTCTTGAACCAGAACCCTGCCACCAACTTGTCGAATGGCGGCACAACCGCGCTGTCCATCTTGCCCCATTCCTGTCAAAACAACCGATAGTACGTTCGGGCCAAAGTGCTCGGCTGCAGAGCGAAATAAGACATCCACAGCGGGACGGCACGAGTTTTCAGGGATGTCTTGGTTGAGAACCACCTTGAACTGCGTTCCTTGGCGCCGCAGCTTCATGTGGAAATTACCCGGTGCAAGCCAGGCTCCACCAGGTCCAACGAGATCTCCATCGGCAGCTTCACGAATGTCAATATTGGATTGCTGATTCAAACGGTCCGCAAGATGACGAGTAAATATCGGGGGCATGTGCTGCACGATCAAAATCGGGACCGCGAAATGGGCAGGGATTCTCGGCAATATGGTCGACAACGCATTGGGACCACCCGTCGATGTTCCAATGACTACGATGTCCACACGACTTGGTTTCGAGACAACGGGTGCGTTAAGCAACGGGAGGCCGCTGACACGATTTAATGCGGTCGAAGTCCTTCTGGCATTTGAGTTTAGCGATGTCGCGCAGCCACAGAACTGCTTGATCTTGGGGAGCAATTCGCTTTGAACGCTTTGAATCGCAGCGTTGACACTTCCGACATTTGCGGGTTTGGTAACGTAGTCGTTAGCTCCTAAGGCAAGCGCATCGAATGTCGACTCGGCTCCGCGCTGGGTAAGCGTGCTGAACATGATGACGGGCAGCTTCGGATAGAGCTTGCGAATCTCAACCAGCGTCGTCAATCCATCCATCTCTGGCATTTCCATGTCCAAGGTGATGACATCGGGATTGATTTGCGGAATCTTCGAAAGGGCGATTTTTCCGTTGGCCGCGATGCCCGCAATCTCAATGGCGGGATCCACAGCCAGGGCATCCGACAACAATCGACGTATGACCGTCGAGTCGTCAACGATGAGAACTCTTATCTTACGCATTGCGGTCTAAGCTCCAATACCTAGGAGTCGAAGCTTTTCAAGCAGAATCGTCTTGTCAAATGGTTTCATGACATACTCGTTCACGCCCGCCACAAACGCCTGAGCCATCTTTTCCATTTCGGTCTCGGTGGTCACCATCATGATGGGCATGTCATAGTAAGCTGGAATCGCACGTGCGGCCTTGACAAACTCAAGACCGTTCATTTCCGGCATGTTCCAGTCGACCAAAACAATGTCCTGTGGACCATTGGCTTCGAGCTGCGCCAAGCCTTCGAGGCCGTGACCGGCTTCGATGACTTCGTAACCGATTTCTTTCATGATGTTTCCGATGATCCGGCGTACGGCCTTGGAATCGTCGATGACTAATGCCCGCATAGGATTGGCTCTAAAGTTGGAAATCGAATTCTGTAATCTATCTGCAATCCGTGTGGCACGTCCCAGAGCGTAAGCCATGGGCGTGATGAACTGTCGCTACGACTGCTAGCGACTCCCACGCCCTTCGTACCTCAGAGCGTGCCACACGTGAAGTAATCCTCACACGTGAAATAAACCTGTGTTCACCATTGCGGCGTCGATCTTAAGGCGGGCCGATTTAAATCGTAGCGGAAGCTGTCAAAGCTTTCGTGAATGCTGGACGCCAACGAAATGCTTGACGCATTCCGCTACTAGGGAACGCTAGCGAAAGTGTTTCGCGGCCCAGCTTAAGA
>JANPNA010000097.1:0-17995 GCA_031427235.1 Pirellula sp.
TCTTAAGGCGGGCCGATTTAAATCGTAGCGGAAGCTGTCAAAGCTTTCGTGAATGCTGGACGCCAACGAAATGCTGGACGCATTCCGCTACTAGGGAACGCTAGCGAAAGTGTTTCGCGGCCCAGCTTAAGATCGACGCCCGCTTCGCGACCCTGGGCTCTGTTGTTTTACCACTTCGTGGTACAGGATTGAAACGATTGAAATGATTGGGATGGTTGGAATGGTTGGAATGGTTGTTTTGAGCTTGCCCATCACCTTTTACTGAGCAGGATTGGAACAACGCTTGATGGGTGTCTAGGTTAGAATGGTAAGGCTCATCACTTATCGGGTCACCGAATTCCTTGGCGCGTTTTCCATGTCCAGTTCCGTCGAATCCACATATGAAAGCCAGCCTGGACCAAACGACAGGGCTGAGTTCTCACGACTGGATACCGAAAAAACCGTCATTCGACAGGATGAACTCTTAGATGCACCAAGTGTCCCGCCTAGCCAAGATCGGCCGTTTTCGCTGGTCGGGTTCAGGCAATCCGCCTCGCAGTTGATTGGTCAACAGCTCGATCATTTCCTAATCGAGTCCCTAGTGGGTACCGGCGGAATGGGAGCGGTCTTCCGCGGTCGTGACATGAAACTAGATCGTGAGGTTGCGATCAAGGTTGTGCCGATTGCCGACCGCGGCGCGGAAGCCATGCGGAGATTCCGATTCGAAGCCCAAAGCGCCGCCAAACTGGACCACCCCAATATCGCTCGCGTCTACTACGTGGGCGAAACGGAGCATTGGAGCTATATCGTCTTCGAGTTTGTGGAAGGGACCAATCTTCGCGAACTCGTAGTCAAGAAAGGGCTGCTTTCCATCGATGATGCAGTCTGTTTAACACGTCAAGTTGCAGAGTCGTTGCAACATGCATTTGAGAGGAAAGTAGTCCATCGCGACATCAAGCCGTCCAACATTTTGGTAACTCAAGCAGGCCAAGCCAAATTGGTTGACATGGGGTTGGCCCGAACCACCGAACTCGACAAATCCACCAACGACCTTACGGCCAGCGGCGTTACGCTTGGAACCTTTGACTACATTTCGCCGGAGCAAGCGCATGACCCACGACAAGCCGATGTTCGCAGCGATATCTACTCACTTGGCTGCACCCTTTATTTTTTGCTGACCGGGCAGCCACCCTTTCCGGAGGGCACTGCACTTCAGAAACTTCTAATGCACGGCACCAAGATGCCGGAAGACCCACGGCTGTTCCGAACGGATATCAGCGATTCCATGATCGCGATCCTGCGCAAGATGATGGCCAAGAAACCATCCGACCGGTATCAGGTACCAATCGACCTGATACATGACCTGCGAACGCTCGCCGACATGGAAGGGTTGGTATGGGCTAGCGCCTCAGACAATACTGCGAACCTTCCAGCCGCAGCACAACGCACCTGGTTTGAAGCAACGATCCCGCTGCTGATTTCACTGGCTGCGATTTTCGGTACCACGCTTTGGTTGCAAAGCAGTAGCTACTTAAGCGCGACATTCCCTATCCCGAAAGTCGACTTTCCCGAAGTAGCATCCGCATCGTCGGATTCGGAGTTGGAGAGGAAAGGCGAAGAGTTCACGCACGCGAACACTGTCAAACCTGCCGAACCCGCGACCAAGGCAACGGCAACGGCAACGGCAACTGGCGAATTGTCGACTTTGGTCAACTCCAGTCCCCTTCCGAAAACAACTCCCGCATCTTCGCTAAACCCTTCGGATCGGGACACAGTCATCGTCGATCCCGACTCCATGAGCGATCGATCAAAAGGCAGCTTGATCGTTCGATCGCTTGAGCAAGCCATCGAGCTCGCAGCCAACCAATCACAGATCAACAAGATCGTGATTAAGAGCATGTCGCTCTCAACGTCGCTGGCCAGTTTGAAATCGACTATGTCCGTCAATTCCAATCTAACCATTCAAAGCGATGCTGGACTGCGCTGCCAATGGAGTATTGAAGGCTCAGAGTCCCTAACGGATCCTGTTTCCTCGCTGGCATGGATTGAGTGCATTGGTAACCAACTCGTGCTTCAAGATATCGACGTGATTTGGCGCCCCCATTCTATGTCTCGCCGCCGCTCTCTTTTTTCGGTTCGTTCTAATGCGTTGCTCCAGCTTAAAAACTGTTCTATCACCGTTCCATATGATCCGAGTCCTTTTAGCTCTGCTTCGCTGGACGCCACGATAGCACTCCAAGGAGCGACATTACCATCGATTGTAGTGCTCGACACTGGATTGCAAGATAATTTCGGAGATGCGTTGGCTAGCAACGCTACGAAACTCCCAGCAAGGATTAGTTGCACTCAACTATTTGTTCGAGGACAGTGTGACTGGTTGAGAGTTTTAAGTCCGATTCGGACTGAAGTGCAGATGGGAAACTGTTGGCTGGCAATCGCCGGTTCCATGTTGGACATGAATGGAAGCCGAACCGCCGTGCGAACGGGTATGCCATTGCGGATGGATTTTCGAAACGTGACCGCGTATTCGCAGCGAGCCTGGATGAAAGTAAGCCTCAGCAACTCGCAACCATTTCCGATTCCGTTTGTTCGCACCGCCAGAGAATGTGTCTTTGCAGGAAGCAAATCCTACATTGAATGGAATGCCTCCGAGTGCGATGACTGGGAGGTATGGGACCAGAGCGACAATGGCAATGAATTGTCGCGATGGATTGACCTGCGAGGCAAAGACAACGTCTATGACTCTTTGACCCTTTCCGACTTCTTAACGGTCAAGTTAAGCAATGGCAATCTAGAACAAATAGGCATCGGAATCGACGCGAGTTTGGTAAACGACGAGCGAGGTTTAGAGACGATATCTTCATGGAAGAAAAAACCGGTGCTAGAACCAAGCCGCATCCACGAGACAACCTTCGAGGCCTTGGAATGGAATCGCAATGCATTCCATCCCGGTTTTCAATCGGTTAACCCCGAGCCGTAAGCGACCGCTTTGGAACGCCAACAACCGTCGACGAAGGAAATCGTCCAGCTTAGCCACCCACCCTCGGGGGGTGCATTTTTTGTTCCGGAGTCTCGAGTGGCTTCCAAAAAGATTCCGCTTTCACTCCCGGCACATCTTTTAAGCATTTGGCGAGCAATTGCACGCCTGCTTTGAACTCGTGCATGCGAGCGGGGTGAGATGGCTTGCCTGCCATCAACACTATTTTCTTTGTCGACTACTTTGCCACCAACTTGCTGGCTACGAGTTTTTCGGCCTCCTTCGTTGCCTTGGCCATGACATCCGCAAGTTTGACGGGCGAGCCACCTTGCCGTTTCGATTCGTCGGCGGCTTCCATGAAGGCAAACATCTCGATCGTTTCCTCGGTCGCAATCGGAACCTCACCGCCGGCGAAAAACTTGGTTATTTCATCTACTAGCGGTGCGTACCCTTCGTACTTGCCACCGACCTCGACTTTCGATTCGCCGAAAACGACCAAGCCATACTCCTTGGCGCCATCGCGCAAGCCGCGGAACTCACCGATCCGTCCCGAATCCCAGACTCCGACTGCAGAATCGGTGCCCGTGGTAGCAATCCGAGTGACTTGCTTGCAGCCCGTCCCCATGGCCGTGTAGAGAGTCTCGCAACCGTGAACTCCATACCAATACAAGTCTGGATGCGTTGCTTCGAGCGAACATGGACTCCAAGCGATTGCCCCACGAACTTGGTCCTTCCGTTTTGGATCGGTTCGGTATTTCCAAATCCCCGGACTGAATCGCAATGATGAACTGCTGAACCATTTGACTTTGTATTTCTCGGCAAGCTTTTGGATGGCAATGGCATCAACCAGTGAGCCAGCTAGAGGCTTGTCGATATAAAGCGGCTTGCCAGCGCGGAATACGGGTATGGCTTGTTCAAGATGTCGGCGACCATCGAGGCTGGTGATGACGACCGCGTCCACTTGTGCGATCAACTCATCGATCGACCCGACCATTTTTACGCCGAGTGCCTCGAGGTCTTTGGTGTATTGAGGTACACGAGTATAGCTGCTTTCAATGTCGGGGCTACCACCCGGAAACGCCACAACGACTTGCTGGTCGGCCAGCAGACCAGTCGCTGCAGGATTGTTCCACAGTTTTGCAAAAGCCGGTGCATGGGATGTATCCAACCCAATCATCCCGATTCGCAAGATTTTTTCTTGAGCAACGGTAGGAGAACCGGCCGCAATCACAAGGATGCAAATGGCGAAAAATGTCAGGATCGATTTGTAGATGTAGGTTTTTGAGAGGGAGCGAGCTATCATTTTGGAGACCGTGCCTCGGTATCGAGTGAGGGGGGCAGAGTGCTGTAGAATCAAGAACCGATATCATACACTACTCCGGGTTGGAATGGGCCTAAGGATAAACTGATCCCACATGATGCCAGGGAGCGATCTACTCAAATACAATGACTTCCTTGGCTATTACCATTTTCCCAGCAACCGACCTCGAAGAACATTACCGCGATGGGACAAGACGAACTGCTTAAACAACTCGTAACGGAATTGGAACGAGCCAAAAACCCGTCGCGCTTCTGGCGGGAAACAAAGGGGACGGGGGTAATATTGATGTTTGGCAGTCCTTTAACGGGGGTTTGCTTCTTCTTTCGGGGACGCCCGACTGGTCGTAGCGTTGCCCAAACGCCGTGTTTGTCGGCCCTTTTTTCCGTCCATTGATCATCGCCTTGCGGGCGCCCACGATTGACGCAAGTGCGAAGGGCTGACAGTTCCTTCTCGCTAATCGGTTCATTGACGTGTTGATTCCAGTTGGGCAACCGTGGAATGGGCCAAGGCGAGAGGATTCTCGGAAGTGGCTCGGTTGGCTGATTCCATCGATAAAGCGATCCGTAGCGCCATGCCTCGGCTTTCGTAACCAGATTTGCTCGCAGCGGATTGCGCTCGACATAGCGACAAAGGACATAAAAGTGAATGTCATCTTGCACCGGAAAACTCTTGAATCTAGCTGGGTAAATGTGCCCTTCGCCGCGCGTATGATAATGGGCATGATAACGAAGCGAATGCGTCGCTGTGACCCACCGCAGCAAACTCCCCATTTCACCTTTTTTCTGTGGCCGTAAAACCAAATGCCAGTGGTTTGGCATGAGCGAAAAGGAAAAGAGTTCAACCGCATATTTCTCAAGCCCCTGGCTAAGGACGCGAATGAACGCTTCATAGTCTTCCGGTTTATGAAAAATGTCCTGCCTCGCATTTCCACGATTGATCGCGTGATAGCAAACCCCAGCTTCATCTACTCGTTTCTGTCGCGGCATCATCGCTCTCCTGTGATGGAAAAACGACAGTTTACCATCAAGGCGAATACAAAACCACCCCCGTCCCCTTTTCCCATTTTCCCCTTTCAGTTGTTGGTGGAAACCGTCGCAATCGTGTTTGCCCAATCAAAACCAGATGTCGCAGCGGGTAACGGTTTCCCTTCCCTTTCGAATAGCTCGATCGTTTCTTCGACTATTTCGCATAGTTCGGCAAAGACACTCTGTTCATCATCACCGTGACAGCCGCCGTAAAAAAGCCCTGGACAACTACCTACAAAGCAGTGATCTTCCTCAGACCATTCGATGATTTTAACGTACTTTTGAGCGTTATTCATGATTTCGAATCCTCGATTGCGCGTTTGACGGACCGTTCTTGGTACTTCTTCGCATCCGTTTCCCGTCCTTGTCGAAATCCAATTGTACGCGAGAGCCATCGTAGTCATAAACATCATCGAGCGAAACTGATTTTTTTACGCCTCCTGGCGTTAGTTGTTCAGGATATCCAGGCAACGCAATGTAGGCTGTGTCGGAGTCAGGTGACCTCATTTTGATCCGGATTTTGTTGCTCATCGTTAGTTCGTCGCTCCTAAAACCGTTCGCAAAACGGCAGTTCCAATTTTTCAGAGGCAGTCAATAGGTGCCTCAGTCAATAAGTGCCTGGCAATAAGTGCCTGGTGCCTGGCAATAAGTGCCTGGCACCTACCGAAGGGCTCCTGTGTCCCCATGCTGGGCTCAAGGTATCGCGATTTTTTTGTGCTGCTTCTTGACTGCGCGATCCACTTTGGTACCCTCTACACCATAGAATTAAGCTTCTTGTTCTTCGTGATCCATAAGGCTCGACCATGAACTGCCCGGTTTTACGGTTTCTGTTGCTTGTTATGTTTTATGCTAATGCGGTTCATTCTGCCTACGGAACTGATGTTGATGTTCTGGAGATCAAGAAAGTTCCAGATGTTTTGGAGCTGAATTTGGGCGAGAGAACGCCAGATGCGTTTGTAAGAACAGTGCAGTTGGTTAACAAAACCGGTGACGATCTGAAGATTTCTAAAATAGTTCCGGGCTGTAGTTGTGTCGTAGTAGGTGAATTTAGGGCGGAACTCCTTCCGAATCAACTTACTGACATTGAATACAAGTTCGGTCCGTCGCGGTTTGCTGCTGCGAGGCCCCAAGCCATTCAAGTTTTCTTTGCAGGGCATCCAGAGCCGTTAAACTTAGTAATTATCAGCTCAGTCGCGTCTGACGTGAAACTGAGTACGGATATACTTACATTTGATGAGAAGGTTTTGGAGCAAGAATTAGAGGTGCTGTTTGACAAAAACAGTGTCGTCATCCAAAGCGTAGAGTGCCTTACTTCCGGAGTTAGGCTAAAGGAAGAAAATAGGGACGTCGGCGTTTGGAAATTTAGAGTGCGTCTAGAATCAAATGCGGTGGCGCAGCGCATCGAAACGTTGCTTGTGCGATATGCCAAAGATGGGAAAGAGGAAGTTCGAGAATTCCCTTTGAACGTTCGTAATAGTACGAAGTACTTTATCTTTCCAAGAGAAGTTGTCGTCGACATCAAGGCAGGTAGTTTTACTGCCGATCTCAGAATCGTAGGTGCCAAAGGCGCTGAGACGCTATCAGATGATTGTCTTAGTGTAGATTTTTTTGGAAAACCCGGGCGTGTGACACAATTGAAAATTGAGTCAACGAAGGGAAGCGTGGCCTATGTGGTTCTATCGTGTGAGGGGGTCGCAGAGCAAGGATCAAAGATGGTTTTGAATGTTTCGAAGAATGGGGTTGTAGTTGCATCAGTTCCAATTCGCGTTGCGACTAGTGCCAGTCAATAGGTTGCGTATTTTGCTAGTGCTAGTTACGTTGGAGGAGAGCGAGCATGTTTTGTTACGGTTTTTGGCTTGTGATTGTTGGATTTGTATCTGGGAACGCATTGTCGGTCGCAGACCCGGTGAAGTTACCTAGCGAGCAGCAGTACTCCAAGCCCACTGAGGAGGACTTCCAAAAAATTGAAAGTTGGATGCTTGAATTGGAAGTGTTTTATCACCGACAAAACGCTTGGATGTATTGTGCCGAGGGTTCTGTGGCAAAGACCAATCGACGTACTAAGGAAGGCGAAAGTCACTGGGTGAACTTTTTTGCTTCGGAAAATAAGGAAGGCACAAAGCGGCACAGAGTAGAAGTTGTAAATATGGACCCCACTCCTAAACTAGAGACGTATTTGAACGGCACTTTTGTTGTTCAGGGTGGAGGTCCAGAGTATATGGTGGACTACATTGCCACGGCAAAGGGTAATTGGGCTGTAGATGAGCTTGAAGGCAGCAATAATGTGAAAGAACTAAGGCCAGGGGAAGACCTGTATGAACGGGATTTTTATCGCTTTGGTGGGTTTGATCCAATGGTGGGAATTTTGCAAGTAGCGGCGAATGGACGAACTTTAGCAACTCCTTCTCAGGCATATCCGAGAAAACGACTACAGAACGTAGCAGATATAAACGGATACATCTTCGGTCGGTGGGTTACGCCAATGCCTCGGTCAAATAATAAAGTCTTTTTCCGATCAACGGTAGTTTTTAAGAACGAATTTCCAGTTTTGGTGATTAATGAGCTTGGAAAAGGGAGCGAAGAGCAGTTTGTGCCTTACTATACTTTGGGGTCGGTAGAGACTGAATGGAAGAAAATTTCTGACGAAGACACTGTCCCAATCCGAGTTATTCGACGCATTGAAGTAAATCCAAAAGACAGGAACTCAGATATTGAAGATTGTCATTCAGATTTCAGGCTTCGTTGGCTTCTAGGGGCGGATGTACCAAAAGTTATTTTTGACAAGCAAAGCCTCGGCGATTTGCCAATAGATGCTTTTTTTCCAGGGGAGAAGTAGTGTAGTTTGTTCAATCAAAAAAATGGTTTTTACCGAAATGGGAGACATGTCATGAGACGATTGGGATTTATTTTGACCATCGCGTTCTCTGTTGTTAGTGTTGGTGCTATTGTGCAAGGGCAAGATGACATCATTTTGACTTTCGAAATTGAGGATACCATGGAGCCCCCTGGAGGTACGGGAGCATCGGCTGTAAAGTGCTATATGTACCAAGGCATAAGTAAAACTTGTGCTGCATTTGCCAGCGAACAGGGAGTTGATTCGGTGAGGACGGCATGCTCGGCTTGTGTATGGAATGAGGATGCGGTCGAATACCGATGTCCTACCCTTAGATATGATGTTACTACAATTGCTGGGTTGGAGGGTAAAGCGAGGGCAGTCACTCAAACATCCGTCGGGTGGAAGTTTTCCGGAGACTACAACAGCATATCTTGCTGGAGTTTCACTAAGTGTGGTGGCAAATGTGTTGCTTCTGATCCTAATCTGCCTCCCGTGCTATCAGACTGCCCTTCAATAACTGGTGAAGCGAAGCTTCGTGAGCCCAAGCTAGCTGGTTCTTGCCAGTGATTGTAAGTCCGAATGGAAAACCTGTATAGCGACAACTAGTTTTCCGTAGCCGCGACAACTAAGAATCCCGAGTCGAATCGCAAATGCTAGCGTTTTCGCTAGCGGATTTAAGCGACAACTAGAATTCCCGAGTCGTTCTCGATTGGTTCTGATCATTGCATTCGCCCTTCATCACAAGGAGTATTGCCATGATCAGCCCCTGGAAGAGAGCCAACATCCAAAGATCTTTCGACTCAGATCCAAACTGCACTCGTTGTGCAAAGGAATGCCACGTGGATCCAAAAACCGGTCATAAGGACAGCACCATTCGTGCCTGGCACCTACCGAAGGGCAGCACCCTGGCTTTGCGCCGGGGGGCTGAGCAACTGTTCTAGAGGAAAGGTAACTATCCCCCGAGATAAACTCGGGGGCATTGATCATGCTTACCATCCGTTCGTAGAGGAAACAGCCAGCAAATCTGGCCATTCGTCAGCGATTATTGGCCGCAACGCGGTTTCGGCCACAATTCGTCCGATCGCTGATTGATTGCGCCCTTGCCATGTCGTACATTCAATGGGAGGAATATACTGTTGGTTTCCCAACGACCCGCACAATCGGAATCACCCGTTCAAGTGTTTCTGACGAGCGAATGTACCCGTGCCGTAGAAGTGATAGCGAAGTCTGATCGCGGTGTCTCAAAAACCTTTGGAAATCATTGACGCAATTTTGCCGCCCCCAACGACGGTTGGCTCGTCGACAAATCCGGGGCCGCCTAGCTTCGCGTCCCCTCCTCCGTTTGTGCCGGTTTTGCCAGCCGTAGTTGCACCCGTTCAAGTTCCATGGAGGGCCGAATCCAAATCTGCGACAGAACCCGCGAAAAACAATACTTCCAGCAGTTTTGAATCGCTCAACTATTTTAGCGCAAGCCCAACGGTCGCCACCACTTCTCAAGTGACCCAACCCCCTGGAACCAGCCTGGACGAAGACGAACCGGAGGAGCAGGAGTCACTGTGGCAACGTTGGTTGCCTTTGACTTTGCGAGAAACACCCTCTTGGTTGGTCAGTCTAACAGTTCACGTAGCCATCATTCTTCTGCTCGCCTTAATCCCGTTAAGCGATAAGATTCGAACGTCCATTTCATTCTTTGCGGGGATGAGCGAGGCCGAGGATGTTGGCGAAGAGATGACGATCTTTGAAACACAAGCCGACTCGTCGGAACTGGAGGCGAGTCAAACGTTGGCAGCCATGCCAGATCTCTCGTTGAATGAGTTGGTCGTTCAAGAATTCACACCTTCCATCACGCGCTCTGATCTTTTGGTTCCTGTATCGCTAACCAATGGCTTGCGCGGTCGTACAGGACCGATGAAGGATGCACTTCTAAGAGCTTACGGTGGCACACAAGGGACTGAGGATGCGGTCGAAGCCGGATTGAAATGGCTGGCTCGCAATCAGCGTTCCGACGGTTCATGGAGTTTGGTCGGTCCCTACAATGACGGCGGCGTTACCGAAAACAAGCCTGCCGCAACGGCCATGGCGTTGCTCGCTTTTATGGGAGCCGGAAATACACACCAGACCGGTGCCTACAAAGAAACTGTACTTAAAGGTATCGGAATGATTAAGAAATTTCAGGACAAAGGAGGGTTCTTTGCCGAACAATCGGTTGGAAACCAAAGGACCTATGGGCAAGCACAATGCACGATTGCCATTTGCGAACTCTATGGAATGACTGGCGATCCGGAACTCCGTGAAATCGCGCAAAAAGCCGTGCGCTACGCCGAAAAGGCTCAAGGGAAAAATGGTGGTTGGCGTTACGCACCACGCGAAAATGGCGATACCAGCGTCACCGGATGGTATGTCATGGCCCTCATCAGCGCTCGCATGGCCGGATTGGATGTCGACAGCGAAGTTCTAGAAAAGGTCCAGTCGTTTCTGGATACAGTTCAACGCTATGGTCGAACGACCCAAGTCAACCCAGACGGTGAGCGCTACGCTTATCAATCGTACTCGATTGCAACTCCCTCGATGACGGCTGAGGGCATGCTCTGCCGGCTATACCTTGGCTGGAATACGAAAGACCCCAGGATCGAAAGCGGTTCCGAATTTCTCTGCAGTCAACCTATTTCAGCGGACAAGGGCCGCATCTCGTATTACTATTGGTACTATGCGACGACTTCGCTGCACCATATCGGTGGTCGATTTTGGAAGGAATGGAACGAAACGATGAAGGAAGTTTTGCCTGCGTTGCAAATCAGTTCCGGCAAGGAAAAGGGAAGTTGGTCTGCCAACGGCGATCCTCATGAAGGTGGCGGAGGGAGACTCTATTCTACGTGCCTTGCCATCTATTGCCTAGAATCCTATTATCGGCACCTACCTTTGAGCGAAATGGCTCCGAAGCAATGAGCAAAAGCACCCTCTCGGACCCTGTCGAATCGCTTGATGCAATTGGCATCTTGGAAACATTGGGCTGGACAGCCGCAATCGTCGCGCTGGATCATATGGACAAGGCGGCTCAAATTGTCGTGCTGCAGGCAGAATGGAATGACATGCTCGGCTCGGTCATCAAGATTGCTGGTTCGACCAGTCAAGTGCAGTCGGCGCTTGAGGCAGGGCTGAACGCAGCAAATGCGATGCATCCGCCAGCCGATAGCACTTCTATCTCGAAATCGATGATTCGTTTGATCAATCGACCGGACGAACAAGCGTTGCGAGCCATTCTAAGTCCTGACGAAACCAGCCCGCTGATCGAGCAATCGGTCGTGAAGCGCCCGCGTACACTCTCACATGAAACCACTTCCCTAGATTCTTTTGGAGTTAAGAAAAGTATGGCATCCAATAGCCAAGCACTCGGATTCATCGAAACTCAGGGCTTTACCGCTGTGTTCGAAGCGATCGATACGGCGTGCAAAGCGGCTTCGGTGGAAGTCGTCGGAAAAGAAAAGTTGGGGGGCGGCTACGTAACCGTGGTTATTCGCGGTGATGTCGCGGCCGTCAGTGCGGCCATCGAAGCAGCCAAGCCACGCGTCGAAGGACTAGGTAAATTGATTGCATGTCACGTGATCGCTAGACCGTCCGATGCAGCACTGGGCTTACTTCCCAAATAGAACCATCAATCGCTTCGTCCAGATTAGAATTTTGGGTTTATAAAGTGGCGTAAGCTTCCAGCTTGCGATTTTCTATGGTCGATTCGATGGCAGGCAAGATGCCCACCCCACTTTTTGATCTGGACAAAGCACCAGCAAGTGCGGCGTTCCCTGACTTAATTAGGCTGCTCGACGAACGTCTGCCACGTTGGAGGCCGAGTTTGTCATGCAAAACTGAGCAATGGAACAAGACTGCTCAAGCGTACCAAGCGGGCTATAGAATTTGACTTGCCCCTCTTCTTGAAACCAAACCAAACTGAATCCTGCGAGGGAAAAACGGCGACCACAGTAGGAGCCGTTTCGAATCAAGGTGGTTTCCAATATGGATGCGTTCACATCGACGTTTCCTCGCTGGGAAACAGCGACCTGCATTGAACTACGAAGTGATTCTGCAATGTTCGTCGACATAGAGGCAAATAGTTCCGTGTTGGTTTTCGTCGTATGGTCGGACTATCGGCATCGACGTCCCGTGCCTTGGGGCTAATTCGAATAGACGCTACAGATTCACGTCGGTCTTTGAGAATGCTATCGTTCGGCTTTTATGCTTCTGTCGATTTTGTTTCTGTGAAATCAGTTGCCTCAACGGGCACTGCCGGGTTCTTGAGTGAAACCGAGAGGTTTCGAACGAATGATTGAAAAGGAATGACTCATTTTTCGATTGTAACGGACCGATGAAAAAAGGCGCCAAATGATTCGAGCAAACCTTACTCCTCGGGCGAACGGTTCTGGAGAGTGAAATTGCTTCCTCGCGATTGGGAGACTACAACAGTGCAATCTTTTCTATCCCCGGTGGAAAGCAAGTCAGGAGTGGTGTATTCGACTAGCAGTCAGCGTTTTTACCATAGTTGGGTACCCGATTCGATGTCGCCTTGGGCAGCACTGACTCTGGTGCATGGTTTTGGGAACCATGGTGGACGATTTGCAGGAATTGGAACTTCGCTGGCAAGCCTCGGCATCGCAGTTCAAGCGATCGATTTGATAGGTCACGGAAGGAGTCCTGGTCGACGTGGCTGCATAGACTCATACGATCAGTTGCTGGACGATGTGTGTGTCAGCTTGCAGCATTCCAAGGAGAGTTTCCCCCGGACGCCACAGTTTTTATTTGGCCACAGCATGGGAGGGAATCTTGTCCTGAACTTGGCGCTGAGACGACCGAAAGATCTAACGGAAGCTCACGGATTGATTGTTAGTTCACCGATGCTCAGAGCGGGTGTGATGCCTAAGGAACACATCATGAATGCGGGTCGATGGCTAGCGTCCAAGATTCCAAACTGGCGTATCAAAGCGCCCGTAGAGGTGGCGAAATTAAGCCAGGACAGAAGGGCGCAGGATTCCTTCCTCCGAGACCGCTTAGTGCATCGCAACATGTCATTGCGGCTGGCAGCCAACTTAGTGGACAGCGGTGGATGGGCGCTTGAAAACGCTTCCTTATTAAAAACCCGTACCCTTTTAATGCACGGCTCGGAAGACACTCTGACATGCCCATCAGCGACTCAAGCATTTGCTGAGGCATCCAATGGGATGGCAAGCTTTAGACTGTGGAATGGTTGTCGGCACGATCTGCACGATGATTTGCAGCGAGAGCGAGTCTTCGACTACATGACGCGATGGATCAAGCAACAATGCATTACCAGCTTCAAGATCACTCGGCCTGTGACGGAAAAAGTTGCATGAATTTGATCGCGGCTTTCGTATCGTTTAACCCGGGCTAAACGGGGCTAAACGGGGCTAAACGGGGCTAAACGGGGCTAAACGCAATACCGTTCCTGTTTGGCTTCAATCCATCAGCCGGAACGCGCTAGCGCGTTCCGGCTGATATGATCATGAACGGTATTGGGGTTAAACGAGGGTGCGGGTGTTGCGTTGCCTAATCCATGAAAGTTGACGTCTGTACTTTTTCGCCGCCGTTGGGGGTTACGAGTGCATCTAGAACGGATTGAGGGACTGTCGACGGAATCCGAAGAGACTCTTCGTCTACAGTCATGGCGGTGAAGCTACCTTTGTGGAGACCGCCAACGTCGACCATCGGTTTGTTGCCCACTTTAAAGCTGCGTCCAATGTCGATGTCACCAGGTGCGCTCCATTGGATGTTGTTGTTCGTTTCGACAAGCAAGATCGTTGGTTTGTCGATGTTTTTTGGTGAGAGTGGGCCTGAGGGTGGAAACAATGTACCGGCACCCGTAATCAAAACATAATTTGTTTCGTGGCCGGAGGTCGCATCCGGAGAGTTCGGACTAGCGAATTCGGCGGGCATCCCACGCTGCAGATTGGAATTGGCAACGCTATCCCAGGGTTGTTTCAATTCGAACCTTTTGTAGAGATCGTCGTAACCGAGAAACGGGAGAATGAGGACTCGCCAGGAGTAAAGCGGTTTGCCTTGCAAATCGAAGACCACTGGCGGCGGATAGGTTCCATGACGATCCGCATAGGCGTTGAGTGCAACGGCGATCGACTTCATGTTTTCGAAGTCACGGCCTTGGGCAGATCGCTGGATGTTTTGTTGCATGCGAGGCCATAGGAAGACTGTGGTTGTCGCAATCATGAAGACGCCGAGACCGACTATTGCGACTCCAATCATGGCAGGCATCCATCCTCGATTCTTTGCCGGCGATCGTGGTGGTTTCGATTTGGTTGGCGATTCCAATGATGGAACCAACACACCTTGCGAGTTGAAATGCGGCATGGTTACGTTTTTCCCGCAACTGACGCATGGGCCTGATTGACCGGCAAACCGGTCGAGCACCTTCGTTCGATTATGGCAATGAGGACATACGAATTCAAAAGGCATAGTAAATGGACCTAACGCTTAACGCCTATGAACTGATAATACGGTGTTCTGAGCAATGGCAGGTACGGGATTTTCGCTCGATACTCATTGAGCATGGACGTCGCCAGCCTATTTTGCAAGTAAGGAATATGGTCCGCACTTGGAAATACGTTGTCCGTCGCAAACCATGTTGGCCAAAACGAACGAGTGGACCAACTGTGTCGCTTAAGTCCTTCGGCTGCAAACTTCCGCGAGACATAAAAATCGACTACACCAAGTCTGCCGCCGGGCTTAAGGATTCGGATGGCGTTATCAATGGCCGCAAACCAATCGGGAATCATGGTTAGTGAGTACGAAAAGGTGACAACGTCAGCGCTCCCTTCAGGGGGTGTCCAGGTGGTTGCATCTCCGGTGACCGCTTCGACATTTTTCCAGCCGTGGCGTTCGGAACGTTTGTTGACGATCCCCAAGAGCGAAGTGGCCAGATCGACAACGTAGACCTTTGAGATCTTAGCGATGTTCGGACCGATAAACTCCAGATTCGCACCTGTTCCACCTCCAAAGTCGACCCAAACTGGTGGCTGCGATTGCCCTAGGGTTTCGTAGACGTGTTCGCGCCCTTGTAACAATCGCTTGCGAAAGTCGTCGTATCCTTCCGCTTGTCCGGAGTAAAAACTCTCCATCCGCTGCGCGTGGTCTTTACCGCGTACCGGACGAAGAACCAAATGGTAGAGTATTTTTAAGTCATTTCGAATCGACATGGAGCGGGGCTTTAGGGCGAGCGGCAGATTGATTTATCCCAACCCGAAGCGTAAGCGAGGGACAATTTCGCAGGTCCCTCATTTACGTATCGGGTTATGATTGGTAGGTTTCACATCGCCGCTCGCCTAGCAGAAGCTAGATCGATCGGGAGGGAGACGTCGACTGGTTATGAGTCACTAGCGTAACCCAGTTTTCCATTTTTGGTAACCTTATTCTTGTCCACATGCCGCAACTCCCAACCAAGCCATTGAATTGAGGTCCCAATCAATACGTGGGCCACCACGAAGCCGAAGACGATCATGCTGAATTCCCAGTTGAGATAGTCTAGTTTCAAAGTGTTTTTCCATTCCTCGGCTCGGCGGATTATCTCGGTTCCAAACGTTACAACCCCAATGGCAAGCAAAATGCGGTACCCTTTCCTAGGTCGTAAAGTGGCGTTCAACAGGGCTAGGTGGAGCAACCAAAAAAAAGTGGCGATCAGCAACAGGAAGGGAGCCCCCTGATTGTAGTAGTTGCGAAAAGAGCGGTACGAAACATTGCGAAGAGTTAGCGACTGACTGACAGTCAAGGCGATGACGGACGAAAGAACGGTCAATAGAATCAAGAAAAGGGAGCCAAATCGAAATGGGCTCGCCGCACGTTCTTCGGACAACGCTTGTTCTGGAGTCGGGTTTTGACGAACCAAAGCCAACCGACAAACCTTAAACGCAACCAGATCCATCAAACCAATGTAAAGGCTTGAGCCAAAGAGCAGCGCCAACAAGACAAGCGAGTCTTCTTTTGACAATTCTGCGCAGAGTGAAGACGCGGCCAACGCCAACAAGATAACCACGACGTTTAATGTCGACCCCAACAAGAATCGCCACTGTGCCTCGCCGTATCTCAGCGAATAGATGAGTCCAAATAGTCCTAGTTCACTGATGACGATCCCGCCACAAAACCAAAGTCCCATATCGGAATCTCTTGGCGAGAAGAAATAGGCGATGGGCGGTATCACAATATGCCCAACGAAAAAAAGAGTCGCGAACGGCAACACGGACCACAAGATTCTTCTGTGCTCAAATACCTTATTCTGCATTCTTCGGTATATCACCGCGGTTTCGATTTTGTTTCGTTGTGTCCGGAGTTTTTTATAGAAAGCAAAACCCAGGGTACGCGGTGCGACCCTGGGCCATGTTGTTCAACGCTTTCAGAGTATCGGGATCACAGTCGAACTAAAATCCCTTGAAAGGGTGCGCTGCCGTGTCCTTTTTGTCCAACATCTCCTGGACCGATGGGCTTCCCTTCATGGCGTTGGATATCGCATCTTTGGTGGCGGCGTAGTTGAACTCGTAAATCTTTTTGTCATCTGCGGCTGCTGGATGAATGAATACTCCACAGACAACGACAAGATTCTCTGCTTGGTCTTTAGGAATGACCCCACTTGCAACGCTGTCTGCAACCGCTTTAGCAACGGCGGCTTGGGCAGGTCCGAACATTTGCACGGCTTGCTTCATTCCTTTGATCGTGACCTTAGTGATCATGACCGTGGATGGCTTGACCGCGACGTTCGGTGCGAGAACTGCAAGCAGGTTGCTGTGGCCACTGCTTTGAGTAGCTAGAGCGTTAGCGAATGCAGTACCGACAGGACCATCCTTGCTGCCAATCATCAAGTCGATGTGTGCAACTTCGTTTCCTTCGCCTACCAATGATTCGCCGACAAACATGGACATGCTGGATTCCTAAAACTGAGAGTTGAACTTCATTTTCGCGCACTACGCGTGATTGAACAGGAAAAGGTAGCAAACTGCTACGTTCTTGCAACGCAATCTAACCCCTCTTTGACAATTCAAAATCGTGAATTACAGAAGTTCCGCACGAAAAAGACGAAATGCACCCACGGAATACCAAGAAATTTATCTGAAAAGGCATCCAGAACAAAATTAATTTTTCAGTGAACAGGTTTTCGGTACAAGGTTTGCTTTTACATATTGATCAGGTTTCAGGCAGGCAAACTCGCAACTTGAACCAAAAAATCCGGTTTGGCCTAAAAAATAGCGACCAATACGATTGGAATTTGTCGATTGTGAGTGTACCGTTAGATGATATTCGGTTCACAAAACTGTCCAGTAGCTCCGTTTTCGAGGGTTACCGGCCCGTGTGACAGGATAAACATCCTGTCTGATTCCTACGTTGGCGAATTGTAACTCACTACTTTTGCATACTGAATTTGTCGAATTTCATTAGGATTTGAGGGTGTAGACATGAAACGGAAACTGACGAGTTTTTTGGTAATGGCGATTGCTTGTTCCTCGGCTGCACCGATTCTTCGCAGCGATGATAGCCCGGAAAAAGTAGTCAAGTCGGGTCCAAATGAAGTCAAGAAACCAATCAAACGTTCCGGCGCAAAAAAAGCTGATACCAAGACCGTGGAAATGTTTAAAGCCATGGAACAAGGTCTATTGACTGTGGATTACATCGGCAAGGATGCAAAAGAAGCCAATTTGATCTTTAAAAACAAAGGGAGTGAGCCAATCAACGTCGTATTGCCAGCGACCTTTGGCGCGGTACCTGTCCTTGCTCAAGGCATGATGGGTATGGGCGGCATGGGTGGCATGGGCGGCGGTGGAATGGGCGGCATGGGAGGCATGGGCGGCGGTGGC
>JANPNA010000098.1:0-13455 GCA_031427235.1 Pirellula sp.
ATTTACTTTAGTAGAGTCAATCACCAATTTATTATTGTCTAATAAATACACCCAAGCATTCGGAATAATTTCTTTGTTGCTTTCGTCAAACACAATACCGCTTAAAGTTACGCCCATCAACGGTTCTTTTGAGCGGAAGAAATAAATATCATCTTTTCCTTTTCCGCCTGTTCTGTTGGAAGAAAAATAACCTGTTTTTAAGTCATTATTCAAAGCAAAACCAAAATCATCAAAGTTTGAGTTGATAGGATAGCCTAAACTTTGTGGCTCAAAATAGGCGTCCATCGCTGGAACCGTGAAGTACAAATCTAATCCGCCTAATCCTGCTCTACCATCAGTTGAGAAAAATAAAGTTCCGTCTTCATGCACATACGGGAACATTTCACGTCCTTCTGTATTAATAGCTTGCCCTAAGTTCTCCGGTTTTTGCCATTGAGCATTTACGTTTTCTGATAAATACAAATCGGTTTGTCCATAACCTCCCGGCATATCCGATACAAAATACATACGCTTACCATCTTTAGTAACCGCAGCGTGTCCTACCGAATAATCATTTGAGTAGTAAGTGAAGTTTTCTGGTTTAGATAATTTTCCTTCAGAGTCTTTCGTTAAAATATATAATTTTAAATTAATCACATTAACAGCAACGCCTTTTATTTTTTTAACGATGATATTACTTTTGGTTAAATAAACTGTTTTTTCATCAGCCGATAAAGTAGCAGGGCCATCATGATACGTACTCGATACTGTTTTAGCCATCGGCATCGTAGATTCAAACTTTAAAGAATCTTTTTTCTCAGATGTATACACATCTATAAAATAACTATCATCCCAAGCTTGAGTTTTGTCAACGTTAACCCCACCTGCTTCGATGCCAGCGACCCAAACACCCAACACCTCTGAAAAATCAGAAAAGAAAACGCGACGCAAAACCAGTCATCTGAAGCTTGTTCCCGAGACACCTCTCTTGCGAGAACAAATGCGAGATAAATGTCGGGAAGTGGCTGCTCGGATGAACAAAGAGATGCCGCCGACCAAAGATGAGCTCGAGAAGATCGCTCGTCGGACGCTGGAAGAAATCGGTATGTCCGAGGGCTATGTGGGCTGGATCATGGTGATGATCAGCACCGAATTCTTTCGCGACGCAGTAGCCGCAACGCCCCCAAGCCGTCGTCTTTTCTTGCTTCCTCACTGCTTGAAGCACGCCGAGGGATGCCCTGCAGACTACGACGAGTTTGGTATGGATTGCAAGAAATGCGGTGCTTGCAGCATCGCCGACTTTCGAACCAAAGCCGAAGAGATGGGCTACAAAGTCCTTGTGGCCGAGGGATCTCCAGTGGTCTTGAAAATTATTGTTAGCGGGTATGTCGATTCGATCGTTGGCGTGGCATGTTTGAATGTGTTGGAAAAAGCCATCGACAAGATTTTGCTGGCTGGTATCCCTTGCATGGCCGTTCCTTTGCTCTCGAGCGACTGCCGAAACACCAGTGTCGACGAAGCCTGGGTTCGGGACATGATCATGGTCCAGCAACCGGTTACGGAGCAAAAAACCAGGTCTTACGTTCATTTGATGCGTGGGGCAAGCGATTTGTTTTCGCAGCCTCAGCTCAACACACTTTTGGGACGGCAGCGTAGCCAAACGCAAATCGACATCGAGTCTGCTGATCCATTGTCGGAAATCGACCCGATCGCAGCAACCGAGGCTTTGGCGGCCAACTTCCTGGCTCGGGGTGGCAAGTATTCGAGACCGTTTATCACGTTGGCCGCGTTTGACGCCATGTCTGGTGGAAAAGCTACGGGATCAGGTGGAGATCAAGTGGTGGCTGGCTATAGTCGCGGAATTCAAAGCGCGGCACTGAGCATCGAGTGCTTCCACAAGGCTTCGCTGGTACACGACGACATTGAGGACGGAGATGCATTCCGCTATGGCGTTCCATCCATGCACCAGCAATTTGGCCTTTCGACCGCAATCAACGTAGGTGACTACATGATCGGAATGGGGTATCGGCTTATCGGACGAGAGATCGAATCGATCGGTGCCCCGGCTGCTGCGGAAATCCTCAATTGCTTGTCTTCCGCCCACATGCGTTTGGCCGAGGGGCAAGGAGCGGAATTGTTATGGCGCGATGGAACCAATAAATGCTTAACGCCACTCGATGCACTGAAAATCTACGCCTTGAAAACATCGCCCGCCTTTGAAGCGGCCCTTTACACGGGCGTCAGGCTGGCCGGAGACGCGGCGGCCTATGCCGAACCGATTAAGCAATTTGCTCGCAATATCGGCGTGGCGTTCCAAATTATCAACGATTTGCAGGACTGGCACGGCGACGATGACAACAAGCTTTCGGCCGCCGGGGATATTCTGGGAGGCAGACCAACCGTCCTGTTGGCCTTGGCGCTCCAATCGCTTTCAACGGAAGATGCAAATCGCCTACTGCACGTCATGGGGAGCGAATCGGGCCTTACGGATTCGTCAAGAATCTCTGTTTCTCGAGAATTATTCACCAAAGCTCGCGTATTCGAGCAAGCGGAAAAACTAATCGACCGACACCGTGAGAGAGCAGTGGAGATCGCTATGGCGATTGAACCCGAGCCGTTAAAGCGACTGTTCCATTATTTGATCGACACAGTTTTGAGCGAAGCCGATATCAAAGGAACACACTCGCACGAACCGGTCGTCGTGATTCACAACATCGCGATGAAAACGCCTGCTGCTTTGGCTGGTGTCGCCGTTGAAGCCGCTCATTCATAACGCAGACTTAACCGAATGCAGACTCCCCTCGACGAATCTCAGCACGCGCCGTGCAATGGTCCGTGCATCTCAGCCAGCGAGCTGATCGAAATCTACTACCGAGACCCAAGCGTGCTCGGTCGATTTGAACGAGTCGAAAGCTCGTCCGTACCAAAAGTGTATCGGACGCTCCTCGACCACTCCAATCACATGACAGTTACGGTTGAGTCTCATCACTCAGATCAAGTCGATGTAGAAGTGCTTCGGTCCGATTTTGCTGGCGAGCATTACCGCCGAGAAATACTACTTAAAACCCATCAGTCACAGCGTGTTGTTCAATACGGAATCGTTCGGCTGAATACCAAGTATTTGTCAGACAAACCCCGGAATGAAATTCTCGAGCAACGAAAACCACTGGGACGTGTTCTCATCGAACATGAGGTGCTCCGAGAGATCGAACTGTTCGACCTGTTGCGAGTGGAATGCGGGCCCGTTCTAGCCAAGTTCTTCGATGTCGAACTTAGCACCGTCTGTTATGGACGAACCGCTTTGATTCATTGCGATCACGAACCAGCCATCGAACTGCTTGAAGTCGTCAGGCCGGAATAGCTTTTTGTCCACTGTCTTATTGTCGCTCTCGCGTTAGCAAATGTGGCGTAAGCTTCCAGCTTGCGGATTTCGCACTAGAAAATCGCACTTGCGGATTTCGCATTAGAAAATCGCAAGCTGGAAGCTTACGCCACTTTCCGAATTCAGCCACGGTTGTTTTTGTTTCTGATCCAGCCTAAAAGAACCGCCAGGATCGCTGCGACAGCTAAGAACGGTCCAGTTACAAAAAGTGTCTTGCGATTGAAAACCGAAAGGCCCGCCGCGAATGCAATCGCGACCGTGAGCGCAATCCCACTTGGCGATCGCCATAGCAACTCAATCGCAGGCCAAGCAATCCAAACGCAGAAAAAGACGATGCCTACTTTGCCGAATAAGTCCGAAGCCAAAGCCGTGTCTTTGGACAGTAAGGATGGCTGAAGCCGCAGAACCACTGCAAAAAGCATCAGTCCAATCGCGGCAATTAGAACTAGCCAACGCATATTGGCCATATCGCTTCGTGGGGCCCGTTGAGGGAACTTGGATTTGGGCTTGGCCTTGCCGGCAGGATTTGACCCCATCAGTAGGCCTCCAGCAATCGCAGCCAACGCTGCAGCTTGCCCAAAACCTTGGAATCCAGCATCTTGGCTGCCGTCATATCCTCCGCGTGGAAGGCGACGCTGTATCCAATTTTTTGCGCCTGTGTCACAAACGTGTTTGAGGATGGGTCTGTCCCGTTGATGAAGAAATTTATCGATTTCAGCGGCTCTGTGGCTGGTACTCGGGCTCGGGCTGGAATTTTGGCATTGCACAGCCAAACTCCCCGGTACGTTTCCGCTCCCTGAAGTCCTAAGATGAGTCCGGGCAACATTCCCGACGAGATCCCACCCACGCAGATGCGTCGCCGATCGATCGTGTAATTCGTTGAAATATAGGATCGAAGACGAACGCCGATCTCAACTTCTTCCAGCGACCAGGCTTTTTCGTCCGCCGACTGGTTGACGACAATGATCCATCGATTGTCCCGCGTAAAGAGCTCCCAAGCGTCAGCCCACTGCTTTTGGTCTTGAACCCCCGCTTCCGCAAACACAATCAACAATCCGTGCGGGATTGCATCGGAATAATTTGAGGGAACAATCGCAAATGCCTTGTTCTTGACGTCTCCTAACGGCAATTGCACCGTCCCTTTGGCTCCTTTGGGTTCGGCCGCGTTTTCTGCAACGGCCACTTTAACGATAGGCCAGTCAATGTCCTGTTCAGGGTGAGGCTCCAAGGAAACTTCAACGAGTCTCGATTTCCCTCCCTTGTCCAGTTTCAACTCAATTGGTTCGCGATAATCGAGAAAAGCGAGCCGAGCATCGAGCGGTGTTTTTTCATCCATGGTCCATTCGCCTACGTTGACGATCGACTCGCCGACCTCAATACCAGCCTTTTCCGCCGGGGAATTGGGCAGGATGGCAATGACCCGCGGCGCGGATGGCGGACTGCTTGCATCCACCACGACACCTAAAAAGGGCTCGCGGTACGTTGGCAATTCCTTGACCAAATTCACTTCAAATTGCTTTTTTGTACCATCGCGTTCCACCTCAAAAGCCATGCTTTGTTCCGCGTCAAGCGTCCCCATGACATGCTTGAGTTCCGAGTGCATACGAACTGCTTTGAGCTTTTCGCGATTAGGGCCAGCGGCGACAATTCGATCGCCTGCTCGCATTCCGGACTTGGCCGCAGGTGAGCCCGGCGTGACGCCGCTTAGGACAATTTCCGGTGAAAACTCATCCGGGCTCTGGCTTCGAAAGCCAGCTTTCCCAGGGTAAATGTCTTCCCCTCGTTGCAATCGCGGCAAGCGTTCCAAAATGTCGGAGATCGGTACAGCAAATCCAACCCCGGAGTCGTACCATTGCTCCACTTCACCCTCAGTTGCAATTCCGGGGTTGATTGGCACGAGAATTCCCATCACCCTTCCCCGCAAGTCGATCAGAGGTCCGCCGTAATTTTGCGGTGAGATTTTGGCGTCGGTTTGGATCGCTTTGTTCCAAATGCGTCCTTGAGCGCTAAGAATCCCAACACTGCGACTAGCGACCTTAAAATCAAATGTTTTGCCGAGCGCAATGCACCACTGCCCTACTTGCCATGAACCTCGATCGCTTGCCACGGCCGCCTTCAGCGGTTTATCTGTGTCAATTTTTAAAAGGGCCAGCTCTCGACTATGGTCTCGAGCGACAAGCTTAGCGGCCTTGCGCTGCTCGTCTGGCAATACGACGGTGATCGACGCGGGCTGGCCTCGAAACTGAAAGATGCTCGTAACAATCCAGCCGTCCGGGGTCAGAATCGTACCGGTGGAAGGGCCGGACGCGACGAACTGCTTATTGACAATCTCTTGACCGCCAAACGTCTCCACTTGAACAACGCAGTCTTGAGAAAAGTCTGCGGCCGCCTGAAAGGCCTGCTGTTCTTGTTCATCGAGCGGGGGATCACTGGCGAGCGATTCGCCCATTGCGAAAAACGAAGCGAGTATCGCTCCAATGGCAACGCATAGCATACGTTTCAGTTTAAGGTCGAACATGGATACGAATCAGTTCCTGTCCGCGTTGGACGAGCACGTAAAAGGAATCGGCGCGGTTGATGGTCGCGAGCATCTTTTCCAAACTCTTGCGAGAGTCGGCTCGTTGATCATTCAACAGCAGAATCAAATCATTGGTTTGCATTCCTGACCTCTGCGCGATCGATCCTTCGCGCACTTGGTCGATAAAAGGTGGCGTCTTGGACAAGACGTCCGGAATCAAAGTAATGCCAAGATCGTTGATTCGATGTGGTTGTGCAACCGACTTGAGCCCCGATGCTTGAGCGGTAGTGTTTCCGGAAAGGATGCGATCCACGGTTGATTTTACGACATCCATCGGCAATGCATAGTTAAGCCAGATACCCGCTTGTTCGTCTCGAATTTCTTTTCCCAAAATCCCGACCAGTTGACCTTGAAGATCGATCAACGCTCCCCCCGATGCACCCGGGTTATTTGTCATAACATCCAGTACATAAACGCGACCTTGGTAGAGCGATTTTGTTTTGCCGCGACGGGTTGTGAGCGGAGTCGAGGCCATGATTACCCCTTTTTGCGCACTGCAAGATTCATTTCCGGCAGCAATGCCAAACAAATTACTGATGGCAAAGACTCGTTGCCCTGTCGAAGCCTGCGCGGCTTTCGTTAAGTCAAAACCGACGAGCCCAGCGTCCTCCAACTTAAGTAAGGCGAGCTCGTTTTGAGGATCCATCCCAACCATAGTCGCATCCAACCGGCGGCCGTCAAACGTTACGACCCGAACTTTTGCTACATCAAGCACGGTGCTCCAGCTAGTCAAAATATGACCCGAGTTACCAACGATGATTCCGCTCTGATAACTCTCTAATCCACGCGCTCCGCCTGCGCCGTACAGCTTGACCACCTTTTCTTGGCTGGTTGCGATAAGCGTTTCGTTGTTGATGACAACGTTGGCATCCCGTTCCAAATCGGTTCCGAAGGTTTGGATGCTGCCAACCAAATAGAATGCAACGATGCAAACACAGAAAAGCAATCGCGCCCCAGCCCTGAAAACAACTTTGCGATTTTCATTGCTTGAGTTACAAAGGGAGGGCGAGGCTCCTGCCGAGCTGGCACCGCAATGGTTCGGCAGGAGCCTCACCCTCCCGAGCAACGAATTGGTTGGGTAAAGAAACCGCATTAAAGACCCGGCCCCGCTGTTACTTCGCTTTTTTGTAATTGATTGATCCCGACAACGAACTGCGTCTCCAATCCGTAGACCAATCGAATCAACTTGGGAGTTGCTCGTCCATCGACTGTTTCGTACTTTTCAAAAAACAGTTCTACTGGGTCGGTTTGCTTATCGGAAAAGACTTCGATGACCTCAATCAAACCGGTATCGGTATTTGTATAAACCAAAACGTCGAAGTCACTCACCGTAATCCGTGTGACGTCCAATAGGGTATCGCGCCCAACGACTGGATTCCGTCCTAAATATACGGCTTCGCCCATCAGTCGCGGCCCAATGCGATTCCATTGCTGCCAGATTCGCATTCCCATCAAAGCTCCAATGGAAGAACGCTGTTTGATCCATTTTGGCCAGCCTTGGAATGGATGCAACGTTTCGGTTTTATCTCCCAGTCGAAGAGTTAAATTTGAGTCCGACATTAGCATCTCAACGCTGAGATTCTCACCAGGAATTTCCCCAGTTACTTTCCACGATTCCGAGCTGCTCGTCCAAGACCCCTGAGCTGCCTGCAAGCCAAGAATACGATCCAGTTCCAAGCGATTGAAGTAATAATTCGAGTAGCCTCGCTTCTCCACAAAAAGATCGTCTACCGCATCCTTTTTGGTGGATTTGACTTGCTTTGGAGCCTCTGGTTTTTCGTTATCGAGGGGGATAGGATCTTTTCCACCCGGCGGCTTACGCGGCGGTTGTTTCTGCGGCGATTCGCCTTTGATAATTTCCTCGAGCTCACTCGCCAAATGCAGGTTTTGCAATCGAACGTACGTCTCCACGACGCCAGCAGTGTTTCGGTATCGAATTGGTATGCGCCATTGGTCTGGAAAGATGCCAAGAATGTTTTTTAACTGGTTGGTCGTTGCCACATCTCGGTCACCGAGCCGCAAGATTTCATCGCCAAAACGAATGCCACGCCGGTATGCGTCACTGCTTTCAAGGATATTCGAAACTACGACTTTGCCATTGTTTTCCGTGGCTACTGTAAAGCCGAGAGTTGCATGGTCCACAACGCGGCCGGAACGCAACTGCCAGAAAAAATTCATGGCCTGTTTGATCGAAATGGCGTATCCAACGCCGACATTCACGCGGCCACGCTTCTCAAAAGAACATCGACCGTTGATTCCAATCAGCTCACCACGAATATTGAAAAGAGGCCCACCCGAGTTACCAGGGTTGATGGCAGCATCGGTCTGAATGCAATCGCTATATTCGAGAATCGTACCACTTGGGTATTGGTATCGACGAACACCACTAATCAAACCATACGTGATGGTGGGTTGGAGATTGGTGGCCAACACAAATGGGTTTCCTGCAGCAAAGCACCATTGTCCAATTCGGACCTTGTCGCTATCGCCTAAGGCCGCAACTGGAAAGTCGTTGCGGCCGACCATTTTCAGAACAGCCAAGTCTCCCGTTGGATCGCTTCCCGCCACCACGGCGTCGTACATTTTCCCATCGTTGAGACCGCATCGCATGCGATGCCCAAAAGGGCTCGAAACGTGAAAATTCGTAAGCACATACCCATCTGGCGATATGCAAACACCACTACCGCCACCCTGACCGTCTGTGCCATAGACCGCCACCGTTGGACGGGACGCTCGTTGCATTGCGTCGATGCGCTGTTGCTGAGCCGCCAGGACCGCCTCGCTTGGGTTGGGAACTGTCGCAACATTCGCAGTTTCGTCTTGGGCTAGGCACACTAGCTCCAACGATTTTCCGTTTCCAAAAACCAGCATTGCGAGGACTAGGCTGCTCCTGGTCATCGCTTGAGCCTTGGTTGTTTCCACGTGACTTCCGTTCCTATCATGAGCTTCGATTTGCAAGCAATTGCAAGCTTCGTTTTCTTTTCGGACTTCAGCGGGACATTTACATCAAAGAAGTCCACGTTGTGTGCAAGCGTCTCTTCAGCAATTTTCTGATCATCTTGCCAAACCTCAATGATCAAATCTGTTCTTTGCGAACCGTCATCGGTACGTTCCACACGGCATAGCAGCGAAGAGAAACCTTCTGGAACTCGAAAGGAAAAATGGCCGGGGCCGGGGAAATACAGGTCCTTGTCGGCCGACAACGAGGTTGCCATTGGCGCATGACCGTTCACAACAAATCGAGGGGCCATAGCTCGTCCTAAGCTTGCGATCGGAGTTTTGAACTCGAGCAGTTTTTCAGCCGCCGAATCGAGCGATTCCACTTCGGAGAGCCAACGAATATTGGCAGTTGCGTAATGGATACTAAGTATCTTATTGAGTGGAATGGAAACCGATTGGCCAAGTTGTGTCTTGAGTTCAAAAACGTTGGATTTCATTGACAAGGATTCAGCCATCCAAACCGAATGATCGGTCGCACTGACCTCGACGGTCGGTTTAACCCGTTCCAGGTCGCGTTGGAACCAAACCAGTCCCACCAGTTTTTCGATTGGAATATCTATCTGCTGGCCATCGAGTTCGAACGAAACACTCGCCTCTTGAACTTGGACGATCACGCCGTTGATTCGGTCGAGGCTATTCCCCGGCCTTGCCACAATCACGGCATCTGCATTCTTTGTCTCGAGAATTGCCGATTGCCAAGCATTCGCGAGTTCAGGAGCGATTGGCTTAAGTTGGACCGCTTTCAGGGACTTGGAGGGAATTGCAATTTCATTTCCAGATGCTTCTTTCAAAATCCAGCCGCTGCTCTTGCCGGTTAATTTGGTACCGAAGGCCCTTGAGCCATCCAGCAAGGTCAGTTCGACGGGTGGCTTTTGAGGTTCCAGCTTGTTGGCAAAGCTAACTCTTCCGACGTCTGCAGTAGATTTTTCCATCGTTCCCGTCTTGGTCTGGACGATGATTTTGCTTGAATCCGCCGAGACGAGCAAGCCTATAACGGGAGAACCGCTGAGCATGGCCACAGAAACACTTCCGCTACTATCTACCTTTTGGGCTATTGATTTGCCTACCCAACCCATGTAGAAAACGAGGCAAAAGACTAGCCCAAGCACTATTTGATGCCACCGAAGCCCAGCCCAATTTTTGTGTGGACTCCAAATCGAATTCCATTGCCGTTGTAAGTTAAATAGCTTCATGATGATAAGATAGGAGTGCGAACCATGACCGTTCGTAGTATAACGCAATGACTACTTCTTCGGTGCAAATGAACTTGTTGACTCTTGGGAAAAGCGATTGGTTTTTGACATGAAAGCTGCCTATTTTCGAACGACTGGCTCCCCGGATGTGATTGAATTCGGCGATTTGCCTGAGCCCGTGTGCGGCGACGAACAAGTGATCGTGAAAGTCGGTGCCGTTTCTGTTAACCCCATCGACACTTACATTCGAAATGGGGCAAACTATTGGCCACTGCCTGATCCTTTTATTCCCGGTTGTGATTTTGCTGGCGAAATCGTGGCTATTGGGCCCCAAGTCAAACATCTTTCCATCGGGCAACGAGTATGGGGGAGCAATCAAGGCTTGATGGGGCGGCAAGGGACTTTCGCGGAACTGGCTGCGATCGATTCCAAATGGCTCCATCCCTCCCCCGAATTTACCGACGACACAGAAATGGCGGCAATTGCCCTGGTTGGGATAACCGCACACTTGGGATTGTTCCAGCATGCGATGTTGCAACCGGGAGAAACGATCTTTGTGCGAGGCGGAACAGGCGGCGTGGGATCGATGGTCGTTCAAATGGCAAAAGCCGTCGGGGCAATCGTGATTACCACGGCTGGCAACCCAATCAAACATGCGAAATGCCGCGAGTTGGGTGCTGACCACGTCATCAATTACAACGAATCCGATGTTGCCGAAGGAATCAAACGGGCGGCTCCGACCGGCGTAAACGTGTTTTGGGAAACGCTTCGGGAACCCGATTTCGATTTGGCAGTCGGAGCCATGAGCGAGGAGGGACGTATGATTCTCATGGCTGGACGCGACGCAAGGCCTCCATTTCCGGTGGGTCCATTTTACGTGAAGGGATGTTCGCTTCATGGCTTCGCCATGTTTAAGGCGTCGGCCCAACAGCAGCACGTTTGCGCTTCCGACATCAATCACTGGATGACTTCCGACATCCTGAAAGCCCAAATCGATCGCATTCTACCCTTGAGCGAAACCGCACAGGCTCATCGCTTACAAGAAGCCAGCACCTTACAAAAACAGAGTCTATTGTCTGGAAAGATTGTGCTCAAAGTCTAATTTGGAGAGCTGGGATTCATCCCAGCTTTATGACGAGCATCCGCGTGTGAACGGCCAGCACCAACACAACCCGACAGTAACCCTCGACCAGCCTGGATTATTCACAGGGAATTAATGATCAGCCGAAGGGCGCTAGCGCACGCTTATGGATGCAATGACAACCGTGGGCTAGGGCCCTACTGCTAATGAATAATTCGGGCTAGCAGGCGTAGTTGAATTAGTGAGGATTCAGGAAAGTAATGAATCGTTCTAATTCAGCAACGATATGTTATCTCGCATTTTCCATAGTGTATTGAACTGCCTTGTCGCTGATATCTTTGCGGCACCAAGCTCCCGGCCATCGGACGGCTTGAACCGCCGTGTAAGCCTGCAGCTTTGCATCGGCCAAACTGGAACCGAGCGCCGTTACCCCCAAAACTCGACCACCGTTGGTTACGACTTGTCCATCGACAAGCTTCGTGCCAGCGTGAAATACTTTGACATCAGGAATGCCTGCAGCTGCGTCCAAGCCTCGAATAGCACGACCGATTTCGTACTCCCCTGGATAGCCCTGACTGGCCATCACAACGCAAATGGCCGGACGCGGATCCCAAGTGGGAGGATCGATTTCGTTGAGCCTTCCGTCGACGGTTGCTTCTAATATATCGAGCAGATCACTCTGCAATCGCATCAACAGCGGTTGGCATTCAGGGTCTCCGAACCGAACATTGAATTCAAGCACTTTCGGGCCGGTCTGAGTCAACATTAAGCCAGCATACAGCACTCCGCGGAAGGGCTTTCGATTCCGTTTCATCGTGTGGATCGTTGGGACCAGAATTTGGTCTTCAATGGTCTCAATCATTTCTTGGGTAACGACGGGAGTCGGCGAATAAGCCCCCATTCCACCTGTGTTTGGACCAGTGTCTCCATCGAACGCGGCTTTATGATCCTGGGCTGCTGGCAAGGTTAAGATCGTTTTGCCGTCGGTGATGGCTAGAATACTTACCTCAGAGCCCTCGAGGCGCTCCTCAATGACCATTTGAGCGCCGGCTCGACCGAATTCGTTCTTGCGACCGATACGGTCAATGGCATCGAGTGCATCTTCTCGGCGAGAGCAAACGATAACTCCTTTTCCGCTGGCCAACCCATCCGCCTTAATTACCAGGGGGGTCTTTTCCTTCTCGTTGGGATAGCGAGCTTTGACGTAACGCATAGCGCTGTCAGCATCACGAAAGGCTTGATAATCCGCAGTTGGAACGTCGGCTTGTCTTAGCAGTAGTTTTGAAAAAATCTTGCTGCCTTCGAGTTGAGCGGCCGCTTTGCTAGGGCCGAATGCCCTGATCTTTTCCTTGGCCAGTGCATCTACCAATCCAAGGGTGAGCGGCACTTCTGGACCGACCACCACTAAATCCACTTTTTCTTTTTTGGCAAAGGCAACCAGGCCAGCGATATCATCCGAAGCAATAGGCACATTTTCGCCTTCTTCAGCGGTTCCGGCATTTCCAGGGGCGATCCACAGATGGGTTAGCCGTGGACTTTGGCGAATTTTCCAAGCCAAAGCATGTTCGCGACCGCCGTTTCCAACAACCAAAACCTTCATTTTACAACCCAAAGCCCAAGCAGAACGACACGATAGAAAGGGGTTAGTCTAATCGCTTGACCCGATTTCGACGAGGCGAAAAACACCACTCCCATTCCCACCACTGCCATCTGTGATTTGCCATCTGCGATTTGCCAATCCGGGCCTTAACTAACGACAAAGCAGCCAGCGGCGGCATTTTGGCCTCGAATGAACTTGCGATGGCGATTGGCTGCCGATTCCTTTAGGCTTTTGGGGGAGCCGGCAGCTCCGCCACGACCAAAGTACTTTCGGAAGCCCCACACCAAGTCGACCCACATCCGACCGTCGATCCCGATCCGTTTCAAGATGGGATCCAAATCGCCTGGGATGTCGGCTTTTTGTACGCTGCCGCGTTGGCGTCCGGTCCAGTCAAGCAGTTTCAGGTAGTCTAATAGGTTCAAGGATAGAAAGCCTTTGTCGCTCGCACGTACCCCAGACTTGCTGGATTGCGGTCCGACGTTGGTGCGTTGGTTGATCGTTAGGGGAGACAGCCAGGCGTCTCGCAGAATGGAAGGCCCGCGGCGTTTCTTGGCGGCTGCGTTTCTTTTTCGGAGTTGGTCCGGGGTTGAAGTTCGCAGGATGCGGCCTGCTTCCGACGTCTCGATGGCAACTAGATCGGCG
>JANPNA010000099.1:0-13014 GCA_031427235.1 Pirellula sp.
ACGAGCCTTGATGCGAATCAGGTGATTGCGGAAGTCGCTGGGTATTTTAAGGCAACGCCAGCGAGTTATCAGTCGGCAGAAGAAAAGGGGACGGGGGTAGTTTTATGCGCCTTGTTGGTAAACTGTCGTTTTTCCATCACAGAAGTCCATCACAGGAGAGCTATGATGCCGCGACAGAAGCGAGTAGACGAGGCTGGGGTTTGCGATCAATCGAGGAAATCCGCGACAGGAAATTTTTCATAAACCGGAAGACTATGAAGCGTTCCTTCGCGTCCTTAGCCAGGGGCTTGAGAAATACTCGGTTAAACTCTTTTCCTTTTCGCTCATGCCAAACCACTCGCATTTGGTTTTACGGCCACAGAAAAACGGTCAAATGGGGAGTTTGCTGCGGTGGGTCACAGCGACGCATTCGCTTCGTTTGTCGATATGTCGAGCGCAATCCGCTGCGAGCAAATCTGCTTACAAAAGCCGAGGCATGGCGTTACGGATCGCTTTTATCGATGGAATCAGCCAACCGAGCCACTTCCGAGAATCCTCTCCTCTCGCCTTGGCCCATTCCACGGTTGCCCAACTGGAATCAACACGTCAATGAACCGATTAGCGAAAAGGAACTGTCAGCCCTTCGCACTTGCGTCAATCGTGGGCGCCCGTAGGGCGATGATCAATGGACGGAAAAAATGCCCGACAAACACGGCGTTTGGGCAACGCTACGACCATCGGGCGTCCCCGAAAGAAGAAGCAAACCCCCGTTAAATGACTGCCAAACATCAATATTACCCCCGTCCCCTTTGTTGTTATCGCCCCCTTTGTTTTCCCCTACCGGACACCTTTTCCGGCCTTCGGCCCACCTTTTTCGGCTTTTTCGGACACTTTTTGCCTCCCACAAATCCCTCGCTTACGCAGCGGGTTGTGAAAACAGTCTGCATTCCGATGGAAGTCAACTTGAAAAAACCGGTGGCTAGTCTCGATGCTAAGAACTAGAATCAAGAGAATTACGTTTCGTCGTTTTCGTTCCTGCTAAATGGTTTGACGGTCGTCATGAGCACTGCACTGCAACTTACCTTACGCGAGTACAATCATATGGTCGCATGTGGAGCATTTGAAGCGATCAACCGAAAAGTAGAATTAATTCGAGGAGAGATTCGCGAAATGAGTCCCGCTGGACCCGTCCATGACGATCTGATTGATTACTTATACGACTGGTCTGTCCGTTCTACGGAAAGATCGAGCATTCACATCCGGGGGCAGTCAGGGATGGACTTACCTCAATTAGATAGTCGACCTGAACCCGATGTATTTTGGGTCAAAGCGAAGCGTTATTTGGACTGTCACCCAACAGGCCAGGACACTTTGCTGGCGATCGAAGTGGCGGATTCCAGTTTGAAGTCCGATCGGACGACCAAAGCCGACTTGTACGCAGAAGCAGGCATCCAGGAGTACTGGGTTGTCGATGTACAGGGCAAGTGTATTTATGTAATGCGAGAGGTGGCGTCCGACGGTCACTACGGGTGGCAACGCACTTTTACGTTTGGCCACAAACTTTCTTCGCTCGCTCAACCTAAAGCGATTCTGGATATCATCGATCTGTTTGGAACCTAGCCAATGAAACGGCATCGATATCGAGCGAAGACGTTTCCAGAGGTACCGTTCAACCAACGGGGACACCGTTCAACCAACGGGGACGTTCAACCAACGGGGACACAGCACTTTTGATTCAAACAATTCGTACGGCAATAAAACAACCACGCAACGGTCCAAATGCTCACGCTAAACAGTAAGCAGCGTCAAAGTGCTGTGTCCCCAAGCGAGCTCCATCCCCAAGCGAGCTCCATCACAGGAGAGCTATGAGTAAGCGTTCACGACAGCCAGCGAACGTCAATAGGTGCCTCGAACGTCAATAGGTGCCTGGCACCTATCGAAGGGCCCCACCTATCGAAGGGCCCCTAACTTTTTCCCCTAAAGTGCAGTAAGTGAGGGACCCGCTAAATTGTCCCTCGCTCACACTTCGGGTTGGGGTACTTCAATCTGCCGCTCGCCTTAGCTGCAATACCTGCATCCTGCTTTGAATCGCAAGTGCCCAAACGGTGAAACGACGTCTTCTCGTATCGACAAATTTTCCTGTCGATGAACACGGCCTCGGCATCGCGCCTCTCCAATTAGGTTCGGGAGCACTGACGCTAGCAGCGTCAGCCACGTGGTGTTTGCCGGTGATTGAGCATGCCACACGGATAGTGAACACGCAATGCCTTGTACCGATCCGCTAGGAGGCTCTTGCGTCCGTTTGTTTGCCATCCGCTGCCTGAGCTTCGGGGCTGATCGATTCAACATCGTGCAATTCAAAACGCAACGCTCAAAATTCTTTGTAAACTGCCGATGACAAAAAACTACTGCTCTCTACAATACTGTGAATTGCTTGTGAAACTTTTCACAAAGTCGTTGTCCTTAGGATTTGGCCGTGGCAAATTACTTACCCATCCTCATTTATCTAATTGCGGTCGTCGGCTTCGCGGCAGTCTCTCTAGTGCTTCCTCATATCGTAGCGCCACGCAAGCGAACACGCGTTAAAGGCTCACCTTACGAGTCCGGTATGGACCCGATTGGCGACGCTCGCAAACCCTTCGACATCAAGTTCTATTTGATAGCTATCCTGTTTTTGGTTTTCGACGTTGAGCTACTTTTCCTTTATCCCTGGGCCGTATCGCTTCTTGCACCCGACGGTGTTCCGCAAGCCTTTCGTCCCGCTGTCTTGGCGGTCCTTCTCGTATTAATGGCGACCTTAGCGCTTGCCTACGTAGTTGCACATCGCAAAGGAGTCTTCGATTGGCGACGCAAATAAACAAACAACTCGGCGATAACATTTTTCTAACCAAGCTGGATGCGGCGGCCTCCTGGGCGCGCGCCAACAGCCTATGGCCCATGCCATTTGCGACCGCCTGTTGCGGCATCGAGTTGATGAGCACCGCTGCGAGCAAGCATGACTTGTCCCGGTTCGGTAGTGAAGTCATGCGATTCTCACCGCGGCAATGCGATTTGATGATCGTGGCAGGGCGTGTTGTCATGAAGATGCTACCGGTGTTGCAGCGCATTTGGTTGCAGATGCCCGAACCCAAATGGTGTATCTCGATGGGTGCTTGCGCATGCACGGGTGGCGTTTTCGATACGTATGCTGTGGTGCAAGGGGTCGATCGGTTCATGCCTGTTGACGTCTACGTCCCCGGCTGTCCCCCCAGGCCAGAGCAACTGATTCGCTCGATCATCGATCTGCAAGAAAAGATCCAGTCTGGTGGTACGGTCAACGCACGCGAATTCAAATTGCGGATTCTTCCCGAAGGCCCGGCTCGATTTGATGAGGACGAGTTGGTGCGAATCCGCGAACGCAACGGGTTTAAGCTAGAAGATCAAAAATACGACCCAGTTCACTAGAATCTCTTGCACCCTTAAATAGCTTCCATCCAATTAGCTGCGTCTGAACATGATAAACCAATCAACCGATCCGAAACTAAGCGAAATCGAAACCGTAAAACTGCGGCTCTCCGAATTGCTGCCCGGCATCTCGCTGGATTGGTCCGAATTCCGAAGTCAGACACGCGTGATTTGTCCCGCCGCAGAACTCTTGAAATGCTTGAAGGCGTTCAAGGCGGTTGGCTTCGATCAATTGACCGATTTAACCGCAGTCGATTTGCTCGAGTACGGTAATGTGAACGATCGATTCGAGGTCGTATACTGTTTGCTCAATGTCGACTCGGGTCTTCGATTGATCGCGAAGACCTATCTCAACGAACCTGACTTGACGATTCCTTCGGCCACGTCCGTTTGGTTTGGAGCGGACTGGCCAGAGCGTGAAGTCTACGACATGTACGGCATTATTTTCGCCGGACATCCCAACTTCAAGCGACTGCTCTTGCCCGACGAATTTCAGTCCTTTCCCTTGCGAAAAGACTATCCGGTCAAAGGCCGCGGCGAACGTCATAATTTCCCAGTCATCACACGAGCAGAAAGCTAAGCGGAGTTTTTCAGCATGCCTTTGGAACTGCTCGATAGCCCAGACTTGGACGCCAACAAACGCGAAGGACTCTGGACGCTCAATTTTGGACCGCAACATCCAGCCACGCATACAACGCTGCGTTTAGTGTTGCAGCTTGATGGCGAAATGGTCATGGATGCGGAGCCCGATATTGGCTTCTTGCACAGTGGCTTCGAAAAGCTCGGCGAAGTATTGGACTTCAACCAATACGTAACCATTGTCGACCGCATGAACTACATCTCGCCGATGGCCAACGAAATCGCTTGGCACCATGCGGTCGAGACGTTGTTAGGGATAGAGCTGACTCCACGTTGCAAATACATTCGGACGATTTTTGCCGAATTGATGCGTTTGCACGATCATTTGCTTTGTTTGGGAACCTGCGTTCTTGACTTGGGTGGTGCCACGGCCTTCATGTATGCGTTCAATGAGCGCGAAACCATTTACGAAATTTGTGAGCGGGCATCGGGCCAGCGTTTCCATACGTCGTACACGCGAGTCGGTGGCTTGCTGTATGACGTGACCGACGATTGGGTCGCGATGGTCAAGGATTTTGTGAGAAAGTTCCCCAAGGTCTATCGCGACTTCAGCGGATTGGTGATGAAGAATCGCATTTTCGTCGAGCGGACACGCGATGTCGGTATCCTGTCCCGAGAAGAAGCCATTGAGGGTGGTGCAACCGGTCCGGTGGCTCGCGCCAGCGGGGTCACTCGCGATCTTCGTCGGGATGAGCCGTATCTCGCTTACGACGACTTTGATTTTGACGTGTGTGCCAGCCAGGGTGGCGATTGTTACGCTCGCTTCCAAGTCCGTATGATGGAGATGCTTGAGAGCATTAAGATCATCGAGCAGGCGATCGACAAGTTGCCGCAAGGACCGATCTTCGCAGCCGATACCGGCAAGGCTGGGATGCCCGACAAAAAGGAAGTGTACCGAAGCATTGAGGGGCTGATCCATCATTTCGAAAGCATCATGCCCAACCGTCAGATGCAAGCCCCCAAAGAGTCGGTGTACGCCGCCACGGAATCGCCCAACGGCGAACTCGGTTATTACATTGTTGGAGACGGATCTTTCCGAGCGTATCGCGCTCGGACTCGACCGCCATCCCTAATGCACTTTGCGTTGTTTTCGAAACTGATACGAGGCTGCATGTTAAGCGACGTGGTGGCTGTTCTCGGCAGTATTAATATCATCGCTGCGGAGTTGGATCGATGAGCGAATTAAGTAGCAATGCGAAGAAAGTTATCGAGGAGCACCTCGGTCGTTACCCCAGCAAACAAGCTGTCACACTCCCCGCCTTGCATGTCGTCCAAGAAGAAAAGGGCTGTGTCAGTCGCAAGGCGATCAAGGAGATCGCGGATATCCTGGAGTTGTCCCCGGCTCAAATCAACGACACCCTTTCGTTCTATGGCTTCTTCCGAACCGAAGAAGATCCCCTTGGAAAGAAACGTGTTTGGATTTGCCGATCGCTCCCATGTATGTTGCGCGGTGGCGAGGAATTGCTGGCCGAATTGTGTGAACGTTGGGGGATCCAGCCAGGCCAAACCACGCCTGATGGCGAAGTGACTTTGGAGTTGGCCGAATGTTTGGGCGCCTGCGATGGTGCTCCCTGCATGTTGATCGACGATGAGCTGAGTCTGTGTGTTACGGCGGATGATGTCGAAAAACAAGTGCGAGGTCGAGCATGAGCAACGAAGAATTCAAACCCATCTTGTTAGCCAGACAGGGCAAGCCGAATAGCCACAAGTTGGCGACCTACCAAGCGGACGGCGGCTATCAAGCCCTGTCCAAAGCTCTGGCGATGAAGAATACGGATGTCATTGACGTGGTGAAGGCCTCAGGCTTACGCGGGCGAGGCGGAGCCGGTTTTCCAACGGGTCTCAAGTGGACTTTCCTGCCCAAGGACTTGAACGGGCCAATCTACCTTTGCATCAACGGCGACGAAAGCGAGCCGGGTACGTTCAACAATCGCGTGCTGATCGAACAGGATCCGCATCAAGTGTTGGAAGGGATCGTCATCAGCAGTTTTGCGACCCGAACGACCACTGCTTACTTCTACCTCAGGTACGAATACGGACGATGCTATCGCGTGCTCAAAGACGCGATCGATGAGATGTACGACAACAACTTGTTGGGGAAAAACATTCTCGGTTCCGGTTACGACTTGGACATCCACTTGCACCGCGGTGCGTGTGCTTACATTTGTGGCGAGGAGACAGGTCTCATTGAGAGTCTTGAGGGCAAGCGAGCTTGGCCTCGTATCAAACCTCCGTTTCCAGCGATCGAAGGTGCATTTCGTCGGCCAACCGTGGTCAACAACGTGGAAACGATGGCGTGTATCCCGCACATTCTCAATCGGGGTGCCGAATGGTTCATGTCGATGGGCATTCCACGGGATCCCAACAACGCTCGCGACGCCGGTTCGTACGGCCCCAAGCTTTATTGCATCAGCGGCCACGTCAATAAGCCTGGCCTAGTCGAATTGCCGATGGGCATTTCGGCGCGAGACTTGATCGACAAGCATGGCGGCGGCGTTTGGAAAGATCGCAAGGCCAAGGCTGTTGTGCCCGGCGGGATCAGCATGGGCTTCATGAGCGAAAAGGAACTTGACACGCCCCTCGATTTTGCAGGGCCGGGACGGGTAGGTTGCTTGGGGCTAGGCACCGCAGCCGTCATCGTGATCGATGACCACACAAGCATGATCGATGTGCTGTACAACGCCTGCCGATTCTTTGCACACGAATCGTGTGGCCAATGCACACCGTGTCGCGAGGGGACCGCCTGGTCGACCAAGATACTCGAACGCATTCGAGAAGGCCGAGGCAAACTTAGCGACATCGACGTATTGCTTGAAATATCTTCGTCGATCGGCACCATTCCTGGGACCACGATCTGCGGTTTGGCAGACGGTGCCGCTTGGCCGATTAAGACTGCCATCAACAAGTTCCGCCCTGAGTTCGAAGAGTACATCAAGAGCGGTCGCAAAAGCGAAAGCCGATCCCTAGCCGCCGCCCACTAACATTGTAGAGCAGTTGTCCTCAACTGCTCCCAAACAACATTGTAGAGCAGTTGTCCTCAACTGCTCCCAAACTAAAAAAAGATCCGAACCATTGAGACAATTGTTCTACAATCACACCATTCCGGAAACGACACAAGTGGCAAAGGTAATCGTTAACGATATCGAAGTCGATGCAGATGCTAAAGACAATTGCATCCTAGCGGCTCGCAAGGCCGGTGTCGAAATCCCACATTACTGTTGGCATGAGGCTTTGTCCGTGGTCGCCTCCTGCCGAATGTGCTTGGTCGAGGTGGGCGAACGGAAGCCTGACGGCACCGTCGTGATGGGACCGAAGTTGGTCCCCGGTTGCCAAACACCAATCCGAGAAGGGACGGTCATTCGTACGGACTCGGAAAAGGTGAAGACAGCTCAGCAGATGACGCTCGAATTGCTGTTGCTGAATCACCCACTCGATTGCTCCATTTGCGATCAAGCGGGAGAATGCTATCTGCAGGACTATACCTACAAATATGGTAATCCGGTCAGTCGCTTGGACGAGCCCAAGATCCAGCGGATGGACAAGTACCATATTGGCGAACAGATCGCTTTGTTCACAGACCGATGTGTCATGTGCACACGCTGCGTTCGATTCACGCGTGAGATCAGCGGTACGGCAGAATTGCAAGTCACCAATCGCGGTAGTCACGAGGAAATCGACGTCTTCCCTGACATGCCATGCGATAACAAACTAGCTGGCAATGTGGTTGATTTGTGCCCCGTCGGTGCGTTGTGTAGCAAGGACTTCCTGTACAAGAAACGCGTGTGGTGGTTAAAGAGTGCCAACAGCGTTTGCACAGGTTGCTCAACGGGCTGCAGTATTCATGTCGACGAGAATGAAGACAAAGTGTATCGCCTGAGGCCTCGCGACAATCCGCTGGCTCAGGGTCACTTCATGTGCGATGAAGGTCGCTTTGGTTTCAAGTACATCCACGACGACCGTCGTTTGAGGAAACCAAAGCTGTCCGACGCTTTCGCTTTGGCAGCATCGTCAAGCAAGCCATCGAAGACGAACGGCTCCGGCGACTTGAATTTTGCGGACCCATGGGTGGATGTATTGTCCGTTGCTCGTTCCAAGATCAAGGAAGCGATTAAGACCGACGCGCGAGGTTTCGTCGCCGTTCTTTCGCCATTCATGTCGGTCGAAGAAGCGTACTTGTTGGCTGGCTATCTGAAGAACTTGGACAAAAAGGTTCGGCTGGTTCTGGGTCGAGTCCCGGTCGTCGGAAGCGACGACAAGTATCCAAAGGGTCCCAAGGGAGAGTCGCCCGCCGCGGGGAAAGTGAAGTTCACGATCCGGTCCGAAAAGTGCCCTAACCGACTCGGCGTCGAAGTCATCCTTCGTCATTTTGAGGGAGAGCTTATTACCCTTGAGCAGGCAGTTGCTCGCGCCGATGCAACGGCATGGTATTTCGTCGGGGGCTACACCCAGGGATGGGTTACCGAATCGATAGATCGGGCGGTCGGAAAACCATCGCTGCTGATCGTTCAAGATATATTCGCGTCACCGCTTAGCGAGCGAGCGGATATCGTTCTTGCTTCCAGCTCGTTTGCGGAACGAGATGGGACCTACGTCAACCATTCTGGACTCGCCCAAGCGGCCAGCGGTGCCGTTCGATGTCCTGGCGATGCGAGAGCCGACGGACGCATTTTGATGGAGCTTGCCGAACGCAAGGGACTCTTCAACGCGATGACGCTACGAAAAGAAATCGGCAAGTCGGTACCCGCGTTGGTCGCTTTGTCGGCCGGTGATCTCGGCGAAAACGGAGTCAAAATCTCGGTCGCACGAGAGCCGATTTATTCCTAAAGGATGATGGATCCAAGTCGCATTGCGACTCATAACAAAAACAAAACCAACACTAACCCTAAAACCAAACCGATCCATGTTCGACTACCTCAAGCAAATTTGGCCAACCCTCTGGCCAACCTTGGCTGCCATCGGCGTCATCCTCGCCTTTGTGCCGGTGATTGGATTGTATAGTACTTTTGTGGAACGCAAGTTGGCCGCATACGTGCAAGACCGAGTTGGGCCAAATCGGGTCGGACCCTTCGGGCTCTTCCAAGCCATCGCGGACGGGATCAAGATTTTCCTCAAAGAACAAGTCATTCCCGATCACGTTTATACCTTTCTGTATTTTATCGCTCCAACCTTTAGTTTGATGACCGCCATGTTCGCGTTGGTCGTGATGCCTTTTGGCCCGGTTCCAACGGAATACACCGGCGGCTTTCGGTTCGTGGTGGCTCCAGGAATCGATATCGGAATCATGATGATGATCGCTATCAGTTCGCTTTCGGCTTACGGTATCATTTTGGGTGGATGGGCCTCCAACAACAAGTATTCGCTGTACGGTGCCATTCGATCTTGTGCCCAGTTCATCAGCTATGAAATCCCGTTGGGACTTTCCATCATTGGAGTGATTGCGGCGGCGGGTTCGCTCAACATCGAGCAAATCGTTGCGAAACAGGGTGGTGATTTCTGGAATTGGAACATTTTCTGGCAACCGCTGGCGCTACTGGTGTTTTTTACCAGCGCGCTGGCCGAAACCAACCGACTTCCGTTCGATTTGCCGGAGTGCGAACAAGAGCTTGTTGGCGGTTTTCACACCGAATACGGCGGAATCAAATTTGTATTGTTTTTCCTGGCGGAATACACCCACATCGTGACCGTGAGTTTTTTGACAGCCCTTTTGTTTTTCGGCGGCTGGCATTTTCCAGGTTTGACGGGACCGGTGGATGGTACGGTTGTTGGTATGTTGCTGCGAGCGTTTGTGCTGGTCTTCAAGGTCACGATGGTAGTCCTGTTCATCATGTTGCTTCGCTGGTCGTTGCCGCGATTTCGCTTTGACCAACTGATGGGCTTGGCATGGAAGGGGCTCATTCCGCTTGGACTGCTGAACCTGCTCTGCGTGGCCGTTGTGCTCACGCTGGACCTACCGAAACATTACCTTGCGTTGACTGCATTGTTTTTGGTGGCGGGATCCATGATCAGCGCGCGACACTTGCAGTTGACGATCAATAGACCACGTTCCGAAGGTCGACCATCGACCGGTGTGAATCTGACTGAGAGCGCGATATGACAACCAAGAAGTCAAAAACCGTAAAGTGGGGCGAGGAGCCTAAGCTGGGCTGGATGGAAGCCATGTATTTGCCCGCGATCGCATCGGGGCTCGCCACGGCTTTGCGTCACGCTTTCTCCGGAAAGAACACCACGCGTCAATATCCGGAAGTGGAACCCGAGATTCCGCCCAACTATCGCGGCGTCCATCGACTCAACCGCGATGAAGAAGGACGAGTCAAGTGCGTGGCTTGTTACATGTGCCAAACGGCTTGTCCGGCCAACTGCATCGAAATCATCGCAGCCCCAGCCCCAAAAGACGATCCGCATTGGAAGGATCGAGATAAGTTCCCGCAGACGTTTACGATCGACGAGCTTCGATGTATCTATTGTGGCATGTGCGAAGAAGCATGCCCCGTCGATGCGATCGAATTGACGAGTATTTACGATCTCACAGGCTACACACGTCAAGAGCTGGTCTTTGACAAAGAAAAACTGCTCTCCATCTACGACGAAACGTCGAAAACGGGGAAAGATCCCATCCGAACCAATCGCGGCGCGCTTGGCCCGGCTTCCGTAGAAGCGGCAACAGCATCACAAGGCCCACCACCTCCAGGTCGCGGCAGCCACGGGTAGTCCAACCACTCTCCTCAATTCAATATGAACCTATTTATCCAACTATTACCTACGGCGAGTTTGGCTGATTTCATGCCAAACTTCGTGCTCCTGGCGCAGACGTTAACGGATGCTCCAGGACAGCCAGTTCTTGCGCAGGCAGTGTCCGCTTCGTGGACGTTGTCTATGCTGATTCCGATCGTGCTTGGCGCCGCGGGCTACCTGCTGATTCAACAGGGGATATTGAAATCCCGTGCCTTCATTGCAGCAGGTGTTGTTGCTCTATTGTTAGCCGCGGGAGTGTCCATTGGATTCACACCCGGAACTTTCGAATCCTATATGCTGATGGGTTTTTGTGCCTTGGCCACCGGCGGTGGAATTGGATTTTTGGTGGCACGCGAGCCTGTCTACGCGGCCCTCGGATTCTCCACGGCGGTGCTTTCGGTGTGCGGTGTGCTTTTTATGCAGTCCGCCTTGTTCATCGCCGCGGCCACCATGATTGTGTACGCCGGAGCCACGATCATCATCTTTTTGTTTGTGCTGATGTTTGCACAGCAAACCGAATTGCGAAACTACGACGTGCAACTGAACAGCCCATTGATTGCAGCAACCATCGGTGCGATTCTGCTAGCCACGATCACGATGTGTGTTACCGGCGAGGACGCCATTCTGCACGTGCGACAGGATGCAACTCGCTCATTGAGCGCCGCGGATCTGCCCGACAACTTGAGGACGGAAGCTGGCAAAGAAGCAGCCAAACGTCTGGACGCGATCGATCCAGCTTTGCGATTCGTTCCCGGCACGACTGCGGGCCTCGGACGATCCTTGTACACCGACTACCTCATTGCCGTCGAGTTAGCAGGCACAGTCCTGTTGGTTGCAACGATCGGAGCCATCGCGTTGGCACAGCGATCCACGGAGACCCAATCGTGAACGAAACACTGACACAAAACTTGCTCGTCTTCGGGGGTGTTCTCTTTGTCATCGGCATGGTTGGTTTCCTAACCCGCCGATCGTCGATTTTGATGTTCTTGTCGTTGGAAATGATGCTTTCGGGTGTGAGTGTGAACCTGATTGCTTTTTCGAGGCACCATCAGAATTACCAAGGTCAAATCCTCGCCATTATGGTCCTGACCATCGCGGCCTGCGAAGCGGCAATCGCCTTAGCATTGGTGGTCTCGTTGTATCGACGTAAGCAAACACTCGACATAGCGGCATGGGACGATCTCAGCGAAACGCTGATCCCCAAGGTTATTGACGCTCCTGCATCGCTAACCGAACCTGACATGGAATTTCCTAAACTGACCCCTGCTGGATTGGACCCATTGTCGCGTCCAATTTTTGAAAAATTCGATGCGCAGTCGAACGCGAACGGTGAGAGTGTGAAAGCAGAAACGTTGGAGGCTGGAACACATGCTTAGTCTTTTTGCCTGGATGGTTCCGCTCGCTCCGCTGGCTGGTTGCATCATATGCGCGGTGCTGGCGTTTCGCGGAGACCGCAAGATCGCACACTTGCCAGCGATCATATCGCTCCTTTTTGCAGCCTTGTTCACTATCTGTTTGATGGTGTTCGGGGCTCAAGGAGAAAAGGGCGCGGTTTTTCCCGGATACCGCTATTTCAACGTTGGCAGCTTGACACTCGATATCTCGCTCAAGGTCGATACGTTGTGTTTGTCGCTGTTGACGGTGGTTACCTGCATTTCCGCCATGATTGCGATCTACTCTCGCGACTACATGCGGGATGATCCTGGATACGCTCGCTACTATGCCGTTTTCTGTGGATTCGTTTTTTCGATGACGATGTTGGTGTTGTCCAACAATCTGCTAATGCTCTATGCATTTTGGGAAGGGGTAGGAACCTGTTCTTACTTGCTGATCGGTTTTTGGTTTCGCAAGCCGAGTGCGGCCCGTGCCGCCACCAAAGCGTTTTTGGTCAACCGAATTGCCGACTGTGCGTTTCTTTTGGGGATCCTTCTGCTTGCGTACGCGGTAGGCAATGTCGAGGGTGCAGAAGCAAGTTTCTTTGCACGACTGAACTTTGATCATATCTTCAATGCCGTTCCGCATATTGCCGTCCACAATCTTGAGCTACTCACAACCATCGGCTTCCTGTTGATGATAGGAGCGATTGGGAAATCCGCTCAGTTTCCGTTCCATGTTTGGTTGCCTGATGCGATGGAGGGGCCGACCCCAGTATCCGCGTTGATCCATGCCGCTACGATGGTTACGGCCGGCGTCTATTTGATGGCTCGCCTGTCTCCGTTG
>JANPNA010000100.1:0-13705 GCA_031427235.1 Pirellula sp.
GATACATCATTGGCACCAATAAAGCCTTACTCAAAAAATTCGAACAAGAACTGCTCAAAAAAGACTGGACCACGATTCGTGACGGCATCGAAGTCAAGCTGTGCAAGATGCCCACAGAAGAGGATTCAGAAAGAACGGATGCCCGAGCGGATGCGTATGCCATGCCGTCCGAGCTCCTGGCTCAAAAATTACGATGGCGCCGACCGCTCGCGCCGGAGCCTGCGGCTGGAACAGTGCGTCGATTCGGACGATTCCCGTGAACCATTCTGCCGGTCCTTTTGAAGACGGCTGAGTCCCAACGCGTGTAATATTCATTTTTGAATCCTGTGTTGTGGTTGAAAAATCGTCGGGCGAAGTCGGGAAATAGACCTTATCCACAGCGTTGTCCAATCTAGGTAAACATCGTTGCTCCTTCCACAATCGTTGATTCCCAAGCATTTCGCCAACTAACGCCGCCAATGCGCTCCTTAATCTCACTTTCCCAAAACCCACCGGAATTCGTTCGCTACCAACCGTCAAACCTCACGAGACGGATTTGAACAGCCTACCTCCGCGTTATGAGCTTTTTTCGACTAAGGGGGTGATTTCTTCAAATACTGGCGCATTCCAATCCGTTAGCGGAATTTATTCCTTAGTTACATGTGTAAAACTCTCTAAAAGCTCATAACCCCAGGGTCGTCCAAACAGAGATCCGAGAGACTTTTGGACCAGTTTGCCGCTTTCTGATCGAAATCGGGTTTTTCGCCGGTCGAGAGGTTATGAGGTAGAGAGAGTCGGAGAGAGCCGAATTCGCTGAGATGGAAAAGCGCCGGATCAACGAAAAGACTGGGGACAAACGAAGAAAGGCTGGTGTCATTTCGGCACCAGCCTTTTCGTTTACTTGTGGGTAGGATTTCGTTCGCTACCACTCGTCAAAGTTGCGGGAGCCAGATGTGAACTGACGACCGCGAGGTTATAAGCTGATCACGCTTTGAAGTTGCCTATCATGGTTTTTTGTTGCATCAGTAATTGGCTCTAAGCTCACTTGTCGCCGGTTACCTGACTCGATACTGAGTGCGACATTGCCAACACTGTGCCCGACGTAGACCTAGTCGTTGTGTCGACGGCATGTCATACGCTAGCGGGGCAGAGTTGCTTTGCAATGAGCCGGTCTTCGTCAGGCTCGATCGATCGCATTACCAATTCAACGTGATCGGACTGGACGTTGGTCCAAATAGGTAGTTCCCCAGCAGCCAACTGCTCTGCCATTGCCGATGGACTCACGGACTTGGGGAACAACTGAACCACGCTGGAATCCAAGCGTTGACCGCTCCAGACCCCTGCACCAATGCGACATGCCTTGCTCGATGCCTGGACTCGTTCCAGCGTTGGACTTGTGGCGAGCTGCGTTACCAGTCTTTCCGCTCGGTTTTGCAAATTTCCAAGGCTGGTCGAAAGCGATGCTCCAATCGGTAACTGACGCCACTGTTCAAAAGATTCAGAAGCTTGAAGCGTTCGAAGCAATGCTGCTTTCGTAAGGCTGCTTGCATGAAGCCCCATCGCATCCACCACCTTGAGAACATTCTCCATGAAGCCTTGTTTGCCAAGAATGATGCCGCATTCAGGCCCGCCCAAAAGTGCGTCTCCCGGCACGACGATCTGATCGACGCCATCCTCCCATGCATTGGCGATCACTTTGCTAGTTAGACCTAATCCCGCCAAATCATGAATAGTGCCATCGATCAAGATTTCGGTGACATTAGCGCCGGTTTGCTTCGCCGCAGAAAGCCCTCGGCTGAGATGTTGCAAACGTAGTTCAATGGGGAGTGAATTGGGAGAAGCCATCAGCAAACGCGCCCCTTTTGCTTGAAGGGATTCAACAAAGTCACGCTCGGTACAATCTTGATTGGTTCCAATCTCGAAGGTGCTAGCGTGGGCTTGATCCAAGATGGCTCTGACATTGCCGCTTTGCATTGCGCCAGCTTGTGGCAACCCTACGCAATCAACCCTTGGCAAAACCCATCGCATGGGATCCTTGGGTGATGCGTTGGCCAAAGCCAATACATAAAGGGCTACCGTCGTATTGGGGACGACCACCACCGACTGCGCGCTGGTCAGTCCGATTAGTAGATTGCGCAGTTGCTGGTCCAGTTTGACAGTCTCCGCGTAACGGCTTTGTAGATGGTTCACTTGGGTAATCGCGTCCGGGCAAAGTCGGTGCGTGCACCAGCGACTCGAGAAGAGCTCGCCCGTTGCGTTGATGCCAGGCATCAGTCCGGGTTGAGCATCGCGGAGCCAAGGTTCCGATACGCTTTCCATCCATCGGCCAGCTTGCTGCAAGATTTGCTGAATATTGCCGGATTGGAATTGGTCTTTTAGCCCAATCTTCTGCGCGGCTTCCTTAATTGCGTTTACTAAAGTTGGCTGCGAAACCAATTGCGATAATTGTTTGATCGCTTCAACGGGCAGCAGATCTTTGAAGGGAATAGGGAATCGCATACGAATTTTGGGGCTTTCGATATCAGGTCGAAGGGTACAATTCAATGGAGGTACAGGAACAATCCTAGCGGATATTCATCGGTATTCCGAGCCGTTGTAGGCGGGGCGGGGCGGGAATCACAGCGCGGGATCACGGGGCGGGATCACAGCGCGGGATCACAGCGCGGGGATCACGGGGCGGGAATCACGGGGCGGGAATCACGGCACGGAGTGCCGTGCTACACTGGAAACGGTACAATGGCAGCGTTCCTTTTCTGAGCCTTACCTAAGGATTCGAGACCCATGTCAGCCGCCAAAAACGTTTTAGGGACGACTATTCAACCCTGTTCCATGGACCCACCGACCGGGTTTTTTCGAGACGGATGCTGCCGGTCCGGTGCGGACGATCAAGGTTTGCATTTGGTGTGCGCTGAAATGACCCAGGAGTTTCTCGAGTTTTCCAGGGACACCGGCAACGATTTACTCACACCTGTCCCGGCTTTTCGATTCCCAGGTCTCAAGCCTGGAGATCGATGGTGTTTGTGTGTACAACGGTGGAAAGAAGCCTTTGAAGCTGGCATTGCACCAAAAATAGTCTTGGAATCCACCCATATTTCAACGCTTGAATTTGTCGACCTCGAAGATCTCCAAGCCCATTCCGTCCACGTATGAACCGACAAAAGATTACTGAATGAACGCGTTGTTTTTGGAGCACCTAGTCGCCACCAACCAATCGATTCGCGACGCCGGAACGTTTAAAGCCGAACGCGTCATCGATTCCTCGCAAGGTACTTTGGTGAAGCTCGCGGATGGCCGTGAGTTGCTCAATATGTGCGCGAACAATTACCTTGGACTAGCACAGCATCCGAGCGTTCGGCAAGCAGCCAGCGACGCACTGGTGCGTTGGGGGTACGGATTGGCTTCCGTTCGCTTCATTTGTGGAACCCAAACGATTCACAAAGATTTGGAAAAACGCTTGAGCCGCTTCTTGGGGATGCAAGACACCATTCTTTACAATTCCTGTTGGGACGCCAACGGCGGGTTGTTCGAAACGATCCTCGGCCCTGAGGATGCGATCCTCTCGGATGAACTCAATCACGCCAGCATCATCGACGGGATTCGGCTCTGCAAAGCCCAGCGGCATCGATATTTGAACAATAACATGGATGACCTAAAGGAAAAGCTTGAGGCCTCCCGCTCCGCTCGGTTTCGATTGATTGCTACGGATGGCGTCTTTTCGATGGATGGCACGATCGCCAATCTCGCCGCCATTTGCGACTTGGCGGATCGGTACGACGCCATGGTGATGGTCGACGACTCGCATGCGGTAGGATTTGTAGGTCCTCGAGGTCGTGGCACGCACGAGTTTTGCGGCGTCATGGATCGAGTCGATATCATGACCGGAACGCTCGGAAAAGCTCTTGGGGGTGCCAGTGGCGGATATACGTCGGGAAACACCGAAATGATCGATTTGCTTCGGCAACGTTCGCGGACCTATTTGTTCTCCAATACGATTGCTCCGCCCATCGTTGCAGGAACGATTCGCGCGTTGGAGTTGCTGGAGGAGTCGACCGATTTGCGGGACACATTAGAATCCAATACGCAGCTTTTTCGCGAGGAGATGCAGCGTTCAGGGTTAAATATTCTGCCTGGTTCGCACCCGATCGTGCCCGTCATGCTCTTCGATGCCGCCAAGGCTGCAGCAGTAGCCAAAGCGATGCTCGACGACGGAATCTACGTGATAGCATTCTCTTATCCAGTCGTGCCACACGGCAAGGCTCGCATCCGAACGCAGGTTTCCGCGGCTCACTCGCACGATCAACTTCGCGCGGCTGCCCTTTCTTTTTCCAGGCGTGCAAGCTAAGAAGGTTGTAAATAGTTGCTTGGGAACGGAGAATCCCCCCCAACTTGCCCCATCCCCCCTTTTTCATTTCGGGAGGGTTACTACTTTATGGCGTATTCAACCGTAATTTTCGAGCAGGGATTTCTAATGCTCAGGGAAACGAACTGAGGACCGAATGAATTCATACAACCTAACCCACCTCAAACAATTGGAAGCGGAAAGCATCCACATTATTCGCGAGGTGGCTGCGGAATTCAAAAAGCCTGTGATGCTCTACTCGGTCGGCAAAGACTCGGCGGTGATGACCCATCTTGCGCTCAAAGCGTTCTATCCGGCCAAGCCGCCGTTTCCGTTCCTCCACGTCGATACGACCTGGAAATTCAAGGAAATGATCCAGTTTCGAGACGACTACGTGAAAAACAAGTTGGGCATCGAATTGATCGTTCACATCAATCTTGAGGGGCTCAAGCTGGGCATCGATCCCGGCGAGAATAGCGAGAAGCACACGGAAGTGATGAAGACCGATTCGCTCAAAAAAGCCCTCAATCTGCATGGCTTCGACGCTGCCTTTGGTGGTGCTCGTCGCGACGAAGAAAAGTCGCGTGCCAAGGAACGGGTCTTTTCCTTTCGAGATAAATTTCATCGCTGGGACCCGAAGAATCAGCGGCCTGAACTTTGGAACCTTTACAATTCGCGAGTCAATCCCAACGAGAGCATTCGCGTCTTCCCGCTCTCGAATTGGACCGAACTGGATGTTTGGCAATACATCTATTTGGACAAGATTCCGATCCCGGAATTGTATTTTGCCAAAATGCTGCCCGTGGTTCAACGCAATGGCACTCTCATTCACATCAACGATGATCGTTTTCAACTCCGGCCGGGCGAAGTCGTCGAGCATAAAATGGTTCGTTTTCGAACGCTTGGCTGCTATCCGCTCACCGGGGCGGTCGAATCCACGGCCACGACGCTGCCCGAGATCATTCAGGAGATGCTTTTGACAAAAACTTCGGAACGCCAAGGACGGGTGATTGACCAAGATGGCGGCGGTGCGGGTATGGAACTCAAAAAGACGCAGGGATACTTCTAAGTTATGTCACACCAAAGCGATTTGATTGCCGAAAACATTTTGGCATACCTTGATCAGCATGAACGCAAAGAACTATTGCGATTCATCACATGCGGCAGCGTCGACGATGGCAAGAGCACGCTCATAGGCCGTTTGCTATTCGACAGCAAAATGATCTACGAAGATCAATTGGCGCAACTAGTAACCGAGAGCAAAGTGCACGGCACGACGGGTGGCGGCTTTGATCCGGCCCTGGTTACCGACGGTCTCAAGGCCGAACGCGAACAAGGCATCACGATCGACGTCGCGTACCGCTATTTCTCGACCGCCAAGCGCAAGTTCATCATCGCGGACACACCCGGCCACGAGCAATACACACGCAACATGGCCACGGGTGCATCCACCGCGGATTTGGCCATCATCCTTATCGATGCTCGTTACGGTGTACTTACACAAACCAAACGACATAGCTTTATCGTTTCGTTGCTCGGCATTCGGCACGTGGTCGTTACGATCAACAAAATGGACTTGGTCGGACATAGCCAAGAGCGTTTCGACGAGATCTGCAGCGATTACCGAGACTTCGTGTCGCGGTTGGATTTGCCCGATTTGCATTTCATCCCTATCGCCGCCCTGCATGGCGAAAACGTAGTGGATCCCAGCGTTAATATGCCTTGGTACCGGGGCAGCACGCTGATGAATTTCCTAGAGTCGGTGTACATCGGCTCGGACCGAAATCTCGAAGACTTTCGATTGCCGGTCCAGATCGTCAACCGTCCGAATCTCGACTTCCGAGGTTTTTGCGGAACCGTAGCCTCAGGCATCATTCGCCAAGGGGACCAGATTATGGTCCTCCCCTCCAAGCGCACGAGCAAAGTCGAGCGCATCGTGACGCAAGATGGTGATTTGAAAGAAGCCTTCTGTTCCCAATCGATCACATTGCTGCTCGAAGACGAAGTGGATTGCTCGCGCGGTGATATGATCGTTCGACCGGGCAATGTTCCCAAGATCAGCAACGCGTTCGACGCAACCATCGTGTGGATGAGTTCCGATGCCATGGTGCCGGGCAAGACCTATTTGTTCAAGCACACAACGCAAACGGTGACGGGGCAAGTCGACTCGCTCAAGTACCGAGTGGATGTGAATACGTTGCACCGAGCCCCAGCACCGGACTTGCAATTGAATGAAATTGGTCGCTGTGCAGTGACCTTGAGTCAGCCGATCTACTTCGATGCCTATCGACGCAATCGAGGGACGGGTGCCTTCATTATTATCGATCGGATGAGCAACACAACGGTCGGCGCTGGCATGATCTCGGATCGTGATTCAGCCAAGCAGACATCCGCCGCGTGGGAAATCACGGACGAACAAACGGAAACCGGGCAACGCAGTGTGTCGGACGTTACGGAAGCGGAGCGAACGGCTCGGTTCGGACAAAAGGCGGCAACGATATTGTTCACAGGGCTCACCGGCACCGGCAAGAGCACCATTGCGCGCGCGGTCGAACGCGCTTTGTTCGATGATGGTCGTGCTGTCGCAGTTTTGGACGGAGAAGCGATGCGTCGCGGTGTGAACGTGGACCTTGGCTATACGGTCGAGGACCGCAGCGAAAACTTGCGTCGATCGGCGCACGTCGCGAAGCTCATCAATGACAACGGTTTGATCTGCATAGGCGCCTTCGTCGCACCAAGCCAAAGCGTTCGAGAACGGGTGGCGGATGTCATCGGCAAAGATCGTTTCCTCACGGTGCATTGCACAGCCAGCCAAAGCGTTTGTCGGCAACGGGATACCAAGGGGCACTATGCGGCAGCCGAAGCAGGCAAGTTGCCGAATTTTCCAGGCGTATCCGCGGTCTACGAACCGCCGGAGGATCCCAACTTGGTATTGGATACGGGTGAACTGAGCGTTGATGAATGCGTGAGTGCAGTATTGGAACTGCTGAAAGCGAATCAGATTATTCGGTAACGCAAGAAGCATTCTAAGGAATGCCCCCGAGTTCAACTCGGGGGATGGTTACCAACTCTCTAGTGGTCGCTGATTCTGTGACGACTGCATTTTCGCGTCCGGTGACAAAGCATTCTCAGGCAGTTGGCCTGGGCTAGGCAGACGGATGGGCCTTCGGCCCGAAACACAATGTGCGGTGACCCCCTCAGTGTGATCTTAAAGCTGGGATGAATCCCAGCACTCCAAATTTTCTATCCGGCATCGAACAGGTTGATCATTACTTGTTGAAGACGCGGCAAATCTTTGCCAATGAACACAACTGCGATACCGAATAGCAAAAAACTAATATTCAACCAGAGAATCGCTTGTCGGCGTTGGTGGATGCGAATGGTTGCGACCTTTTCCACCAGAAGTCTCTCGAAGGTAAACCAACCGGACAGATTCTGTTGCTTGCCAGCCGCATGTATCTGAGAAACGGTGCCTCTCCCGGCTGATTCAATGCAGGCCCGCACACCGAGCTCTGGCAAATCCACCAAGTCGCCAAGCCACTCCGAACGAATTTGCTCTTTCTCCAAGAGCTCGCAAACCTGAGCTCGAAGCATCCTGTGATCTATGCCGTAGACGACCAGTGTCGGTACCGTGTTCAATGCAATCAGCATCAATAGGAAAAGATACAAAGCGATCAGGACAATCCAGACCCACACACCCAAGAGCGAATAAGCCGCTCTCGGAAAAAAAAGCTCGATCGGCCCAATAGCGATAAAGCCAATCACGGCCAATCCCAATAAGACCAGATCCATGGCACCACTTAAAACGGTCGGATGGGACCTCAGCCGCAGCAGCCCCAGTACGTTGGTGTAGGCTGCCAATGGCAAGAGTGCGATTGCGAAACGAAGCAAATCAAGCATGGACAGTTTTGTTGTTGTTGAGAGCCGCTCGCGTCGCTTGCAGGACGCGAGTTTGAAGTTCGTTGAAGTCCCCCTCGACGAAAGCCCCGGCCGCAGCGCGGTGTCCACCCCCGCCAAAAAGACGGGACAATTCATTGCAATCGACATGGCATCGCGATCGGAAACTCACTTTAAAGCCACCCTTAAGTTGCTCGATCATGATGAACGCCACTTTGACGCCAACGATGGCCAAGGCTAGGTTGATCGCATCCTCGGTATCACTGGCCAGCGCTCCCGATTCCACAAAGTCTTCCTTGCGGACAAAGGTATGAGCCAACTGACCATTGTTTTCCACTTGAACGCGAGACAGGATTCGACCGCGAAGCCTTACTCGACCAAGAGTGTCGCGTTCGTACAAGTCGCCGTAGATGGACGAGGGTGATGCACCGCAATCCACAAGGTCGCCAATGATTCGATAGGTGTCGCTGGTTGTCGAGGCAAAACGGAACCAACCCGTGTCCGTAGCGATGGCGGAGTACAAGGCCGTTGCCATCTCCTTGGTGATCGGCACCCCCGCATGTTTGGCGAGCAAGGCGACTAGGTGACCGGTGGCTTCGGCACTGGTATCTTTGAAAAACTGGGCTCCAAGATCGTCTTCGCCAACGTGGTGATCGATAACAATCTTGGTCCCTTCGAAACGCCGCAGGACTTCTGCCATCGGACCGAGTTGCGCCCAAGCGCTAGTGTCCAGAACAATCAGGCAATCCCCACTTACGTCCGCGCCAAGGATATTTTCGCCGATGACACGAATGCTTCCGGTTGGATCTAAAAAGGAAAGAATAGGAGGTGTTTGATGGCCATTGACAATCACAACCTCTTTCCCCATGGCCTCGAGGATTCCCGCCATCCCTAACTCGCTCCCCAAAGCATCGCAATCGGGGCGAATATGGCTGGTAAGCACAAACCGGTCGTGCTTGCGAATCAGCGAAATCAACTTGTCCCAGTCTAAACTCATTTAACAAAGCATTTCATATCGAGGGTGGTGTCGCGGTTCAGCAAGGCAGATTATAGCGACCAAACGATTGAATGCGCATCTACCAACTTGAATTCTATTTTCCAAAACTTGCTTGCTTTCTGTCCGAGACAAGAATGGGGGGCAATGAAAGTTAAGCTTGACAGGCTGCGTGGCAACTCACGGCACGGAGTGCCGTGCTACAATGGGTCATGATCGTTGCCGCTACCGCCGCTCACGTTGAGTTATTGCCTGCCGGGCTGACTGCGCCGATCGCTTTCGAACGGCTCAAGCATTTACCGAATTGCTGTTGGCTGGATAGCGCGTTGGCTGGAGACAAACAATCCCGCTATAGTTTCTTGGCTGCGGATCCGATCGACGTCCTCACGGTCGAACGGGTAGCGGCGGATCCGCTGGCCAAGCTGGAGCAGTGGATCGAACAATTTCGATCGATCACCGTCCCAGGGCTACCGCCGTTCCAAGGTGGCGTGGCAGGTTTCATGGGGTATGAGCTGGGTCGTTGTTTCGAACGAGTTCCATCGGCCAGGCACAATGAATTCGGCTTGCCGTTGGCCACGCTTGGACTTTACGATGTGGTTTTGGCCTGGGATCATGAAACCGAGGAGGGATGGATTATCTCACAAGGGTTTCCGGAATCCTCATCGTCCAAAGCACGCTTGCAGCGAGCCAAAGCAAGATGCGATGCGTTTCGAGCGCTGCTAACAACCAACGATCTGGAATCTAGGAACCGATCTTGGTCCGCCTCCGGAGCCACTTCTGAAATGCACCAATTTCATGCGATGGCGCATGGTTTGACCGCACCTCAGTTTGAGACCCGTCTGGGCGGCGGCTGGCTTGGTAATTTTGACAGTTCCGGTTTTCGCGATGTGGTTCAGACGGCTCGCGATTACATCTATGCTGGCGATATTTTCCAAGTGAATTTATCGCAACGATTGCTATGCCCCGCACGCTGTGATTCCGCGTCGCTTTACCAACGCTTGCGGCGGGTGAACGCTGCTCCCTTTGCCGGTTACTTGGATATTGGTTCTGCTCAGATCATCAGCGCCTCTCCTGAGCGATTTCTTCAAGTCAAGGACCGATGGATCGAAACGCGTCCCATCAAGGGGACACGGAGACGTAGCGGAGACGAAATCTTGGATGTAGAAATAGCCAAAGAGTTGATGAACAGTCAGAAAGACCGTTCCGAAAACATTATGATTGTGGATCTGCTTCGCAACGATCTTTCGCGGGTCTGCGAAATCGACTCATTGAAAGTAACTCAGTTGTGCGATGTCGAGGTATTTCCGTTCGTGCTTCATTTGGTCAGCAGCGTTCGCGCTCGTTGTCGTCTTGGGTCAAGCGTTACTGAGTTGGTTTCGGCGATGTTTCCTGGCGGCAGTATCACGGGCGCGCCCAAAATTCGCGCTATGGAAATCATTGCGGAGTTGGAACCAACGGTTCGAGGCCCCTATTGCGGGTCGCTGGGTTACTTTAGTTCCGATGGCAGTATGGACTGGAATATTCTCATTCGCACGCTTACCGCTTCACGAGGTTGGTGGCAATTCCAGGTCGGTGGTGGTATCGTTGCCGATAGTGTGCCTGAACAAGAGGAAGAAGAGACGTGGACCAAAGCCGCCGGCATCGTTGCGGCCATCAATGCATCGATTTAGCGATATGTTCGTCGATGGTTGGGGGCTTGGGCGTTGCTAAACAATAAGTGGCTTGGGCGTCTCGCCCGAGTGCTGCGTTTTCACGGGCGGGACGCCCGTGCCACCGGTAGTTTATTGTTTTGCGACGCCTTAGGATGAAAAAGCTCACTGGTAGTCGATTGCTTGGGCGGTTTCTGGCCAGTCAAGGCCAAGCCAAAAACATCAGCTATCGTCCGGGTGCAAGGGATCGTTGGGGTCGAAAAAAAAATCTCCGAGTCCCATCGGCAATGTGTTTCCTCCAACGGCTTTTTGCTTCCTTTTTGCGGCTGCCGAAAGATCGAGCGCCTCGTCGCCCAAACAAGCTTGCAATGCCTCGCGCCAAGCGTGGTCCTTGGCCACCGGATGGTTCGATTTTTGAGATAATCGCTTGATCGCATAACGCAATACGTTGATTCCATCGCGAGCAGAGAAATCCAACTTCAACGAATGAGCATTTTGCAAAAAGTCCACCGTCATCGCCAAAACATCCGATTCGGCGAAGGGCAGGTGATACTTGAGGATCTCCAGTTCGTCCTTTCGATTCGGAAACCCAACTTGAAGCGTCGGCTGCAATCGGCTCAAAATGTAATCTGGGATTTCGTAAGTCGAATCATCTTGATTCATCGTCACCGCGCATCGAAATTCCCGGTGAGCACCAATCGTAATCCCAGCTACGATCGACTCGACGTAGCGACGTTGATCCAAGAGAGGTGCGAGTGAGGCCCAGGACTTTTCGTTCATGCGATTGCCTTCGTCGAGAACGCAGACTGCTCCTCGAATCATGGCTGTCACCAGTGGCGAAGCGTGGTAGGCGATTTTGCCGTTGCTTGAAAGCACGGGTGTTACCAACAAGTCCTCAGGCCGCGTGTCGGCGGTGCACTGGTAGATATAAAGCTCCTGCCGACGTGCGGCTGCAGCCGCCATCGCCAAAGCTGTTTTCCCAACTCCAGGAACACCCACCAACCGCGGCGTCAATGGCAAATCCACTGCGTCGACCGTGAGCCAGCAAGCGGCAAGTTGACGCAAAGGCTCTTCTTGTCCAATCCACTTTGCCGTGTTCGAAACTGGATTGCCAAGAGTTAGCGTCACCCCCTCAATGGTAACCGTCTCGCTCATTAAGTGCTTTCTGTGAATTTCAGGTGTTTGGAATGGGTGTAAAAGGCCTATTGTTCCCTCAATGCCAAAACAATGGACTAAATCTTGGGAGAGCGAGGCTCCCGCCGAGTTGGCGTCACATTGGTTCGGCAGGAGTCTCACCCTCCCGAGTAATGAATTGGTTGGGTAAAGCATTTTACCAGGAGTCAGCTCGAGCGGAGCAACAAGCCCGCCATAAATTGCTTTTCGAATCTGACCAACAGAAAAGCTGGCTATTCTTGTTAAGTTATGCGGGTTTTAACGCTTCTTCGCATTTCTTTTTTAATTTCCCTTTGACATTTGCCAAATCGTTCAAGTTGATTCTTCAATCTCGGTTCGGCCTTGGATAAATTGAGACTGTTAACGATTTCTTGATTCTCACCCACGTAAGGCGGTCATGTCGCAATTGCCGATGCCGATGGAAAGTGAAGTAGAGTTGCTTTTGCGCAATGCTCAACTTCGCGACGAACTCGAACCCTATTTGGATGAAGCCGTCGACCTTGTTTCGATTCGACACATGTCCCTGGTCGAAGAGAACGAATTCCTGGCCTCCATCCTCGCCTGGGAACGCGCACCAACTCTCCCGATTAGCCAATGGTTTGAGCCAGAATTAAAACTGCCGAAACCAGAAACACTCTCCGACTTTGAGCTGACGTCGCTGCTTTGGCAAACGATCCATCAACTCTACAACCAACGGATCGTTCTGGCACTGACAGATCACCTCAGCGATCAACAGCTCTACTGCTTGATCGTGCGAGATATTTTGCCCGCCTATGAAAAGCGCATCGCGGAGCAACGCAATTTTCTTCACTGGCATTGCTTGCAAGACAACGACATGGAAGGTTGGCTCCAGTATTATGCTACGGACGCGGAGCGGGACCAATGGCGAGAAGAAAACGGTACCGAACCGCCCGATCCTCAAGCCCCACCGTATCCTCGCAAAATGCCCCGCAAACCAAGTAATATGAGCTAATGCAAGAACTAAGACCCGTTACGGTCCTGCGACATTTCACGGAACAGACGCCGGGAAGTGTCCTCTATCGCTGTGGAAATACCGTTGTGCTCTGCACGGCTAGCCTCGAGAAAAAAGTACCAGATTGGATGGCTGGCCGAGGCAAAGGTTGGATCACCGCCGAATACAACATGTTGCCGGGAAGCACCTCCCCTCGCAAGGCGCGCGAACGCGCTGGCAAAGTCGACGGACGCACAACCGAAATTCAACGTTTGATCGGTCGATCGTTCCGGGCAGTTGCTGACCTCGACAAACTCGGCGAACGCTCACTTACGATCGACTGCGATGTGTTGCAAGCCGATGGTGGCACTAGGACTGCCGCGATTACAGGCGGCTTTATCGCATTGGTCGATGCGGTGAATTCCGTCTTCCGTGGTGTTCCCAAGAATGAATATCCGCTTCGCGGCAGTGTTGCAGCGGTGAGCGTAGGCATCGTAGACGGACTGCCGACGCTCGATCTGGATTACGAACGCGACGTTCGGGCCGATGTCGATATGAACGTCGTTATGACCGGTGGTGGTAAGTTTATCGAGATCCAAGGGACCGGTGAGGAAGCTACCTTCGACGACGACGAACTGGCTGCCCTCGTGAAACTGGCCAAACAAGGTATTGCACAGCTAAGCGAGATACAACAAACGTCGCTCGGCAACGACTGGCCTTGG
>JANPNA010000101.1:0-42221 GCA_031427235.1 Pirellula sp.
GAGTGCATCGCTGGCCCAACTCAGTTCGGACTTTCGTTTGACCAATTCGGGCATCGCTACGGCTGTTCCAACCGCAATCCTTGTTTTGAGATCGTTAGCGAGCGAGCCGATGTGAGTATGAGTCCTCTTTCAGGAATCGCCACGCCGCTTCACGATGTGTCGCCAAGCAACGCAGCATCGACGGTCCACCCGCTGGTAAACGCCTGGACGACTTCCAATCTGCATGCAGGCCAATTTACGGCTGCCTGCGGATTGCTCGTGACGCATAGCCGACATTTTCCTGATGCACCCTTTGCCACCGCGCTCACATGCGAACCAACCGGTTCGCTCGTGCAGCGCCGTTCCATCCTGCGAAAAGGCGGTCTTTCGCAAATTACCGACGAAGCTCCCGAACGCGAGTGGTTGGCAAGTCACGATCCTTGGTTTCGGCCTGTCGATCTTTACGAAGGCCCCGGCGGTGATATCTATGTCGTCGACATGTATCGCGCCGTCATCGAACATCCAGAATGGGTCCCAGCGGAATTGAAGAACCGACCGGATCAAAGGTTGGGTGACGCGCACGGTCGCATCTATCGGGTTTCTCGCAAAACCGACAAAGAGCTGAAAACCAACCCAAGCGAAAATCGTGCTTCCAGTCCCGCCGATTGGCTTACCCATCCAAACGCTTGGAATCGAAGCCTTGCATCGAAAACGGTTCTTGAGGCCGCAGCTATTGGACGCAAAGAATCGTTTGTTGAAACTCTCAAGGCGATTTGCAACACGGAATCATCGCCTATCGGGTCTATCGCCAATGCCTGTTCCCTTTTGGCCGCATGCGATGCGCTCGATGAACCGACGGTGGCCGCACTGTTTCAATCGAAAAGCCCCGAACTGCGATCGATGGTTTGGTCGGCCATGCGCCAGACTTCTGCGAAATGGGACTCAAAGTGGATTGTTGTTGCCATAGACACCTTCAACAACCCAAGCGCCTCCGTCGATGAACTGCGTGAAGCCGCTTGGTTTATTGCCGTTCAATCGCTGGATGAAACATCGCCTGGGTACGCCACCATGATGGCACGCTATGCTGGCTTGGCAGCCAAGTCACTTTTTCACAACGGCGATCCACCTCATCTTTGGCTGGCCATCACCGCCGCGTGGCGTGACAATCTACTTCCATTTCTGTCGAAATACCAAGCCGAGGCAAGTAGTGCCGAGAAAGAAATTTCCGCGATCGCAAGAGATTATGTGGTTCGATTGGCTTTAATCGCGGGCCAAAAGCCATCCAAAAGCTTTTCGTTACAAGAGCATGTTGAGGCGAGTAACTGGCTGTTAAGCGATAGTAACATTAAGACTTTACGAACGATTGATTTTGCAATCTTGGAAGGCTTTACGCGGTCTGGCAAGCTTCCCATCCATCCCGACAGCACGATGGAAAAGCTTGTTCAAAGTACGGCAACTTCGGATAGTACCCCGATCAATCAAAGAGCCGCGGTAGCGATTTTAGCCTCAAGCAAATCCGACTCCTCCAAAACGCTTGCTCTGAAGCTACTAGACAGCTCAGATACCGTTTTGCTTAAGACGGCGATTGCGACCTGTTCCATTCACGACACGCCAGAATTCACAACTTGGTTGCTCAATCGGTTGCCATCTGCATTACCCGAAATCAGGCAAGACATCTTCAATGCGATTCGCAACAATCCAAAGCGACTTGGAATGTTGATTGATGCTCTTGAGTCGGGCAAATTGTCACCCAAGATCTTCGATGCGTCGCAAATCCAAAATCTCTCTGCAGTACGAGACAATTCGGTGTCGCCTCGGCTTGCGAAACTGCTGTCGGCGTCGATCAACTCTGATCGTCAAAGAGTCGTCGATGACTATTCCAAGCAATTGGCAACGATCGAAGTCGATTCAAACAACAATCGCGGCAAAGCAGTATTCACCAAAAACTGCTCTGCCTGTCACCGAATGGATGACGTTGGAACGATGGTTGGACCCGACATTTCCGACTCACGAGTGCATACCTTCGAGAAGCTGCTTATCTCGATTCTGGATCCCAATCGTTCGATCGATGCGAATTACTTCCGCTATTTGGCACGCACGGAGGATGGAACTGTGGTCGAGGGTTTACTAAAAGACTCGAACGCACAAACGATCACATTGCTGAGCCAGAACGGCACGACAACAACCTTGAATCACTCGGAAATCGAAGAGCTTAAAAGTTCAGGCACCTCGCTGATGCCCGAGGGAGTCGAATCGCAAATCTCGGCCAGGGAAATGGCCGACTTGCTTTGGTACGTCAAAAACTGGCGATACGCAGCCGATAAAGTGCCGGCCAATGCAACGATTAAGTAATGCCCCCGAGTTTAACTCGGGGGATTTTTACCATCCCTCTAGAGAGCAGATGGTCAATACCCATGGCATAAAGCCAGGGGCATGCAGCCAAGCAGGTCCCGAAATGCGTTCAAGTCAATAGCTTCATCAAATAGTCGAAGGCGCATTGATAAATCTCCGGCTCTTTACTTGCTCTCGGACCGGCGATATTGAGGGTTCGCACTCGATTGCTTATCAGCCAGTCTCGCACCCGTTCCATTCGGCCCGGATGCGTCAATCGGATTTTCAGACAGGGTTGTCCCTGGTGTTCAGCGTACATAAAAGTCTTTAGAGTTCCCCCCTCTAAACTTGAACGGTAGAGCACCAACGTTGCATCCGAATCAACAACATTCTGCTTCGTTCGATCCGCGTACTTCGGTGACGGGTGTTCCTCAAGTTGATAGCAGTCTGGGATCGGTCCGTCCTCCGCAATTCTACCGAGTGGGCACCAACCACCATGTGGTATCTCAAGTGCAATCGCAACGTCGAGGGCTGCCCGATCGACGCCTGTTTGCCCACCCGATACGATGCGTTCAAGGTGCCATGGCGGTTTAGGCACAAGCCGGTTTCCCTGGGGATTGGCTCGTGGTTTTGGGGTTAGGTCGCTAATGGTGGTTTGCTCGTTAGAAAGCCAAGTGGAACCCAGTTGAAACGAAAACGCTGGTCGTAATGATTTTTCCACCCAATCTCACTTCGTAAGTGGCAGCGATTATCTAATTCCGGACGCTTGAATGCAAGTTGCGGTCTATGTTTCCTGAAATCGTGTCAAGGCCCAAGGTCCGGGACATCCGAAGAAGAGACAAACAACCCATCGAAGCGAGAGTTCTTTAACGTGAGTCAAGTTGAATTGAATTTAACCTCCCGTGTACGAAAACCCTTCGTTTGGTTCGCATTGTTTTTGCTTTCCATTGCGATGGGAATGGCCGCACCTCCGTCTGGGAAGTCGGATCCGCGCGACAAACAGTGGAAGTTGGCAATCGATCCGCACAAGGTCATCGGCTACCAAAGCTGCGAAAAGTGCCATGCCTCCGAAATCCAAACTTGGCAAAGAACGCCGCATAACGACACCTTCCTGACTCTCCATCGCAAGCCAGAAGCCCAGAAAATTGCAGACAAACTCGGGATCGCCAATTTCAAAAACGACTCGAACTGCATTCAATGCCACTACACCATGGGCCATGTGGAGAACCGACTAGAGGCCATGGCTGGCGTATCCTGTGAATCTTGCCACGGCGCGGCCAAGGACTGGGTTACCATCCACAACGACTACGGCGGACCCAAGGCTACGCGAGCCCAAGAGTCTCCTGATCACCGCAACAAACGGCTAACGACCAGTATTGAGCTTGGCATGCGGAACCCCGTCAACGTTTACCTGGTTGCACAAAGCTGCTACCGATGTCACACCGTCCCCGATGAAAAACTAGTCAACGTCGGCGGGCATAAGGCCGGTAGCCTTGATTTCGAATTGGTCAGTTGGTCGCAAGGAACCGTTCGTCACAACTTCGTTCGAACCGATGGTAAAGCAAACGCTGAGGAGGCCGCTCCGCGATTGCGTGCCATGTTCGTGGCGGGCATGATCGCCGACCTGGAATTCAGTCTGCGAGCTACCGCGCAAGCCACCGAAAAAGCCACTTTCGGAATCACTTCGGCCCAACGAGCCGCTCGATCCCTAGAACGTTTGAAATCCGCTCAGTCCAAACTCAACCACCCAATCCTGGCCGAAACGGTCAGCATCGCCCAAACGGTGGCCCTCAAACTCAACAATCGGGACCAACTGGAACAAGCCGCTAACCAGATCCACGAACTCGGTATCCATTTCGGCGCAACCGTCACCGGCGAAGAGTTGGCCGCTATCGATTCCTTCATCCCCCCAAAGAACAAATGGAAGTAATCGCCAAAGTTCGAACATCCTGTTCGAGTGGGCCGACGGCCGGAAGCAGCAGCTTCGATTGCGATCCTAGCGCTATGGACTCGCTGCTAGGTGTTGGTAGCAAAAGCGGTATTAAGCTACGGATCGACATGCCTGAGGCGCCGGCTAGGCAGGAGTCATACGAAACGAAAGAATCACGGTTGGGACAACCGTGCTACACTGAATCACGGTTGGGACAACCGTGCCACACTGACCAATTGTTACGCCTGCTCGATCGACAGCAAGCGTGGTATGATGCCCAGCAGCAAGCTGCACGAGCAGCCGAACAACTCTTGTCACTGTGCGAGCATCATCAGCAACAATGGCTCCAACCGATCCCACAAACTCAACCGATCCCACAAACTCAACTGGCTCCCCCGCAGACTCAGCCGGTGTCGCAAGCAAATCGATCGTAGACTCGGCCTCTCGTCCGATTCAACGCGTGTTGATCATTGGAGCCGGTTGGACTGGCCGTCAGATTGCGGGTCAAATGGTCGCTTACGGATTGAACGTTACCCTCGTCGACAACAGTGCACAGGCCCTCGACGTATCCCGAGCGTGGATCCTGGAACAGCGGGAATCGTTTTTTGAGCAGGGGTACTGGCCTGAAGTGAGCCATGACCGTCTTGCTAGCCGCATACATACGGCCGCTGGTATCGATGCGGACACAGGCGAAGTTGATCTCGTTCTCGAATCGGTCAGCGAGCAGTTTTCGCTCAAACGTCGCATCCTCAAGACCTATTCCGAACGGTTCCCGTCGCCGACGATTATCGCATCGAACAGTTCCTATTTCACTCCGTCGATGATGCAACCGCATGTTGTTTCCCCAGAACGATTTGCGAATTTTCATTTCCATGTTCCGATCTGGCGAGCGACGCTGGTTGACATTGCATCTGGCCCATTGACCGACGACGCAACCGTCCAAAGACTAGTGGCCTTGGCCATTCATATCGGTCAGACGCCACTTGTTCAGCGGGTTGAAAATCCCGGATATGTCTTCAATTGGATGCTGAAAGCCTTGCTGCAATCTGCCCTGCAATTGGTCGATCGCAAAGTGGCGCAGCCTGCCGATATCGACATGGCTTGGAAAAAAGTTACCGGCATGGAAATTGGACCATTTGGAATCATGGATCAAATCGGTGTCGATTTGATCCATCAAACCATGTCGCACGCTCGGTTTGTGGATGGCGACGAAGCGTGGCAACCTCTCGTCGATATCCTGCAACCTTATGTCGATAGCAATCGCCTCGGCGTCAAGACAGGCCAAGGGTTTTTTGATTATTGATCAGCGATTATTGTCGCCATTTGCTCCGCAAAAGTGCGTGAACGAAGCACACTTTCGCGGAGCGAAAGGCGACAATAACAAAATCACGGCCACGGAGATGCGAACTACGTGTTTGAAACCTCTATTGATCGGCGAAACTCGCGTATTAGCGCTGTTTCACCAAGCTCAAACCGACGTTGCAAAGTTGCGTTGATGGTTGCGGCAGCGAGCCCTGGCAACGCCAGACTGGAATCGATAGCGTTGTATTGCCCGACCTGCAAAACAAACATTTCCATTCGTTCACCATCGTGCCTCCATACTTCAGGAACGCCCATTGCGGCAAACAGCTTGAGTTTCATTATGGCGGACGAAGTGATCTCAACCTCGATCACCAAATCGGGCGGAGGATCGACCGTCAAATCGATTTCCTCCTTAGGCCGAATCTGCTCGGCATGCTGAACATAATACGACTCGTCCGCTTCGAACGCTTTCTTAAGATCTTTGCGTTTAAAAGTCGTAGATGCCACGCTTTGAATTTCAATTCCAAGAACTTCGGAATATGTTTCGATCATGCGTCCGATCAAACGTCCAATGTTTTCATGTTGACGTTTCGGGCACATCATCTCAAGGACTCCTTCGTCAAAAGTCATTCTCGGTACACTTCCACGACGCTGCTCGGCGAGCTCCAAAAAGGTCTCCCAGCGAACGTTTTCAAGAACCGTCCGGGTTTCAGGTGATTCCATCACTAGCATACACATCGGCTCCATAGTCAAAGGAATCTTCCAACGCCAACTCTCAAATTCTACTTCACCGATCTCATGCGTGAAACTTAGAATCATTCGCAGAATCCCCTTTTTCTTCATAGGTCGACGCGAAAAACACTTATTCCATCCTTGTAAACGTTCACATCGACTTGCCAAACCAATTCATTATTCGGGAGGGTGAGGCTCCTGCCGAACCAATGCGGCGCTAGCTCGGCAGGAGCCTTGCTCTCCCGTATTCCACCCATAACAACCCAAAAAACCGCAATTCGCAGTCGTTTCTCAACGGCTGAATTGTATGATATAGGTTCCAGACACCGATACCACCACGTAGGTCAGTCTCTCCGCCGACTGACGTTCTCATTGCTGCCTACCTACGCGATGATGGAATGTCCTATTGGCTTGAACAGTTTTTGACAGGCGATTCGCAATGACTACCTTGAAATCACAAGACAACTATGAGCCATACCGCAATCTGCCGCCGCTGGCCGGGCTGACAAGCATGGCTCGCGCCGTGGAATGCCAGTGGAGCGTCGAGCAGAGTACCGAACGCCTAAAAAGATTGCATTACGTACTCAAGAGACTCAATGAGACGCTAACCGCTAGGATCACCGCTGAGCCGGTTTACGAATTGAAAACCGCTTTCAGCCATCATGCTTATTTGTGTGCCGAGTACACGACAGCCATTCGTCGTCGTGTAAGCGAAATGCGAGTGCCACCATTGGGGCTTGATCAGGTGCCCCATGAATCGCTGAAGCTACTGATGGACGAAATCATCGCTGCCCCAACGACCGAGGAATTGCTTCTTGGCGTTTACGAAGTTGCCATGACTGCGATTCTCGATGCCGCCCGTCGCCTTCAACAGGATGCTCACCCGTTGGCCGATGCGCCCACGGTGCGTTTGGCCAAACTCCTGCAGTTTGAACTGAACGAAGTCGCCAACTTCGGTTCCCAAGCGATAGCATGTATGGTTACTCCGGAGCAGCGACTTGCTGTGCAAGAGTGGCTCGATTTGCTGAGACTTTGCCTAACGAATGCTGGCGGTGTGGATGGAGCGATCCAAGTCGATGTTGCGAACACACCTGAACCGCACCATTCGTTGAAACCCTATCGATATCAAGGCGAACCGAAACGGGACGCACGCTTTCATGATAGTTACAACGCGGGAGTCAACCCAGAGGCGTTTCTGTACGACGAGCGGTTTTCGGCCCGAGACAAGACGCTCATGATGTACTACAAACGGATCCGAGAAATCGATGTCCCTGAGATGATGGCGAGCATTCTGGTTGACCTTCGGGACGAAGAGCCCTGGGAGTTTCACATGGAAATGAGTCGACAACTATGGGATGAAGCCAGGCATGCGATGATGGGTGAAGTTGGATTTGTGTCGCTTGGGATCGATTGGAGCAAAATCCCGATCAATTTCACTTGGTCACGCAACCTCAATCTGCAACTGAACGCGCGCGAAAGGCACGGGGTGCTATTCTTTATCGAACAAGGATTGATGCCACGGACCGGAAAGAAATACGAATGGGAAGTCGGTTGCCAAAGTGGTGACCGACTTTCGGGAATGTTCCAAGACTTCGATTGGGCTGATGAAGTACTGCATGCACAGATTGGTCGACGTTGGTATGTGCCTCGCTACAAGTCGCTCCAAGAAGCGTTGGCGTATGGTGACCAGTGTTGGACCAAGGTGGTCAGCCAGTGGCATGCCTTTCGCGACCAGGGATTAACCAACCATCACAACTGGTGGCCTCAACTATACCGAGAAGCGTGTGCGCGATGGAATGTCCCACCGGATCCGTTGGCATTGGCCTACAACACGACTTACGAAGACTCGCGTGCAGATCTTCAAAAACTGTAGTAGGATGGGAGGGTGAGGCTCCTGCCGAGCCAATGCGACGCTAGCTCGGCAGGAGCCTCGCTCTCCCTATCTTTCTAAAACGACCAAGGATAAAAAAGAACCCTAATCATGCGATTCTGGACGATTTTATTGTGTACTCTTGTCATTGCGATGGATGCTTCGGGAGCTGATCCGCAAGATTCCAAAGAGATCAAAAAGCTGATCCTGCCTGGCGAGTCGTTTTTGGTGGAAAACCGACCGGCGTTTGTGCTGTGGCCAGAGGAGGCGATGAAGAGGACGCCGCAACCTTGGGTCTTCTATGCACCAACACTGTCGGGGTATCCGGACGAACACGAGAAATGGATGCACCAACAATTTTTAACGGCGGGGGTTGCTGTTGCTGGGTTCGATGTCGGAGAGGCCTATGGTAGTCCAGCATCACGCAAGCTATTCGATGCCTTCTTTGATCAAATGATTCAGAAACGCGGCTTGGCAAAGAAGCCTTGTTTGCTCGGAAGAAGTCGCGGCGGGTTGTGGGTTACTGCCTGGGCCTGTGACCACCCTGAACGATTCGCAGGTTTGGCGGGAATCTACCCCGTTTTTGATTTTAGGACCTATCCTGGAGTTGCGAAAGCGGCTGTCGCCTATGGACTGTCGTCCGCTGAACTTGAGATGCAGAACGACCTGCACAATCCGATCGCCAGAATGTCCGCATTGGCAATCGCTAAGCTCCCTGTTTTTATCATCCACGGTGATGAAGACAAGGTTGTACCGCTAAAAGAGAACTCGCAGACGTTTCTCGAAACGTATCAGCGGAATAAGTCAGAGGATAAAATACAGCTAATGGTTGTGAAGGGACAAGGACACAATTTTTGGGAAGGGTTTTTTCGATGTCAAGCGTTGGTGGATTTTGTAGTCGAAAGAGCGAAAGCCGGGGCGGAGTAGCGTGCCACACGCTTGTGTTATTTTTAAGCTGCCTCTTTTGCCTTCCGCGGAGCGATGGACAAAAGTTCTTCCACCATTTGGTCAGAAAGAATCGATTCGAGTGCTTTCATGGCTTTTGCTCCAAGCACGCCATCCAGGGTTCGATGGTCGCAGATGAGAACGACTTCGCAACGACCGGCTGTATCCATCGGACCGAAGGCCAGGCTCGAAGTGGTGATCAATGGATGGTGCGCGTTGAGTGCTCCTTGACCGCCTAGGCTTGAGATGCTGAAAGTACCAACGTGTTTGGCGCGCTTCCGGCCAGACCAATTCATAACCCACCACCAAACCAATCGTCTTACCATTGCGGAGCGACGTTCGAGCATGAGGCCTTCCCCAAATACTTCCGCAATAGGCGCCTGGCTGAACCGATCTAATTGCTGTTGCAATGAAATTAACGGCGTAGATTCAGGGTTGCTCCACCGCCCAAAGATGAGTCTTTCGTTGCCCGCATCGTCGGTTCGGTGAACCGACAAGGAAGCGACCGTATTCGGATGACGGTATAAATGCTTGGTCGGATAACGCACAAACAACTCACGCAGTTCCGGTGTCTGTTGGCAAGCCGTACCGTATGCTTTCGCAAACAGAGTCGACCAAGCTATCCGAGGAGAACATGCCTTGCGAACGGCAGACAGTTTGCCGAGGTCCATGGTGCGAACCAATGGAAAACTCGGCACCCCTCGAGAAACGCGAATGATATCGAGAACGGTCTCTCGGTATTTGGGAAATGGGCGACGAGTTCCCTTGTTTGAGATGGTTGGTTCGACGGATTGCTCGTGCATGATTGGAGTCCTGCGGTCTAGTGCTTTGTCCAGATTAAAAAGTGGGGTAGGCATCTTGCCTGCCATCGAATCGACCCTTGGAAATCGCAAGCTGGAAGCTTACCTTGCGAGATGCGATCAAGTTTGCATTAATCGCATCGAATCGACCCTTGGAAATCGCAAGCTGGAAGCTTACGCCACTTTACAGCACTCCAAATCCGGTGAAGAACCTGCGGATGTTATTACCGGCGTTGTTGGGCGTTTTGCGGACCCTCTTGTTCTAGCGCCTGCATCGCTGCCTTGGTTTCTGCGGCTCCCAAGCGTGTCTTGTTGGTCAAGAAGTTGGAGATCTGGGCATCAGCAATCAACGTGGCGAGGTGCTTGTCCATGGTAATGCGTTGCTTCTTCTCAAGAATGTCCTTATGCAGTTCTCCCTTGACTGCATTAAAATCCTGCACCACTGGCTGCGTGAACCCTTGGCTTTTAAGGATAACGAATTGACTGTTGACTTCGATGATTCCCGAGATGTCACCTGGCTTCAAGTCGAACGCAGCCTTCTCAAGATTGGGCTGACCGCCATGCTTTCGGAGGGGTGGGACCTTGCCAAAATTGCTTTTGGAACTTGGTTCGATTGAGTATTGATGGGCCAGTTCGCCGAAAAACTGTTCCGACGGCTTGTTCCGTGCAAGTTCCCAAACTTCTTGAGCGGTGCGTTGGCTGCTTAGCACGACTGCTAAGACTTCAGCCCGTGGTCCGTAGTTCGACTCGAAACCCTTTTGTAGGTCGACCTCGGTAACCTCTACCTTACCAGCAATAAGCTTCTTCAATGCAACCGTCGGCCAAATGGCGTCGTGGACATAGATCTCGAATGTTACGTTGTCATCTGTCAAAACACTCTTCATCCACTCTTGAACGTTGGGAGTTCCGTCTTTGTTGATGTAACCAAAGTAGTCTGCCGCACGATTGATTTCGTTATCGATATCGGCTTGGGTTACTTGCAATCGGGCGGTGTTCAATGCACCTTCGATGAGCTTACGATTGATTTCGCCTTCTAGAATTCGAACACCGTGTCGCTTGACGCAGGCTTCGTCGTACCGTTGCACGGGGATGGCTTTGCGATTCACGATAGCCGCAACTCCGGGATATTGAGCTGCCAACTCCGGCTTGCCGTGTACCAGCGTCACCTCCGCTTTTTCGCGAAGCGATTGGTAGACAACCTCAGCCATGCTACGTAATTTTTGGTCCTCCAATTCGAGCTTGATGCGATTCTGGATCTCTTGCATTTGAGGACCGGGTGGATTGGCAGGTGGCACATGTCGCACGCACTGTAGGATGACATTCATCTCATCCGCCGGAAAAACCTGTGAAATCTGATTGGGCTGCAGGCCGAAGGCTATCCGCTCGAGTTCGACGTCGCCACTGTTGCGACGGATAGGTGGCAAAAGTCCTTCGACGCTAGCGCTGTTTGGTTCTTCGCTATGATTCTTTGCCAAGGTCTTAAAGCTGTCAGGGTTGCTAGTAGCGTCCTTGTGCAATTGGGCCATCTTTTGAGCGTCTCTACAGGCGATCATGCGAACTTGAACCTTGGGACCAAACTCGCTTTGATAGGCGTTGTCGATCTCTTGAGGCGTGACTTTGATTTGGCCCCTAGAGAGTCCTCGTAGAGCCAGCATCGGCCAAATGATGTCGGAAGCATACTGTTCCGGAGCGATTCCGCGTTCGTCTTGAATCAGCTTGAGGTACATGGCGGTCGACAACTGAAACTTTCCTGCCGTGCGAGCAATTTCGTCGTCAATGTCTTTTTGTGTAACCGAGATTTTTTGTGTTTGGCAAGCTTCCAGGATCAGGGTCTTGTTGACAAGATCTTCAAGGATATCGTCACCGAATCTGAGTTTGATTTGGGCGGCAAGCTCTTCGAGGGAAATCGGTTTGCCATTGACGGTTGCAACCACTTTTGGGCCGAGATTCGGATCGTCGGAGACCTTACGCGAGGCCGATGCAGGGGTGGTTGGCACCCCTTTTTGGTTTGGCTGTTTGCCTTGGGCTCTATCCTGCGCCCAAGTCGTTGTGGTGCTCAACGACACGACAAACGGAATTGCGATTGCCAGTTGGAGTGCATTTCGAACCAAGGTCCGACGGCGATTTTGATAGTTAGGACGCATTTGTTTTCCTCATGAAAATGCGGGACAATATTTGGGTCGCCCACGATTGATTCTCACCAGCCGATGGCCATCGTGGCCTCGGAGCATGTCTGGTTGTAGAGAGCTGCGTAATTCGGGGAGTGTACGAAGTTGGCGGTGGCCAGGTCAAGACGGATCCACAGATTCCGCTGTTGCAAAATCGCAAATTTGGGTTTTGCTGCCTTTCGTGAGTCGCAAGCAAGAAGCGATGTCTAGCACGGCACTCAGTGTAGCACGGCACTCCGTGCCGTGATTCTCGCCAAGGAGTGTCGAGCTACACTCTGAGCTACACTCTGAGCTGCATCGCGAGCAGCGTTACCAATTGAACAAGGTAGCAGTTGGCGCCGAGAAAGTCGCCGGTCACACCACCAACGCGTCTACGCACAAGACTCGCGTAATACCACGTCATTAGCAACGAAAACGCCAACGCCAAAACGAAGCCAACGCATGCATTGATTAGGATCACAGTTGTCGATACCTCCGCATCCACTGCGCAAAAACAAGCCAATGCGATACCAAATGAAAGAATTGGGGAAATTGCGCCCCTGAGAATCGTTGAACCACTTGGCTTCGAACCTACATCGCGGGCCATGGTGTGTCGGTCTTGGATCGGTTCCAGACGATGCATCAAAATCAATATCGACCATCGCCCAAGCCCGGCTGAAAACGGGATGGCGAGCCAGGCCATCGACCAGCTCAAATTGGAAATCAAAGCAATTCGCAAAGAGACACCTAAGACCAACGCCAGCACCCCATACGTTCCGTGCCGCGAATCTTTCAGAATTGCGAGGACTTGGTCTCGCGTCCAGCCACCCCCGAGTGCATCGGTCGCATCCGCCAGGGCATCTTCATGAAACGCGCCAGTTAAAAACGCTTCGGCGGCAATCGCTAGGATGGCAGCCACCAATGTCGACCAAAAAAAATTCGCAGCACAAAACGTCACGGTTGTAAAAACTCCGATGAGAACTCCTACAAGTGGGAAGTAGATAATTGACGCTCGCAATGCCGCTTGGTGGTTTTCCATCGTGGCACTCATGGCCCCAGGAACCGGTATGCGTGTCAGGAATTGCACCGCAGTGAAGAATGCCAACTTTGGGGAAATAGCGGGTTCTGTGTGTTCGCCATCAACTGTCATAGAGAGGTTTTCATGTAGTTACCATGGCCTAGTGCCGCCGTTCGCTCCGCGAACGTTCGCCAAACAAATGCACTTTCGCGGAAAAGCAATGTAGGGTTATGTCTTAGGTTATCATGGTTGGTTGCGATTTGCACGACCGTACGAGCGAGAATCGATCCGGCGGTTTCCACTCTTGACACAAAACAATACCTAGCAACGAAAGGCGACAATGTAGCTACAATAAACTTGTATCTCTCCCCCCGAACACAAGGAACGCCACGATGAAACACACAGCGAAACACACAGCGATTGCTCTGATCACTTTCGGCAGCATGTACCTTTGCACTATGCTCGGAACAACGGCGGCAGATCCAAAATCAGTCAGCCTGTTCAACGGTAAGGATTTGACCGGATGGCACGTTGATGTGCCGCATCTGGACGATCACCCGGACGCTGCTCCAACTTTCATCGTCCGCGATCAACTGTTGGTCAGTTTAGGTAAGCCCGAAGGGCACCTGATCACCAACGAGAGTTACAAGAATTATCGACTAGAAGTCGAATACCGTTTCGCGGCGAAACCCGGCAATTGCGGCGTCTTAGTCTTTGCATCCACTCCGCGTGCACTTTACAAAATGTTTCCGAAGTCAATCGAGGTGCAGATGAATCATACACATGCGGGCGACTTTTGGTGTATCGGCGAGGACATTACTGTACCCGATATGGTCAAACGACGAGGACCAATGGAGAATTGGGGCGTAACAGAGGGCAAGGGGCGGAGGATTCTTAACCTCACCGATGGATCCGAAAAGCCGCCAGGGGAATGGAACGCGATGGTCATCGAATGCTTGGACGATGCTGTTAAGGTTTGGGTCAATGGGGAGTTTGTCAACCACGGCACGAAGTGCACGGCGAGCAAGGGCCAAATCGCATTGCAAGCAGAGGGTTCTGAGGTCGAATTCCGCAAGCTCGAGTTGACCCTCATTTCAAAAATGACGGACTGATCTCCCTGTGGGAGGTTCGCCCTCCCTAAAATAGTCGCTAGCCTGGATTATTCACGGGACCATTAATGATCAGCCTACGGGCGCTAGCCCACGGTTTTAACTCCAACCGTGGGCTAGCGCCCTACGGCTAATGAATAATCCGGGCTAGCTCGGCAGGAGCCTCGCCCTGGCCTAAAATAGCGCCGCGGCGATTAAGTCCGCGATAGTCCCTGGATTGCCTCGGTGCGCGTCGTCGCGCAAAAAGTCATCAAATCGATGCCACGCTGACTCATACTCGGCGCTTCCAAAGGAACCCGAAGCGATGACCACTCCGGCATGTGAGAGCACATGCTTGGCAAACGATCGGCCTTGCTTTCGAGCGATGAGGCTGTCTACACGTTCCGACAGCAACTCGATTTGCAAGCATCGAATCGCATCGGCCTTTGCGAGCCCCGCCGCTTGTTTGATCTCAAGGCGTCGGGAAATGGCAAACACCAACTCGAAATCACTGGTGTACTGAAGTGCGATGTCGTCCCACTCGGCTGCGAGCTTCATCGCACCGAGGATGTTGATTGGAGCTGAATTTCGAACGTCCATCGACGCCGCTTGGCCGAGGCCGCCGGGCTTTGCAATCCGTATCGCTTCATAAATGGCGAGTGAGTCATCCGGGTTCAGGGTAGCTAACGTTTCACGAAGACTCTCTCGAATCGTCCTGGTTTCGATTGGATCGTCGGTCAAACGATTCGTAGCCACGACGAGAGGTGCTAGGAGAAGAATCGTTCCAAGGCTCGTATTCGTACTAACTGCATCCATCATCGCATGCACCGACTGCAATACGATTTGCCCGACCGATTGGCGGTAGCACTGATCGATTCTCTCGCCGATGGCCTGGGCTGCGATTAAAAAATGTTGATGGTTCAAATCCCGAAACGAGGCATGCGGATGCACATTGCCAGCCTTAATGGCCGAACATTCCGCTTCGATCGCAACTCGGACTCTATTGCCGACCGACATGACCGCCATCCATCAGTCGTTGAAGTTCCTCCAGAACTTCGATGGACGCTTCTTCCATCACGTAATGGCCAACATCCTTCAGCTCGCGTCGCGTGGCGTTGGGCCAAGCAAGATTCATTCGTTCCATGCATTCCGGTCGGAAACACCAGTCACGCATCCCCCAAACAAAACGGATCGGAAGAGCACTGAGTTTGGGTAGATCGTGTTCCAGTTGCTGTAAGACATTCCAGGTTGGATGCTTTTGCGACATCGGAATATCCTTTACGAATCCATCGATGGCAACTCGATGGCGGGGCGAATCGTAGGGGGCAAGCAACCCATCGCGAGCATTGTTACTCAGCCTTGGTAATCGATCGATCGCCATGGATATTGCCGCTTGAGCGAACGCGTTTAAGTAGCGGATGGCCCCAGAGCCTAGTATTGGAATGCGACAGGCAGCGATGCGGCTGGGAATGTAGGTAGGAGGAAAAGCCGCCGTATTGAGGATCAGCAAATTACGAAACCGTTCCGCTCGCTCGACCGCTGCTCCCAGACCTATGGCTCCGCCCCAGTCGTGAACGACCAGCGTAACTTGTTGCAAGTTGAGTTCGTCGATCAATCGAACCAAGTTGGCGGTGTGTTGGGCAAGAGTATATGGGTACTGCTGCGGTTTATCGCTGAGTCCACATCCAACATGGTCGACGGCAATCACACGGTGTGTACCACGAAATCGTGTGATGATCGAGCGGTAGTAAAAGGACCAAGTTGGGTTGCCATGAACACATAGGATAGTGGGGGTGCCATTCTTCTTGGGCCCTTCGTCCACATAGTGCAATCGTACGTTCGGCGCAAGCTCTAGGAAGTGAGACGCAAAGGGGTATTCGTCCCGCCAATGGTTTGCCGTTGATGATGGGTTCATCCGTAACTAAGCGCCCGTTTTCGGAGCACTGAAATTCGCAACGCTGCTACGGATGTCTGCGAAGGTGCGCAGGTCGTAGGGCAAGCCCACATAATCCAACAAGCGGCACAAGCCTCGAAAGGCTACACCGAAACCGTCTGGTCCACTGAAACCGCCGAATTGACCACCACCCTTTACGTGGGGTTCGAGGTCCAAGAACAATCCAGGGATGCCACGCTTGGCAAGTTTGGTTAGCAATTGCGAGTAGTCTCGTTTCACGTCGCGGAATATGGCTTCGTGTCCCGAGTCACCTTGATCGGCTGGCACAAAGCTCTTAAGGGAATCTTCATCGACGTGGGTCGATCGCGTTGTCGGCCGTTGGTAGTCTTTGACGTGAAGCCAGCCCATGCCTTCTTTCATGGCCAAGTACTCTTCATAAACTTGTTCGGTCGACATTCCTTGGCAAACTAGATTGGCTCCGTCAAAAATCAGGAGCATGGCTGGATCGGCAACACCGTCGTAGAGTTTTTTAAGTAGTTTGCCGGTTTGCCCGATTAAGTTGGCTTCGACTTCGAGACCAAAAGTGAGGCCGTGGGAATCGCACACGCGTGCAATTTGCCCTAGTTGATCGATGGCTTGAGTTAGATGGGCCTCGGGATTTGTTCCTCGCGGATGGTAGAACGAAAAACCGCGAATGAGTTTGCAATCGAAGGTGTTTGCCAGATCGCATGCTCGTTGGACATCCTTTTTTAAGTATTCCTCGAATGGCACGTACCTATTGGAAGTTCCGTCCTCGATGTCGAGCAACTTTACTTTTCCGATCGGCGAGCCAAGAGAAGAAACGCGTAGGCCGTATTCGGCTTGCAAGGTCAAAATGCGCTCGATCGAATCGGGTGCCAGCAGCATTGCGTTCTGGATACCTGCACCCGCATTGATGAATCGCAGGGTGTAGTAGCGAAGCCCCAGGGCGGCAAATGCGCAGAATTGCTGTTCTGCGGTTTTTTGGTTTGCGGCTTCGTCGGCAAAGCCGCTAAGCAAAACGGGTTTTGGGGCGACGGAATGTGTTTCTGTGGCCATTTTACTTTGCCTTTTCATGCGTTACGGTAATGACCGAAGTGATACCGCCTCGAGCGCCCCAACGGCTTTCGAGCGTGACGCGGCGGGGTTTTACGATGGTTACGAAGTCATCGAGAATTCGATTGGTCACGTTTTCGTAGAAGATTCCTTCGTTTCGAAACTTCTGCAAATACAACTTGAGGCTTTTCAGTTCTACGCATTTTGCATCCGGAACGTAGCGAAAGACGAGGGTTCCAAAGTCAGGCTGTCCCGTCTTGGGACACATCGAGGTAAACTCGGGGCATTCGATCTCAATGTGATACTCGCGATCCGGGAAGGAGTTGTCGAAGCACTCAAGTTGATCTTGGAACGGTGTGCCAGGCACAGGAAATTCTCCTTAGGTTATCGGCTAATCAGGATACGCGTGGAATGGTTTTTGTGTATTCTGATGATTCGGCCCTAGATTAACAGTGCATTTTGACAAACGACGCGTATTCGAGGCCAGCGTGATCCGGATCTCAGAGATATTTCACAGCGTCCAGGGAGAAGGCCGATTTACGGGTACCCCAAGTGTTTTTATTCGCACCAGTGGTTGCAACCTGCGATGCTGGTTTTGCGACACTCGCTATGCCTCTTGGGAACCCGAGGGCGACCCCTGGACGGCGGAGTCCATCGTGGAAGCCGCTACCCAATGGACGACTTCGCACGTAGTCATCACAGGTGGCGAGCCCATGATCTTTGGGGAGCTTCGTGAAGTTTGCGGTGAACTACACCGACTTGGGCGGCACATCACGATTGAAACCGCAGGGACCATTCACCGGGATCTCGCCTGTGATCTTTGGTCTATTAGCCCCAAGCTGAGTAATTCAACCCCGATCGGATTCGCTTCCGATGAGTGGGTTCGGCAGCATGACCAGCGACGTAAGCAGCCGAACGTCGTACGTCAACTGATGGCCCAAGGTGAGTACCAACTCAAGTTCGTGGTCGGCTCCATTCTCGATGCCGAGGAAGTGCTTAACTACTTAAAGGATTTGGGTGAATGGGATCGAGACCGCGTCATGTTGATGCCACGAGGAACCACGGTTAAAGAATTGAATTTGCAGTCCACTTGGCTGACGACTTGGTGTCGCGACCACGATTTAAGAATGTGTGATCGATCGCACATTTATTGGTTTGGAAATCGCCGAGGAACGTAGCCCATTGTAGCACGGCACTCCGTGCCGTGATCCTAGACGTACTGCATTCCCAGACCTACCGCGTTCCTAGACCTAAAGCGTTCCTAGACCGACCGCGTTCCCAGACACTTAGCAGCGACGAAACTGGGCGACGCTTTTGCCTCGCAATTTCGCCGATCCACGCTTCTTACTTTCCCTGGCTCGCAATTTGTTCTGCTGCGAACGGGTTGACTATCTCGACCGTTTTCCCCAAGCGTGGCGGCACGTTGGCTATCGGTTCGGCTTGAACTTGAACCCCTGGCAAATGGTCCGCATGCGGATTGATTACAGTTCGGGTTCGGTAAGGGGTTTCCTTCGGCACGGGATGGTAATCGGGTGCCGATCGCAACTGTGGCAAAGAAGCGTATGGGCTATCTCCATACGGTCGTTCGAACCGCTTTCCATAGTAGACTGGCGGGTGAATGGAAAAGTAGGGAGGAGTCGGAAGTCGGTTCCGAAAACTATTTTGGTAGCCCAAGCCATAGCCAAACTGGGAAGCGTACGGATCCTGTGCTTGCAGCGAGGGGGTAACCCAACCCAATGCAACAACGGTAGTCAACGACAAAATCAATCTCGAAAGCATGTTTTTACCTCGGTACGGTTAGTCCCCCAACCATTCCACGCTACTTGGATTCATGGGTGTTTCAAGGGATTTTCGTTCAATTTCCGGCGTTTGGCTACAAAAAGGGTACGGTTGTATCTATTCATCAATGCTTGGTTTGTATGGCAAATCTCCCAAGATTTCGGATAGAATATGTCGCTTGCTCAGGACACTGGCCAAAAAAGGCTAGGTTTCGAAACCCTCCAATCCCGATCCTGCCACCCACCGCTAGAAAAATGAATCCATCCAATTTCAATCGTCGCGATTTCTTGAACACTTCGGTTTCTGCTGGCGTCGCTTTGGGGCTTTCCCAAGGAGGCTTTTTTTCAGCACCAACGTACGCTAGCGAGAATAAAAAACTTGGCGTTGCGCTGGTTGGTCTTGGAAGTCTTAGTACCAATCAGATCGCGCCCTCGTTCCTGAAATCTGCGAACTGCAAGTTGGCCGCCATAGTGACAGGAACGCCTGAAAAGGAGAAGATTTGGTCGGATAAGTACGGAATTGGTCGGGACCATATCTACAATTACAACAGCTTCGACAAATTAGCTTCCGATGACTCAGTTGACCTAGTGTATGTCGTTCTTCCAAACAGCATGCATGCCGAATACACGATTCGTGCAGCCAAAGCGGGCAAGCATGTTTTGTGTGAAAAGCCGATGGCGAATTCCGCCGCGGACTGCCGTGACATGATCTCAGCATGTCAGGCTGCAAACCGAAAACTTGCTATTGGCTACCGATGTCAATATGAGCCGTACCATGTGAAGTGCGTCGAACTGGCGCGAAACAAAGAGCTTGGTGCAATCAAAATGATCGAAGCAGGTTTTGCGTTCAAAATCGGAGATCCCAAGCAGTGGCGACTCAACAAGAAATTGGCCGGTGGCGGAGCACTCATGGATGTCGGTGTCTACGCACTTCAAGCCTGCCGCTATTTGACGGGTGAAGAACCAAGCTTCATCACGGCTCAAGAAACCAAAACGGATGCTATCAAATTCGCGGAAGTGGATGAGTCCATTACCTGGCTCATGCAGTTCCCGTCGGGCGTGTTGGCTTACTGCAGCACCAGCTACAATTTCAACGGATTAAATCGTTTCAATGCGTTCACGGAAAATGGATTCATTCGAATGGATCCCGCATTTAGCTATAATGGCAATCGAATGGAGACATCGAAAGGCAAAGTCGAACTAGAAACGCCGGACCAGTTCGCGACCGAAATGGACGCATTTGCGAAGTGCATTTTGGAAAACAAACCCTCCAAAGTTTCCGGTGAAGAAGGACTCAAAGACTTGCTCGTTGTCGAAGCTATTTACAAGTCGATCGAGACGCGAACCTCGATAAAAGTTGTTGGGTAATCCTTGGCAACGCTCCCCTACTAACGAACACGGGCCAATGAACATGCCGATTCGCGATTCCAACGATGAAACGGATGGATCGACGCGAAAGCCGATTGAACTGCTGAGGATGAGCCCAGATCAGGCGATTCGAAACGAATCGGACCCTGAGGTTCGATTGTATCCAACCATCGGTTACCCGATCGCCAAGGGATCACTGTGGCGGATTCAAATCCAGGGAAGAATCTCGCAATCCGCCCCCGCCACGTTTGGCAAGCGATTGATGCTGCGAGGACTGATTCGAGCGCTAAACGTGTCCACCCAAGTTGCTGAGGGGAATCTGTTTCGTGATCGGGTTCGAGGTTTTATATCGGCTCCGGTTACAGGCACGCGAGTTCAGGTGGAGCTTGCAGGACAAAACTATGTTTTGCGCCGCAAATCCAAGGCTAGTGGGCTATTTAGTTGCCGGCTGGATATTCCAGCCAAGCAGATGCGGGAATTTCGAACTTATGGTCCTTTTTCCATAGGAAACGATAAGGCAGAGCAGGATTGTCTTCAGAAATGGGACATCGGGCTCGGTCAAATCAGCAGCCCCGTTTTCTTAGCCGAACGACGGGGGATTAGCGTCGTTACCGACATCGACGACACGATTAAATTGACGGAGGTGAACAGTCGACGGCGCATGCTGCTTAGGACGTTTGCCGAGCCCTTTGAGGCGATTGACGGGATGGCAAATGCCTATCAAAGATGGGCCGATCAAGGAGCCTTGTTTCACTATGTCAGCAGCAGCCCATGGCAGATTTACGATGCGATCAATCAGTTTCTATTCGACGAACATTTCCCATCTGGAAGCATGCACCTAAAGTGGTTTCGTTTGCGAGACGAGATCTTTAAGCGATGGCAAATCATCCGGCGGAAAAGCAAAGGAGGGGTCATACGAAACTTGATCAAACGCCTCCCCGAACGAACCTTCCTATTGGTCGGTGATAGTGGCGAACGGGATCCAGAAATCTACGCCAAACTTGCCTCGAAGTTTCCAACACAGGTTGCGCGTATTTGCATACGGCAAATCGACGCGAATCCTCTCGATGCAGAAAGGCTGAACAAGATCTACCGTCGCTATGGAATGACGGTGCCTATCCAAGTCTTTGCGAACCCGATCCAGCTTGGCGACCTGATTATTCCGTAGGGAGCGTGTTTGTAAATCGCACTTCGGAGAGCGAAAAACGTCAAGATTACGCTGCTTTGGAATTCACTGCAGCAAGCAATCGAGTTGACCCCATCGTGCGATTGGTTGCAGAATTACGATGAACGCATATGCTGTTGGAACAGACCCGCAGACGCAGATTTAGTCCATGTGCAATGACGAGTAGCAATCCACCCAGCGGCGTCATCCATGGCTGAATGATCACTATTAGCTCGGGACTGACAACGCTCGCGGTAAAAAAAGTTAATGGGGCGTCGTGCGAGGCGTGTTCCGGTGAAGCAAGCGAGGGATGCTTATGCGAGACATCTAAAGGATCGCCGTGCTGTGCGCGTGCATCCGAACCCGAAATACTGGCAATCGAATGCGAACAGCAATTATCTGGAAGAAAAAAAGCCGCAGCGATCAATAACCCTAAACCAGCACAGGACAGGGACAAAACGCTATAGTCTCGAAAACGTCGAAAAGCCGGCCAAATTGCCAGGGAGACCATTCCAACACATACAACCGCAGCAATCTGATGAAATCGAGGACTCGACATCCACTGGGTGAATGTCAATGTAGGTAATAGCGTCAATAGAATCGGTGTCGCAGCACAATGGATGGCACAAATGACCGAAGCAATGATTCCCAAGCTATCTTTCCACCGATTCAATCTTTTCTCCATGGTATAGTTGTCCTGCTACTTTGATTCGGCTCAGGTGGAAAGCCAAGTACCCGCATTGGTTTGCTCCCACAACTCGCCTGATGGTTATCATATCGAATCGAGGCGCACCTGCAATGTTATTGCAAAAGAATTCCCGAATATTTGCATTCAAATTGTTCTCGGATATCAAACCGGAAAGTCAATCTCGATGAACCAGTCGTTTAGGTTCAGTCCGTCCAGGGATCAGCTCCAGGCCAACTATTTGAAGGTTTTCGACCGCATCCAGGCAGCCGCGAGTCGTTCTGGACGGCTTGGTGACGAAATTCAAGTAATTGCGGTGACAAAATACGTGGACGCGACGATTTCGAGATGGCTGGTAGAGTTGGGATGCAGCGCGTTAGCGGAAAGCCGACCGCAAGTTCTTTGGGAAAAGGCGGCTGCACTTGCGGATTTGCAGGTCGATTGGCATTTGATTGGTCATCTGCAACGGAATAAGGCAAAACGTACGTTGCCTTTGGTTTCCACCATGCATTCCTTGGATTCCACGCGGATTTTCGAGCAAATTCAACAGGATACGGTCGAGCGACCGCAACCTCTTCGATTGTTGTTGGAAATGAACGTTTCTGGGGACCGGGAAAAGACCGGAATGCTGGTTTCCGAGGGGGAGGAGTTGCTTGATTTGTGGCAATCGAAATCTCATGAATTTCCAAATCTATCCATCGTTGGGTTGATGGGGATGGGCAGCTTGGACGGAGGCATGGACCAAGCCCGCCGAGACTTTGCTGCCCTTCGGAGCCTTCGCGAAGTTTGGGCAAAACGCTTTGGAATGCAACTAAAAGAGCTCTCCATGGGGATGAGCGAAGACTTTGAAGCGGCGATCGATGAGGGGGCGACCATGCTGCGTATCGGATCGATCTTGTTTGCAGATTGAATGTAACAATATCGCCCTATCACCCTACAAAAGTGCGTTCCGTGCACTTACGGTCTTCCGATAGCTGCCAGGAACCTATCGCTCCATGCCCCTCTTAAAGCGATCAAAGATACCCTTCGAAGACACTTCCATTGAACCGCACCAGAACCAAAAAGCCGATTGATGCCTGGCACCCATTGCCGCTGACTTTCAACCAAGCAGCCTGAACTCAATCGTACAGGTCGGTTTCTTTTGCAGTTTGCACGCTACGGATCACGCCTAGACCGATGCGGTTCGCTCGGACTTTTCTTCGCACGGTTTGCAGACAGAAAACTGACTCAGCATCTTCTCGGTCACTTCTGGTTCTATTCTCTTTTGATGCTCTAGCTCGAGAATATTGTTCAGAATCGCTATCTCCTGTGCTTCTCTATTCGCGTCTTGACTTAGTAGACTATTTTGACATGCCCAGTAAGCAACCTCGCACCAGAAGTACAGCGGCTGCCCGTCAATGATATTGCAAGCAGGCGCTGGAAACCCTGTAAGTCGCTTGCCGTTGACGTAGTTTTCCGCGCATTGCCTACTCAATCCGAGACGCCTTGCGATCTCGGATTGGTTTACCAAATTGCATGTATCGACACGTAATACACCTGCGCCAATGTTCGCTTTGCGAATGTCCACTATTGCGCTGATGATCGCTTCAGTCATTGACTGTGCATCGCGAGAAAAAGTCATGTAGACACGTCCGGAACGCTGAGCTACTGTTGCGTCATCACAGCCAGCATCGAACAACGAATCTACCTGATCGTCGGTGAAGTCGGTAATTCCGAAGAGTATCAGGGTGAAATCGTATTCGGACATGGCTATTCCTCGTTAGTTGAGGGCGGTGCTTTCTGATGTTGGCAGTGATTGATTTCGCTTTGCAAATGCCTAGCGTGATTTTGCGGGTTTCTTGGCGTGCAGTTAATTGAGCATTTACAGCCTGAAGTATTGCTTTGCGGGCAGTACATCCTTCCCCAGCAGTGAGCCGAGCCGCCACTCGACTTCTCGACACGCCACCCTAAGGATTCGGCGTGCTGTAGTACTTTTTCGATGTGCTTGCCGGTGTGGCGAGGTCTCAAAACACTACTTCCCTACGTATGCTATTGTCGGCTGTTGATATTTGTCAACGCAAATTTAAATTGGTCTTTTTCCGCCACATACCAGGATTTCCCGGCAAACGGCCCTTAAGCTGCCCCTTATAGGCATTGACGTCTAGGAATACGAACTCGTCAGATTTACTCTCGCAGCGATCTGGATTGACGCTGTGACGATTAGGCGAACCTTTCGAGGCCAGTCCTGGTTACGCAATCAAGAAACAAACTAAAAAAATATTTTTTGGCAGTTCTTTCCGGTCACAGTCTACTGTTTAGTTTTTCCACGTAAAGTAGGCGTAAGCGGCTGGGTAGACGATGTCGAACTTACGATTTACGGCTGTGAACTCCACCGAGTCAGAGAGCGACTGACCTAATATTCGCAGCGCTCACTTGATGGGATCAGAGGCCGCGCCCGGGTGACGTCCCGATAGGTGCCTGGCACCTATTGAAGAAGCTGCACCTATGACGTCCCGATAGGTGCCTGGCACCTATTGAAGAAGCTGTTTATTAGAAAAACTGATCCGGCGAACCGGCGATTAGTGAACCCTTGAGGAAATTGGGCTGTCGAATTATCATTCTTAACCCCAACGAAGGTCGCAGCCCATTTGAAGGTATCGATTTTCCAGTTCCTACATCCATAACCCCTAGATATTCCATGCGGCACCTACTTTCCGCTGTCGTTCAAAACGTGCCCGGCGTCCTCGCCCATATTTCAGGGATGCTCGCCTCGCGCGGTTACAACATCGACTCCCTGGCTGTTGGTGAAACCGAAAACAAGAATCTTTCCCGCATGACGTTCGTCGTCATGGGGGACGATCGCGTTTTGGAACAAGTCCGAAAGCAATTAGAAAAGATCGTTACAGTCGTCGCGGTGCAGGATATTAGCTCCCGCGACTACGTGGAACGCGATCTGATGTTGATCAAAGTCGGTGCCGCCACCGGTAGCAAACGCACGGAAATTCGCGAACTTGTCGACATTTTCCGCGGGAGAGTGGTTGATGTCGGTTCCGAAGAACTGATGATCGAGATCTCCGGCCGCGAAAGCAAAATCCAAGCGTTTATCGAAAGAATGCGCCCCTACAACATTCTCGAATTGGTACGCACCGGGCGAATCGCGATGGTTCGCGGTAGCAACCCAAATGAACTCGACGAATTGTCCGCCGCCGAACATAGGAGTGAATAGTCACTCAGACAATGCTACAAGCAATAAAAAGTTGGGTTCGGCAAATCCCAGGTTTGAAGCCTAGACTCCATTCCATTCCAAGCCAATTCTCTTAGCGAAAACCGTTACCTTCCAACCCCCCATCTGAAAACCGATTATTCCATGGCAGCCACAATCTATTACGACAACGACGCAGATCTTTCCCACTTGAAGGACAAGACGATCGCCATCTTGGGCTACGGGTCACAAGGACATGCTCAAGCTCAGAACCTGCGTGACAGTGGTTGTAAAGTAATTATCGGCCAGCGTCCCGGTGGCAAAAACTACGACTTGGCCGTCAGTCACGGTTTCCAACCCATGGAAATCGATGAAGCGACCAAGAAGGCTGACCTAGTCAATTTGCTATTGCCTGACGAAGTCCAAGGAGACCTTTACCGAACCCACATCCGGCCCAACTTGGTTCCTGGCAACGTGCTCATGTGCTCGCACGGTTTCAATATCCACTTCGGCCAAATCGAACCCCCAAAGGGAGTTGATACCCTTTTGGTTGCTCCCAAGGGGCCCGGTCACCTGGTCCGCAGCGAATACACCAAAGGGGGTGGTGTTCCTTGCCTTATCGCTCTAGGTGCCGGTGCAAATGAAATGACCAAGAAGCTAGGACTCGCCTACGCAAAGGGAATCGGCGGGACTCGAGGCGGCGTGATCGAAACATCCATTGCCGAAGAAACCGAAACCGACTTGTTCGGCGAGCAAGTGGTTTTATGTGGCGGAGTTAGCGAACTAGTCAAAGCAGGTTTTGAGACGCTTGTCGAAGCGGGCTACCAACCAGAAATGGCTTATTTCGAGTGCATGCATGAACTCAAGCTGATCGTCGACCTGCTCTACCAAGGTGGTTTGAATTACATGCGCTACAGCATTTCGAACACAGCGGAATTCGGTGACTACACACGCGGGCCACGCATCATCACCGCTGAAACCAAGCTTGAGATGAAGAAGATTCTCAAGGAAATCCAGACCGGCAAGTTTGCTCGCGAATGGATTCTCGAAAACAAAGCTGGTGCACCAGCGTTCAAGGCTTCGCGCCGACTCGAGCGACAACATCAAATCGAAAAAGTTGGCCATCAGCTTCGCAGCTTGATGAAGTGGATCGACGCCAAAGTCGTCGACTAGTGCTTTATCAAAACTTAATTTTGGGGTTCGCCAAATGGCGTTAGCCACGGTTCTTGCGACAAACCGGGGCTAACGCCCAACGAGAAGCAAGGCGGAGACCGTCATGCCACATTTGCCATCTTTTTCCAGATAGAGTATTCTTACTCTTAGGAGCAACGGCAAATGACTTTTGTATCGAACGAAACAGAATCGAGCGCTACGGACAATTTAGGCGTACCTGTCATGTGCATTCGCCTCAATGAGCCGTTTAACGAAATCGTCGCACTCAATCCAGGTTTGCGGATTGAGCAAAATGCAAATGGAGAAGTAATCTTCATGCCCCCTACAGGCGGAGAAAGCGGCAGCCGCAATTCTGAGATTTGCATGCAGCTTGCATTGTGGGCGAAAAAATGTGGCGGTCGAACCTTTGATTCCTCTACGTTGTTTCTTTTACCCAATGGCGCCAAGAGATCACCAGATGCATCTTGGGTTACCACCGAACGATGGAACGCTCTTTCAAAAGAAGAGCGTAAGGGTTACCCACCGCTTTGTCCCGACTTCGTTGTTGAATTGAGGTCCGAATCGGATCGACTTGCGGAGTTGCTAGACAAGATGCAGGAGTATCTAGAGAATGGAATCCGATTGGGTTGGTTGATTGATCCATTATTGAAAACGGTCCACATCTACAAGCCGGGGAGTTTACCGGAGATTCAATCGGCTCCCCATTCCATTTCGGGACAAGATTGCTTGCCAGGGTTTGTACTGGAGTTAAGCGAGATCTGGTCGCTGGATTAGTGACATCTTGATTCGGATTGTCGGCTCGAAACCGCATGCTTGTAAACGATCAGGTACACTTTGGTCTTCTGCCGTTGTTGTGCCTCGAAAAGTTTTTCTAGTTGGACCTTTGTCATGCTTACCGACGAATCGCCGATTTCCCACTCTGCCACGAGCGCGACTCTCACAATCTTCTCGAAGTCAAAGGCGACTCAAATAAGCTATTCGATTCTTGCTTTCATTCTGTCATTGACGTCCTCGATTGCATTGTCGCAAACGATCGATCCAAGCATTCAAGTTTCAGAACCGCAAACCGAAATTTGGTTTGGCTGGTTTGAGACGCCAAATCAACAATTGAGAACCATTTTGCGTGTTCAACGCGACAAGGAAGGCAAAGCAACCTCAGGTTTCCTCGTCAACCCCGATGAAACGGACAAAGATCTTCCTCTCAGCAAGTTCCAGATTCACTCGGATGGAGCTTGGCAATTTACCGTCGAAAATCCAATCGATGTCAAGAATCCAGCCACCTACGCTGGCACGCAATCCGCCGCCGATCAAGTTGTTGGTGACTTTAAGCAAAACGGCATTAAGGTACCGCTGTCGATGCGAAGGGTCGATTCGCTACGGTTGGGGACACGCGGAAATTTGGGGGCTGATTCTGTTTGGCGAGGAACACTTGACATGAAATTTCGCAAGATGGATTATCGCATTCGCGTTTATTCCAAACCGCCGTATGCAACAACCGAAGCGCCAAGGTTGCTCTTTGACTCGTTGTCGGAAAAAGCCATTGGGATCCCAACCGTAGTCAGCCTTGGCGAAAATGGCATGACGACGTTCGACATGAAATCCGCTGAGTTCAAATTCTTGGCCCAGTTGAACGAAGACGGCAACGAATTGGAGGGTCGTTTTATTCGAGGTCCTCTTCAACTGCCCCTCATTATGAAACTGCAGTCCGACGATCCGCCGAGCAAAAAGATGCCCACCGTTTCTGCTGCCGAGAAGCCAGAGGTGCCCAGAGTCCTTGAGGAGGGAAGTGGTTTGCTTCAGAAAGGGGAGACACCAGTCCCGCCATTAAACAGAGAGTACATTTCATCGGCGTTCTTTACGGAAAGCCCATTTGAGGTGAGCTACGGAGGAAGCAAGGCAAAGGAAAAGGAACTGGATGTATCGAAAAAGGGGATCAAGTTGTCTGGCACCGTCACTTTACCGAAGGTTTTGGACGATTCGAATCGGAGGAAATTTCCTGCCGTGATCATGCTCACCGGTAGCGGGCCACAAGATCGGGACGAGACCATCGGTCGTCACAAGCCATTCCAAGCGATTGCACATTTTCTTGCGGAAAACGGCATCGCCTCGCTTCGCTTCGATGATCGCGGTGTTGACGCAAGTACCGGAGACTTTTTGAATTCCACTTCAGAAGATTTCGCCAAGGATGCCGTCGCTGTCTGGAAGTATGCCAAAACTATCCCTGAAATAGACCCCTTAAGGATTGGGATCCTTGGCCATAGCGAAGGAGCCTTGGTAGGCCCCATGGCGGCGGTATGGGAACCGGGGGTCGCATTCTTAATCCTGCTTGCTCCACCGGGTGTAACAGGCTCGCAAATTCTCAAATCCCAAATCGACCGCATTTCCGAATTGCAAGGCATGAGCGAAGCCGATCGCAAAGCGACATTGGCGTTACAGGGGAAACTGCAAGACATCGCAAGCGGCTATTTTACCGATGAAACGACCATGCGTCGCGATATCCAAAATGCAATCAAACAGAATTGGGACAGTCTCAAGTCGATCGCTCTATCGCAAAATCCAAACGTTGATCTGGATCAGGTTCGGAAAGATCTAACCTACCAAATCGAAGGTCAATTTCAGCAACTGCGAATGCCATGGTTTCGATTTTTCTTGACGTTCGACCCAACTCCCAATTGGATGATGCTCCGATGCCCTACGCTAGCGCTTTGGGGTAGCAACGATGTGCAAGTGTTGCCCGAGATGAATCGCGCAAAAATCGTTCGAGCAATCGGACGCAATCAGAATCTAGAGGCCCAGTTTGAAATCCTCCCTGGTCTGAACCATTTGCTGCAAACGAGCAAGACGGGACTTCCCGAAGAATACGAGGAAATCGAAGAAACGATATCTCCGTCTGCACTTCGCGCGATCCGAATCTGGGCTGAGGAACAAGGACTCATCGAGCGATAGGTTTTTGTCGCCTTTCGCTCCGCGAAGGTGCGTACCGCAGCGCACTTTCGCGGAGCGAAAGGCGACAATGTCGTACGATCCGAGTCGGGCGTGGCACTTGAGCAGTCGATGCACAACAACCATGCTGTTGCTCAAATACACCCTGTCCTGTCGCTATCGACCAGTCGAACTGTTTTTAAACGCCTAGGATTCACTCGGCCAAACAATCGTCAAAGGTTGCAATGTACTACGCAATCGATCCGGACAGAATGGTCGGCGTGGTCAGCACCTTTTTTCGCCCTAGATTTCGACGGTTGCTTAGGATGGGTTGCAATTTGTAGGTTAACCTTCCAACGCATCACGGACAAACGGAGACCGAACGCAGCAACGCCATCGGTACCATGGACAGGATCGGTAACAACGGATGTTCCGCAATCAAGCAGAATCAACTGGATCGAACCATGCAGGCGGCTTTCTTCTGGCCTTGTTGTGGCTGTTCTGCTGCGCGTTCACCTCACTAAGCGGCTGCAATACACTTTCGCTGCCCGCCATTGATCCCACTGGAAACAGGATCTTCTCTAACGGTCTAACCACCCTCGTCAATCCGCACGATCCGAACAATGGTTACCCCTCCCAACAACCTGCATACCAAGCTCCACCGACCCCGCCGGCTTGCATGCAAGGGTACGATGGTACTGAAAAGAAGCTATGCAAAGGTTGCTTGGCTGGCAATGGTTGCTTGGCCAAACGGAAAGAAGCGGAGGAAGTTCGGGGACGTTGCGGGCAATTGCTTCTAACGCCCACTCGCATTGTTGCTCCGGTCGGCGGTGAAGTGATTTTGCTGGCTGGCGTGTGCGGAAAAGATGGGTACTTGGTTACGAACGAACCGATTGAATGGATGCTTTCGCCCAAAAGCGTCGGCGAGTTCGTTGAGGTCGGGGACGATGCCAAAGGCCAACGCCGTTCCTTTTTCGTAAAGGATACCAGCCCAAAAGTTGAGAAGTTAGGAGTCGATTTCGCGCGAGGCCGGACGAGTCGTGAGGCTGGCAACATCACCCGTGGTACTTCGACGAATGCCGACGACCTGCCCATTCGAAAAGGGCAAACCTGGATCAGTCTGACCAGTCCCAGCGAAGGCATCTCGAAGGTCACAGTGTTGGCGCCGGATAGCGACGATTGGGACCAACGCCGCCAAACCGCAACCATTTATTGGCTCGATGCAACTTGGCAGTTTCCGGAACCGCAGATGGCTCTGAGTGGTGATACCGTGCGGCTCGTCACACACGTAAAGCGAGCCGATGGTTTTATTCCTGCAGTAGGCTGGCGCGTTCGCTACCGCGTTCTTAACCCTGAGCTTGCTCGGTTTCTTCCCTCTCAGGCTGAAACGGCAGATGTGGATGTCAATGGAGATGGAATTGCCGTTGTGGATATAGCCATTGGCCAACAACCTGGTGCCCAAGTGCCACATGGCACGGCTTTGGTTGAAATTGAGGTGATACGTCCCGCGCGGGCTGACGATAACATTCCCGAATTACCTTTAGGGCGAGGAACGACCACCGTAACATGGAACGCTGCGGAACTTCAACTGAACGTTGGTGGCCCCGAAATTGGCGTTCCCGGCCAACCGCTTAATTACTTCGCTACCGTAGCCAATACGGGAGACCTCAACGCTGAGAACGTAGTTCTTAGCGTCGTCGTACCACCTGGAATGGTTCTGCAGGCTCCCAACATTAAACCGACCAGCCAAGCCAATGGGGCTCTTCTTTGGGAATCGGGACCGCTCATGCCACGTCAGGCATTTGACATCCGTTTTAATCTGGTCGCACAAACGGCCTTGGATGCTCAAATTCGCTTCGAAGCGACCGGCGCCCCCAACCTTAGGCAACAAAAAGCCGTTCGCACACTCGTCCAACAGCCACAAGTAACTCTGCAAATTGCTCCACGACAGAACGCAAATCAAATTGAGGTGGGCAACGAAGCAGTGTTTGACATCTTGGTCACCAACACTGGAAACCAAACCATCAACGACATAGTCGTTGCGTTGCAAAGCGATCCTGGTCTACAACACACTCGATCCAACTCGAACGCGTTAGATCAAGTTATTGGGTTTTTGAACCCTGGCCAAAACCGAAAAATCGAAGGAGCTTTTCGGGTGGATCGCGAAGGGGAATTGAATGTCAAAGCAACCGTTCAGTCGCTTGGACAAGTTCTAGCTACTCAGACTGCATCCGTTCGTGGTCTACCAGCCACGCCGAAACGTCCTTCGCTCAGCCTACAGATCAACAACGATTCACGCCAATCCACCATCCCTGTCGGCGGGGAGATTACCTTAAGTTGGTTTGTCGTCAACACTGGACCAGTCGCTTTGCGTAACCCCGTCGTCTCCATGCAACATAGTCCGAATCTGGAAGTGTCCGCATTAAGTCAAGACGGAAACTACCAGATCGAGCGTCAGTTGGGGCAATGGAGATTGGCTGATCTGCAACCCGGTAGCCGGGTGCAACTTTCCGGTCGCTTCCGTGGAGTAACGGCAGGTGCACAGACGAGCGTTGTCGTTGCCGTAGAAACAGCCGATGGGATAAGCGATAGGCAAACCCTAGCTTTCGAAGTTGGCAATGTTCCGTCAGGCTCAGACGTATTGCCAGGCAACCCGAATGCACAGCCTGGAGGTGCGCAGCCTGGCGCAAGTGGGTCTTTCAACAAGCCTGCGATATCCGTCAACGACCCAACGGAAAAGCGGTTGAGCATTACGATTCAGCCGGTCAGCAACTCCATTCGCTTGGGGGAAGTTGGGACGTACGAGGTAAGGATTGAGAACCTCATCAACAAGCCTGACCAACGCGTTGCGCTGAGCATTTTGACTCCCAAGGGGACGGTATTGAAATCGATTCGGGCCAAGGACTTGCAGTACAAACTCTCCAGCAATGATCGCCAGATAGACATGGAACCGATCAAGTATTTCCGGCCCAACGATACGTTTTCGTGTGTGGTGCAATTGCGTCACGATGAGGTTTCATCGGGCGAGTTAATAGCTTCTGTAACGAGTTTGGGACAAACAATACCTGTCACGAAAAGTCTGAGCATTCAGGTGCTTCCACGCTCGTAGAAACAGTTTTCGCCAAGGATTCCTCGGGTTGAGCGGGAGCTTGTCTCCCCTCAACCGTGTTTTGGTGTCCTATCTGTGGCAGGTCCCTGAGTTTACGAAGGGCGTGGGAGTCGCTAAAATCCCATGTCATACTTCTAACGCCCATCGCTAGGGCCCCTGAGCGTGCCACACTAAGTGTCGCCTTTTGCTCCGCAAAAGTGCGTTAACGAAGCGCACTTTCGCGGAGCGAAAGGCGACAATGAAGGCCCGTCTAACACTTTATCTTTGGAGCAACGAGTGGGGGAATCTTCAATAGCCGAGGCGTGCAATATCATCTCACAACGCAGCAACGGATTTCAACCGCGCGTCGGCTTGATACTGGGGAGCGGATTGGGCCTGCTTGCAGAGCGAATCGAAAATGCGCATCGCATTCCCTATGCTGAGATTCCAGGCTTCCCTCAATCGCGTGTGCCTGGCCATGCCGGAAATTTCGTCTTGGGCTATCTAAGTGGAGTTCCTGTCGTTGCCATGCAGGGTCGCGCGCATCTTTACGAAGGCTGGACCGCATCCAAAGCAACTTTCCCACTCCGCTGCATGCACACGCTCGGCATTGAGTCTGTGATCGTCTCAAACGCCTCCGGGGGCATCAATCCGCGATTTCATAGCGGACAAGTCGTCTTGATCGATAGCCACATCGATTGGATGAATCGTAGCGGCATCAATGCCACCGATGCGAACGGCGGAGCCGCTCGTCTGGGATTGCCCCATCGAGTTGGCAATCCTTACGATGCTAGCCTGCTAGCTTTGGCGGAACAGCTTGCGATCCAGCAAGGGTTCGCGTTGGCGCGTGGGACCTATCTAGCTACGCTCGGCCCAAACTACGAAACACGAGCCGAGTACCGGATGTTCGCTAAGCTGGGGGCCGACATGGTCGGCATGAGCACAGTTCCCGAAGTGCTACTAGCAAATCAGCTAGGACTCAAGGTCTTGGCTTTCTCAATCGTGACCAACGTTGCCACCCCTGATGTGCAATCCGTGACGGACCACGAAGAGGTGCTCGATTGGTCTCGCAAAGCCCAAAGCCAGCTCGTTCCGCTCATCGAGAGCATTTTGGGGACGTGTGGTAGCGGCACTCTTTGACGCATCCTGGTCATGCATCGTTTCTACCCAAACAGTTTTTTACTCGGGGTGAAGCTCCTGCCAAACCAGTGCATTGGGAGATGCAGCTCACCGACACTATCCCAATTCCGGGAAAGTCTCTCGACCACCGATTCGACTGATGAGCGTTTTTGACCTAAGGACAAAGTCAGACTTATAGTTGGCTACCTGCTGTTCCGTAATCCCAAGCAATTCGGCAGTGTCTTTGTTGCTCATTCCAACGACGAAGAGCAATTCAATGCACTTCAACTTCGGCCAATCGGATTTGGACTGCCATTTTCCAATTTGATCTTTAAGCGCTTCGACCAAGGCCAATTCCTCTGAATCGCGACGTTCGACAGACTGAGCAAGACTGCTTACGGCGCGCCCTGCACCAGGTACTTGTTGAGCACCATCACTGGAGTCGTCACCGGTGTAAAATGCCAGTGTATGACGTCGACCTTCGCGTCGTAAATGATCCGTTAACTTGTATGCCGCAATGGAGAATAAATAGCTCTCGAGAGGTCGTTGGCAGTCGAAATTGGGCAGACTATTAAGGAACCCCACGAAGGTCTCTTGAACGATGTCTTCCGCGTGGGAACGATCGATCAATCGAGACCCAACGAAGGCCAAAAGCCGACCTTCGAATCGGTCGATTAGCTGCTGCCACGCATCGGTATTCCCTGCCCGAATACTATCGACCAGCAGGCGTTCTGGTGTGTGTTGTATCGATAATTCTTCGCTCATCCCCTGAGTTTAGCTTTTTCACGGCGTGCCAACAGCCCAACTGCACCGGACAAAATCGAAATGGCGAATATGCCAACCCCACCCAAGACTCCTGCTTTCTTCGTTCTTTGCTCGCGAACACTTTGTTTTTCCCACGCCCGTATTTTCGTAAGTTGCTCGGAAGAGATATGCAAACCGATCCATAGTTGGTGGTAAGTACCAGATGGGCGGTCCTGGATATTGTCGAATTCTTGCCCTTTCTTGACCCAGTTCTTTTCGACGTATTCCTGCGTGAGCTCGGGCAATTTATAGGACGAGGTGAATTCCAACACATGTTTATCCAAATAGACCTGAACGTCAGACATCATTCGAGACTTTAAGTCTTCACGACACTGATCCAAGTCGGGCAAAAGAGTACTGCTGATTGCGAAGCTATGTTCATCACCTAAGACCAATCCCTTCTTGACCCAATCGGGAGTGCTTCCGTTGAGAACGGGCAACGGTACGGTATCACCAAGGTCGTCGCCCGCGACGGAATCAAAGGACTCGCTAGCGTCGATTTCTGCTTTTACGATAGCAGGCGTTTCGGGGGCAGCAAGAACAGGAGCAGGAGCAGGAGCTGCAGGAGGCTGAGCGTCGAACGAAAGGTTGGACTTTGAGCCCGCGACGGTAGCTTCCGTATGCAGCGTTTTCATTTTGGCGATTTCGGCTTGAAGTCGTTCTGCCATGGCCGCCAAGTCTTCGAGGCGACTGTCCGTCAAGCCGACCCAGTCTTCGAATTTTTTGATGATGCTAGCAGAGGACGTACTGCTAGGTCGAGCGACGGTTTCGCTCTCTTGTTTCACGATCCCTACTTGTGTTTCCGAGGGCTCATCGGACTGGCCGATGGCAAGTGCCGTCAGCCCAATGATTGTCGCGAGTTGAAGTAAGAAGATCAAAGTGGTTATTCGCATGATTCTGGCAATCCGAAAGTCAAGTGTGGCACGGTGGTCCCCACCGTGATTTTTGGCCGTGATTTTTGGCCGTGATTTTTTAGTATTGTTTTCTTAGTCGAGCGGCGATGTGAAACCACCTATCATAACCCGATACGTAAGTGAGGGACCTTCGAAATTATCCCTCGCTCACGCTTCGGGTTGGGATACTCTAGTCTGCCCCTAGGACGGATTATTCATTAGCCGTAGGGCGCTAGCCCACGGTTGTCGTTGCAACCAAAACCGTGGGCTAGCGCCCATCGGCTGTTTCTCGTCGTACTGTGAGTTCTCGGTGGGGACCACCGAGCCACAATTATGCCAGTTGTGGGTTCTCTTTGTAGTCCATCCAGGGAGATGCCATCTGCAAGGAGAATGATGTGACGCCTGCAAGGATAAAGCACCAGGGTGCTGGGAAGTAAAACAAGCCTTGCACCAAAGCGGCCATGGCTACGCTCCAAGCGATCGCCCAAAGGCTGAATCGGTTTTTGCGAAGAATGTCCGATTGTCGCCACCATCGTACGATCCACATGAGGGCACCGAAGTAAGCGATATGCCCTGCCAACAACGGTATCGAGTTTTGGTCGTAAAATCCTTGCCAGCTTTTATTCCACAGCTCTCTGCCATCGTCGATGACCAAGAAGTTTTGGCTTGTGGTTATTTCGGACCATGGAACCATCAAGAATTCGCTTAGGTAATAACTCGCGATGCCGAGTATGACTCCGGCCGTCAACTGTACGAAACGGAAAACGATGGAGTCCTCAGCCTTTGACTCCCAACGTCGGGTTAAGAACAACATTGTCCAAGTCATCGCCAAGGACATGATTCCAGTCCAAGCGATGCCACTGACTAGAGATGTTGCATTCCCCTGGTTCTTAGCCATGGTCAGCATGGTTGCGCTGACGGCGATGACTGCTATGACAATGCCGGACAATGCCCAGCTTCGAGTGGTCTCGTGACTTCGAGTCCAAAAGCCCTGCTGCTTAAAGGTATTGCGCTTTTCTGTTTGCCAAGTTCGGAGTGCCACTTTGTAAGGTACACGTGCGGGCTTAGGGGGCGCGGGCTGAACGTTGTGATAATAGGCCGTAGGTTGAACAGCCACAGGCGACGTTCGAATCGGTGGAACGTGTTTGACATATTGCGGCCGCGCTTCGACAGCCGGTGTTGGAAACGGTTTGTTGGCTCCGCCTGTTAGATACCAAATAACGTAATAACAAACGTAGGTTCCGAGCAATACGAACATCATCGGGGCAATCAGCGCCGAATTGGTAACCAAAAAAATAATCGTCAGCACGATGGCAACTCCGCGCCCGCCTGGCGGCAGGTTTCGGAAGAATGTTTGTGCTTCGCCCACGGCTTGATGGACAGCCCGAGCAACTGGTTCCCGGTAAAGTTTTTCGGCCATCGTAGCCCGGTTCTGTCCATTGCGATATCGCCACGGATCCGTGCCCGCTTGTGCTTGTTCGTCTGGAGTCGGCGCGCCAGCAACCGATGCGCCGAAACTACCGATAGGCCTTGCGATTGGGATTGGGTTGGCTACGGCGGCGACTTGAACGGGTCGTAAGACTGGCGGAACATTGACTTCATTCGCGTTGGTGATTTTCACCGCAAGGCCGCTTGCATCCAGTCCCCAGCCGAGCGCGTTGAGCATTTCCCGACAATCGCGGAATCGCGAAGTTGGATTCTTTGCCAATGCCTTGTGGATCACGTACGCAAACGGCTGCGGAACCTGGGACAAATCCGGATCGGCCGTCAAGTGTTTGAGAATGATCTCTTGGCTGCTTTCCCCATCAAAGGGAACCGTGCCTGTCAACAGCTCATACAGGATGATACCCATCGAGTAGATATCAATCTCCTTGCCATATTCGCCTTTGCCAATTTCGGGGGCCATGTAATGAAATGTGCCAACACTTTCCGTTTGACCACCGCGCCGCGATGCGCTGATGTACTTGGAAAGACCATAGTCACCAATCTTAATGAGACCACCATCCGTAAACACGTTAGCGGGTTTCAGATCACGGTGAACAATGCCCTGATCGTGGAGATACGCAACTCCGGCTGCCAGTTGAGCAAACCACTGCATAGCTTCATCAGGAGGCATGCCCTGAGGCGCTTTGTCCATCAAATCTCGGAGTGAATCGCCATCGATAAACTCCATGACGATCCAGCCTTGCTCAATCTTATCGAACTTGATGTCGTAGATCGCAACGAGATTGGGATGGCGTAGGTTGAGGCAATGACGAACGCCGCGGACTTCTACCTCCAAGTTCTTTTGAATTCGTTTGAGGGCAACTTCCTTGCCCGAATCGCTTTCCGCAAAATAGACTTCTCCGAAGCCGCCCGAGCCAACGCCTCGTTTGATCTTGTATCCATCGAGAGGAGTGTCGCCGCTGCCGTATTGGAATTTCATCGAAACACCGATGGGTTCTGATCTGCTGAATTCTTTGGACTGGTTGCCAAGGGACGGGCCCTCAGCGGAATCAATGGTTAACACATCTTGTGGGCGGCGTCGAAGCATCGTAAACATTATGTTCTCTCCGTCACCTTTTCTGCAAACGTCGTCGTTTTTATCTCGTGCGAATCTATCGTTATGCTAAGTTTACACTGGGATGAAATTCGTTTCTGCCTGAAAAAGCTTGGTAGCATTATTCGAGCGTCATTGAAATTTCGTCGCCACGTATCCTTTGGCCCTGAACCAAAGGAAAGGGGGCGCGGATCGGTTTTCCATCGATTTGGATGTTTGCTTGTTCGCTTACTCGGCACATCCACTCTTTGCCGTTGCGAAACAAGACAACTTTGGTGGTCCAATCGGGACAAATCACGTGCGAATTGGACTCTGGGCCTAAAACACAGGATTCGCCCATCAGCAAAGCCGCCGAGAGGAGCGGTTGCCATCGCGTATGCCCCATCAGCTCCAACCGAGCCGAACCGCTCAATTGCGTAGGCTTGATGTAGCGAAGTTCAATGCGTGAGCCAAGGGAAATTACGGAACCATCGCACAACACTACCGCGCGATCAATTTCCACACCGTTGACTTGAACGAATTGCAACGGCTGAACCAAATGATCTTCGCCATGACGACGAATGACCGCAGCTCGCCGACTGAGGTCTCCGCGAATCGCCAAATCGACTTGGTTGCCAGGAAACGCTTGGCCGATCGTAACTTCGTTCTGATCGCAAATCGCGTAGCTTCCAACTCCATCGATCCACAGGATTTTCGGTTGAGCCATGGCGATCGCCGGTGGAGAGGAGGAAGTAGGTCTTGCGAGATGGATCATCATACTATCATCCTCTCGTTTTGACCGTGACTGATGAAAAGTGGGACTGGCTTCCAGCCTGTCGCATTTAAGCGAGAGGCAGATTGAAATCTACCTGCCGAGTCTTCAAGTGGGAGAGCGAGGCTCCTGCCGAGCTTGGCATTGGCTCGGCAGGAGCCTCGCCCTCCCGTTAAAAGCATTTCCGCCGCTCGCTTAGGAACAGTTGAGCACAACTGTTCTACAAGGGTCACTCGTTGTTGACCAACGTTTTTGCTTCGGAGCTGTTGCGGTTGAAGTAAACCGAAATCTGGTCGACCAGATCCGACGGGGTGTCGTCGTCCGATACCGGAATGCCGACTGTCGTGTCGCAAGTGTCAACCATTCTCTCCTCGACATCGATACGTGTTCCTATATCAGCTACCGTCTGGCGGACAGTGCTTACTCGGCTATCGTTGACCGAAAATTTGTTGCTGGTCTTAGCGACTTCCACCATCGTCAACCGGGCCTGAAGATTCTCGACTTCGACTTCCAATTGTCGTTTTGCAGCCAGCATCTCATCCAATTTGCGTCGAGCACCTTCCAGGTTCTTTTCGCGAGCGGACAGGATTTTCCCAACCTTCTCAGCAGTCGCTTCCTGCGTTTGATAGCTCTTGAATCGGCTCGCCAAATCCTTCTTCACTTGTTCCATGTCGAAGGACTTGCCACCATAACTGACAAACTTGGCACCGCTTTGAACATCGTCCTTAAGTTTCAAAATGGCGTGTTTCGATTTGGCGAGCGTTTCATTTTTCGCTTGCACTTCGCGTTGCAATCTGGCCACTTCGACTTCTTCCCGAGCGATAACCTTGAGGTTGCTAGCGATTTCAGGCTTCAAGTCGCTGATCATGTCCCGTGCCCGACTGATTTCCACATCCAGCGGAATCTGATCCTTGATCGTGTCTCGAATGCTGTGATAGCCTGTTTTGATGTAACTGACACCCGAAGTGCCAAACAGGAGAGCGCCGGAACCAACGACAATGGCAGATCCTAACAAAACTTTCTTTAACATGGTATTTCCCCCAAAAGCTGATGAAACAGAGTCGGGCAACCCCGCTCTGCCGCTCCCATTCATCACGCCGCTTTCAAGGCTGGATTGCCCTATGCAAACCAGCAAACCTTTGAAAACCGACCGAATATGAGGGGCACGGACATTAAGAGATTCGAGGCCTAAAACAGAATCTTGGGAGTTTTTCCATTTTTTCCGCAACCGCACCACATTTCCTGAATTCCCGTCAAAGCTGTTGAATATTGGGACTTCCTGAGATTCCCGACATTCGGTCACGGCTAAAGCGATGGGGGGACCCGAAACAACGGGTGAAGCAATCTTGACTCCAAGTTCCGATTTTCTTTATTCCCATCAGCTTGGAGCCAATGCTGAACTACCTTTGTTGCCATGATGCCGTCCCAAAAGCCGAATAACCTTCAAACAATCGATCGCTGGCTGAACCGGCGACTGCTCTGCTGCGCCGTTGTTTGTTTGTGGATGACCGGCTGTCGGCAGCGCGCATACACCGAGCTTTACGTTGAGAACATGGCCAGCGAAGTACGGATGCTCGAGGATCGTATTTATGAGTTCGATGCCGCAAACGGGTCTCTGGAACAAGACAAGGCCTACCTCGCCAAGGAAGTTGAGGAGCTGAAACGCAATTACGCCGAACTTATGAAAACCCAAGGGTTGGAGCTGAATTCGAGGAACATTCCCGGCGAGCCCTACCAATTTCCGACGGTGCTGATTCCAGAGCCGGTGAAGTCGGAGTCCGTCCAGAATCCGCCAGTCGTCTCCCGAACACCTGTCGCTCCACCGTCACTCGGTCCAGCGCCGCTCGATAAAAAGCCGCTCGATAAAAAGCAAATGGCCCCTGAAACAGGCGATCTATTGCCACCACCCATTCTGCCAGGAAATCCAAAAAGTGAACCTGAAGCATCCAATCGATTCCCCAAACGCAATCCCAACTTGCCAGCGTTGGAATCGTTGACCGAACAAATCAAAATGCCTGAATCGATGGTCCGATCGGCCCAACAGCCGAAGCTCATGGTTGATCCCGCTCAGCCCTCTCCGGAGCAACCCTTCAACCTGCCTTCTGCCAATCCTCCACAGCCAAACAACCCGCCATCCCTATTGCAACGAGCTTTCCCTAAAATCAAGGATGGCAATCCTCAAAGCGCGATCCAACGCGGAAAGATTCGATTGCCCGAAGGGGCCAAGGTCCAATTGGCATCGGCCAACGAACCGATTGCAAACAGCAAACCAACAGAAATCGTTGACGATAGAATCGTCGAAATCGGCTTCCATCCAACCATGTGTCGCGGGCACAATTTCGACGATCGACCAGGTGACGACGGTCTATATCTGGTGGTGACTCCAGTCAACGCAACCGGACAAATCTTGAATCAAACGGGTTCCTTGACCGTCATTGTCGAGGATGCAGCCGAGCCCAACGAAAACGGTCGCATCGCAGCCTGGGAAATCACTTCGGAGCAACTCGCGGAAACATTGGAGCCCATCGGGGCAGCACAAGGTTTTCATCTAAGCTTACCCTGGCAAGGCAAACCGCCAACGAGCAAGGTCGTCACGGTTTATCTGCGATATTCGAATGCCGTGGGGCGAACCCTCGTCAATCAACGCGAGGTACACCTACGCATTCCCACGACTGAACAACCGGTCTGGACCCCACGCAAAACAGCCACATCTAAGTAGTCCACAAAACAAACCTAGTGCGTCTTCAATTCTTAATTCTTGGGTAGTGGATCTTGTAAAAGATCCTTGCAGCACAGGGATCTTTAACAAGATCCACTACACCCATCCCCTTTTTTTTGGTGTTGAAGACGCACTAGGGCCACGTTTCGCTCTGACGACGGTTGGCTGGTCCTGTCGATCAAGCCATCGCCGTATTTTCTGCCTGCCGTTTTTCTGCCTAGCGCTTCTTAAAATCTTAATTTTGGGGATGGCCACAGTGTAGAACGGCACTCCGTGCCGTTTTTCTCGGCATGGAGTGCCGAGCTACTCTTTGTTACAACCCCGATTTTTAAGCCTGAAGAAGCACTAGGTTCCTCACACAGGCCGCAAGGCAACCCCCTAGATCAACTACAATAGCAGCAGTACGACACACTCCAATCCATCCTCCCCACATCGAAATCGACTTGCATGCAAATCAAACACCACGGTGGTCATTTGGGTGTCACTGGCTCCTGTCACGAACTGCATTTCAAAGATTCACAATCCGTCTTGATCGATTGCGGCATGTTTCAAGGGCAAGACGCTCGCGGCCGAGATGGCATGGAGATCGACTTCCCACTGGATGACGTGCAAGCCCTCATCCTCACGCACGTGCACATCGACCACATTGGCCGCATCCCGTATTTGCTGGAAGCTGGATTCAATAAACCTATCTACTGCACCAAGCCTACGGCCAAGTTGTTACCGATCATGCTTGAAGATGCGATGCGATTGGGGATTACTCGAAATCGACGCGTTATTAAGGAATTCCTCGACGACTTGAGGCGACTCGTTCGGCCCATTCCTTACAGGAAATGGACGAGTCTTCAAACTGGCAAGTCGCAAGGTGAATTACATTCCAAGAGTGAGGGAACCCATCCGGATCTGGAGTTTCGATTCCAGCCAGC
>JANPNA010000102.1:0-25774 GCA_031427235.1 Pirellula sp.
GACGCTTCACCGTTGACCAAGTCCCTTTCATGCAATGCTTGACGTGCCTCAACCAGCCGACGAAGCGGCTCGACCAACTGCTTTGGCAAGGGAGCAAATCGACTTTTGTCCCCCTTGGCATTATGAATTTCGATTAGCATCTGATCGAAATCGATGTCCTTCATTCGCATCCCGCAATCGAATAGCAAACATCTTCGTCCATTTGACGTTTGACGCTTCTGCTATCTTCTATCTGCTATTTGAGAACTGCTATCTGAGAACTGAGATTTGAGATCAAGCTAGAGTCCAATATCCTCCATCAAGGCACTGCCCCCTTGCGACTTGCGACTAACTCCTTAAGCCTTGTGTCCCGTCCGTTTCCTTCTTACCTGGACTTTCTACGTAGACCATTGCAAGAATCTCCAAAGTCAAAAGTCAATTCATTCCAGGCTCCGCCTGTTGAAACTTTTCCTTCGGACAAGATTTATAGCGATCACGGAGCGCGACCGTCAACGTGGTCCCACAAAATACCACAAAAGTATCAAGCTCGCTCCGTATTGCCCACATGTCCAACCGGCATCCCAGGATTCAGGGATAATTAAATTGACAATTCAGGGATAACTCCCAAAACTTCAGGGATAAACGTCCCAAACAGGGATAATAACAAGTTCTGATTTTCCAGTGCTCGATGACTGCAGCCGTGACGAGACTACGGTAACAATCGGAGATGGTTGGCAAATGTGGCGTAAGGCAACCGGCCAATAAAAACGTACCAACGAACCCACAGCAGTTCGAAAAATGCTAGCGATACAATGGATTTGTCATCTATGCTAAGTGTCGTTTCGAATCGTGGATTTTAATATCGCTAGCGTTTTGCGAATTGCTTTAGTGCCCTACCAAGTATGTAAGTCACTTCCGTTTTTGACGGAAGGCCCACTTTGCTATTTATGTGCTCATGAAATCATTACGATGGTCTTTTTTCTTTCTTGTTGGGGGGGCTCAACTTATCTTGGAGCCGTCATGGATGGTCTACTCCCTCGGTCCGTCGTGGACGCAATTCGACGTACTGCAAAAAGTCTTAAAGGGTACGCACGTAGAGTCTTTCAAGCTGTCGTCACCGTTGAGCATGCAGAGGCCAAACCACGAAAAGCAGAGACACTGTTCGGTTGGAACCGCGATGCCGTGCAGCGAGGGCTTTGCGAGCAACGTATCGGTCGGGAAATTCGCTCGATCTCGTCTTCCAGAGGCAGACCTCGAGTCGAGACGACGAACAAGGATTTGCTTTCAACTGCTCAGAAGCTGCTAGACGAGCAATCTCAAGCCGATCCAAAGTTTCAATCGACGAAAATCTATACTCGTATCACTGGCGATTCCTTTCGCAAGGCGCTTGCCGAGCAATTGCAAATCGATCCGATGGATTTGCCTTCACCTAGAACTAACCGGCGAATGCTCAATCGGGGAAACAAAGGGGACGGGGGTAATGTTGATGTTTCGCAGTCATTTAACGGGGGTTTGCTTCTTCTTTCGGGGACGCCCGACTGGTCGTAGCGTTGCCCCAAACGCCGTGTTTGTCGGCCATTACAAGGCGAATACAAAACTACCCCCGTCCCCTTTTCTTCGCCTTTACTTCCATACTCGCCTAGCAAGTAGTCCTTGCCAGCAAAGGTGACTCTAGCCCGCACTGTGACTTTTCCGCTTGCGGACTTAGACACGTGCTTTCGGTAGCTTGGCAACCGCATTGATAACACTCCCTTAGATGCCCCCGAGAGCGCGTCCGGGAATGTTCCCGGATGCGAAAGGCTGACTTTGAGTGTTCTAAGGAGTCTAGAAAATGGTTTCAAACAACGAAAACGTTGGTTATCCGCCAAGGGTGATAGAGGGGGCTCGAACCCCCGACCTGCGGAACCACAATCCGCTGCTCTAACCAACTGAGCTACTACCACCGTGTGGAAAAAAGTTTAGTGGCTTGCAGCCCTTCCGTCAACTCTCTCGCCGTTGCCTCACGATCATTTTGAGGAACAAACCAAGCGAATCTCTGCATTGTGTTTTCCCGCTTTCTATCGATCAGAAAACTACCGGACTTCTCGTTCGGCGGCCTTCACAACCAGTTGGTTGACGACTCGCTTGACTCCCGAAGTTCCCGTCGCAACCGAGGAAGCGGCAATCTTTTGGTGGGCTTGGGTTACCGTACCTGTCAAGGTCGCTAGGCCTTTGTCAACCGTGACCGTCACTTTGCATGGAGAACGAATTCCTCTCATTGCCAGTTTGTTGATCACCGACTGTGTCAGTTTAATATCTGCACTGCTTTGTGACATGGTACGCACTCATTTTGCAAAAGAACCAAAAAGTAACCTTATCACGATACCGCACCCCAATCCAAATTCCGAGTAATTCCAAATATTCAGATGAAATAGATCGGCGGCCCATCCCAGCCTTGCCATTTTTCAGTGACATCAACCCTGCGTTTCGTTCGATCGCATTCGATGTTATCCTGTTCTCTTTAATATCCAAATCGCGAACATGGCTTTAATTTCAGAGGAAACACATCGTGGAAGACTCGGACGATACGGACAGCCAAGAAAGCTCGACCACGACCGCTCCTGTCGGCCAGCCCCCGAAAGCGGCACCGGAATGGAAACCGCTTACTGCGAAACAACGTCGGGTCTTGGGTACCTTGATGGAAAAATCCAAAACCACGCCAGACGCCTACCCGATGACCTTTGCTGGACTGTGCACCGGTTGCAACCAAAAGTCGAATCGGGCTCCGATCTCAAACTACAGCAGCGAGCAAGTTGAAACCATCGTAGATGAGCTTCGCGCCATCGGAGCGCTAACCATCGTCCAAGGGCTTGGTCGCAACACCAAAGTCAGGCACTATGCCTACAACTGGTTGGCGATCAGCAAAGTCGAAGCTGCCGTCATGACGGAACTTCTGCTCCGAGGTGAACAGACCTTGGGCGAACTCCGTACCCGAGCGGCCCGTATGGAACCGATCAACGACCTCCAACACATGACCGAATTGTTCAATGAGCTCAAGCGCCGTAATCTCGTTGTCGAATTGAGCCCGCCAGGACGAGGGCAGATCGTGTCCCACAACCTCTATCCCGAGTGGGAGCTCGAGCAAGTCCGCAAATCGGTTGCAGCGGGCATATCCGCTTCCGGAGACGCCGAGGAGCCTGCGCTTTCATCGAATCGTCCGGCGCAGGGAAACGCCGTTCCAAGCGAGAATTCCAATCTTAGGATGAAAGAGATGGAATCGGAAATCGAGACACTCAAGGATTCGGTCATCGATTTGCAAACACGGCTCAGCCGACTCGAACGCGAGCTTGGAGTCAGTTGAGTTCCGAAAGCGCCATGCGCATCTGAATTCGAGGGCATTTACTAAGGCGATCGGCAGATGGCATTATCCCAACCCGATGCGTGAGCGAGGGACGACTCCACAAGTCCCTCACTTACGTTTCGGGTTAGGATTGGTAGTTTTCACGTTGCCGCTCGCCTAACAAAGTTCGCTTGACAGCGTTTCCAATAAATAGCTACCAATGGCTTTTGGAAGTTGCAGCTCTTAGGAAATGATCGATGCGAATCTTAGCCATCAATGCCCCAGCATCCCTGGCACGCGATCTGCAACAGCGAGCTAACACAACCGATGGATTGGAGCTATTGATCGCTGACGCCAGCAATCCACTTGCTAGTGGGCTTGGCCACGATCAGTTTGTGGCATTTTCAAGTCGACGGAAAGTAGATTTGAGAGCCATTTCGACCCTGAGACAGACCATTCGCAATTTCCAACCCGACATCGTCCATTCTTTCTTGCCGCGAGCTCTTTCGCAAACAGTTCTTGCAACGATTGGAATGAAGAAACGACCGACCATCGTTTCGTTTTACGGGATCACGCGTGTTCCATCTTGGCGAGAGCCAGCAGACTGGATCACGTTCCTTTCTCCCCGAGTCTCGGTTCACGCTTGCGAGTCCATCGCTGTAAAGGACGCATTGATCCAGGGTGGAGTCAACGAAAGCAAGTGCGAAGTCATTTACAACTGCGTAGAAAAGGTGGCGTTGTCGTTATCTAGGGAAGAGTTGCGAGCAAAGTTTGGGATAAGTGCGAACGCTTTTGTCGTTGGGACGGTTGCAACGATTCGCCCTGTCAAAGGCATCGACATCTTGCTTCGCGCCTTAATCGAATGCTCCGACATTCCAAATTTGGTAGCTATTATCGCTGGACCTATGGACGATCCAGCGGCCGCAACGCTGGCCAACAATCCTCGCTTGCAAGGCCGACTCCGGATGCTTGGCTATACGAATAATGCCGCCACGCTCATGAAGGGAATGGACTTGTTTGTCATGCCATCCCGAAAGGAAGGACTGTGCCGAGCACTTTTAGAGGCGATGGGACAGGGAGTTTGCCCAATCGTCAGCAACGCTGGCGGCATGAAGGAAGTGGTTCGGAACGGAATCGACGGAATCGTTTTCCAGAGCGAGGATTCGGTTGCGTTGGCAGCCGCCATTCGTCGTCTGCACGCTGCTCCACTGCAGATTTCTGCGTTAGGGGAGTCCGCACTGAAACGGGTACAGTCGATGTGCTCCCCCCAGGTTGTTGGAGAAAGGGTTTTTAAAATGTACCGGCGATTGGCTGCATGATTGCTATCAATCCTTTCACTCTTGCATTAACCTGACTTACTTGATACTACCGCGACATGAATCTTTGCGTCCCTTTTCAAATGAAACCGCGACTCACGCGATCGAACTCATCGTTTCGGTCGTCGGGTGTCGCATGGTCGAATTGGAATAGGATCGCGATTCTCGTTGTTCTCGCGTCAGCGCTTGTCGGATGCAATCGAAGCAACCCGTATTTGACTGCAACTCCATCTGGGTTTTTTGTTTCCAACCCGGCCCCCAGTTTGGCCAGCCCGCAAATTCCAGCACAGTTCGCGGAACTAGAACGCCGAGCGAAACTCTTGGACGATAACAATCGGCAACTAACTACCCAACTAGCGCAATCTCAGCAGCAGATGCAGTTGTTCAAAGAACGTTCCGACCTGATGCAACGCCAACTTCAGGATGTCAATAATCAGCTGCAACAGTCTCGAGTCGCCTCGGTCCAATCCAATCAACAATTTCGCGGTTTAGCGGACCGAGTGCAGGTAGAGCAATCGCTTCAAGATCGTCGAGGTGGCGCTAAGCTAACGGCCAACACCAGCAGCAAAATTGGAAGCGAACCGCTTCGGGACTTGGGGTATTCCGTCGAAAACGATGGCGGCGTCATTCGTCTCCGCGTTCCAGCCGATCAACTGTTCCAGCCTGGGACTGCGCAACTGACTCCATCCGCTTCGGGCATCTTGGATCGCATCTCGGAGACTTTGAAACGCAGCTACACACGGCAGCGAATTGCCATTGAGGGTCACACGGACAATTCGCCCCTCTACGGCGGTACTTTCTCAACCAATCATCAACTTGCTGCGGCTCAAAGCAACGCGGTGTTAGAGCACTTCACTCGCCGTAATCAGATGCCCATCAGCCAACTCTTTACGTTAAACCACGGCGATAACTATCCGATTGCAGACAACCAAAACCCAGCAAATCGCGCGACCAACCGACGCATTGAGTTCGTAATCTATCCAGAAACCTTCTGAATCGGTGGCGATTCGTTAGGGCACTAAACCGCTTACTGTTGGTCCCAGATTTCCTCGAAATCCAGCTCTCGCCCGGATTATTCACTCGAGAGCGGACAACCGTGGCTAGCGTCAAACGGCTAATGAATAATCCGGGCTAGGGTCATTTTGCTAGAAAGTCACCGAAAAATGAGTATTTGTAGAAGCATTTGGTTGCTCAGGATGTTGAATACCTGTCTTGGAAACAAGACAATAGGATCTAGTGCTCCGAAGATTCATTCCAGCCCTCAGAAGTTGGTTTTCGTCCATCGCGTTCCCCTCGAGTTGGCCAATGTTGAAGCGACCAAATACAGTCCGTGCAATCGATCCGACGTTAGCCTCGGCTGCCGAGTTTGGCAACCACGACGAAAACGCGTCCAGCGACGAGTCGTCGGCTAGGAATGCAAGCGACGATGGAGAATCGTTGGCTGAGGAGGATTCCGAGGAAGACGATTCCGACGAAGACGCTGATGAAACGGTTGCCAACTGGTTTGATTCGGAAACGAAGTCGTTCTTGGCCAGTATGCTAGTGCACCTTGTGATCATTGTTGGACTTGCTTCGTACACGGTCGCAACGCAGCCAGAGATTCTTGCGCTCTTTATCCAATCGCAACCCATTGCGGAGGAACTGCCGCCGCTAGATATCTTCAACGACATTGCCTATTCTGAAGCGCCATCGGAAGAGATCGGTGCCAATTCGATCGGATTAACGGACATAGCGCTCTCGACGGCACCGACTCTGGCTGATATTTCTGAGATACCGACCATGGAGGTGGACATTACGATGCCAAACGCCTCCGTACATGTTTCCATTGACATCAAGGAAGCGGTTGGTTTGACGGAGTCGACGAAAGCCGTTCGCGGAATGACTGGGGTCGGCGAAACCGGCACTCAGGGAGCCGTCGACCGAATTACGTTTGAACTGCTGCAGTCCATTGAGCAACGACCGACGTTGGTCGTATGGCTATTTGATAGTTCGATCTCGATGGTAAAACGAAGGAAAGAGATTCGCGATCGATTCGACAGGATCTATGAACAGTTAGGGATTGTTCAAGAGGAAAAGAGAAAGCGTGGCGGTTTTAGCGAATCGGATTCGTTGATTACATCGATCGTTTCCTTTGGAAACGATGTCCAATTCATGACCAAGAAACCCACAACCGATCTCTCTGAAATTCGCTCGGCCATCGACAGTATTGCGATTGACGAGTCAGGGGTTGAAATGGTCTTTCACGCCATCAAGGCGGTCGCGGATCGCTTCAAGTCCATGCGAACATCGCGAGGACCGAACGACCCTGAGCGGAATGTCGTTTTGATCACGATCACTGACGAGCGTGGAGATGACATGCAGATGGCGGACGAAGCCATTGCATTGTGCAAGAAGTTCGCGATTCAGTCCCATGTCTTAGGGGTGCCAGCGCCTTTCGGACGGGAATTCACTTACATCAAATTTGTGGACCCGGACCCGAAGTTTGACCAAACTCCAGACTGGCGTCAAGTGGATCAAGGGCCCGAGACTTTGCTGCCTGAACGAGTGCAGTTGGGCTATCAGGACAACTACTTTGAAGAGCCCGTAATCGACTCAGGCTTCGGCCCATATGCCCTAGCCCGCATGTGCTACGAGACGGGAGGGATCTATTTCTCGATTCACCCGAATCGTCAAGTTGGAAAGAAAATCGACCCAGGCAAGATCGAAGCGTTTGCTTCTCGTTTGAGTTATTTCTTTTCCCCAGAGGTGATGGATTTGTACCGTCCCGATTACTTGAGTGAATCGGAATACATGGCAAAGGTCAAGAAGAGTCCATTGCGTACGACATTAATTCATGCCGCACAGATTGCACGAGTCGGAACCTTGGACAAACCCAAGCAAGAATTTATCAAACGCGAGGAAGCGATTTTCGTTCGCGATCTCACCTTGGCTCAGCAGGAGTCTGCTCGACTTGCCCCGGAACTGTTTACATTATGCACCGTTCTTGCGGAGGGAGAAAAATCGCGAAGCAAAGAGACATCACCTCGATGGCTAGCCAGTTTTGATTTGTCGTATGGAACGGCAATTGCAGCCAAGGTTCGTGCAGAGACATACAATGCGATGCTGGCCAAAGCCAAGCGTGGTATGAACTTTGAGAAGCCGGAAAGCAACACCTGGAACTTAAAGCCAACGGATAAGATCAGTGTCGATAGCAAGCTGGAGAAAGAAGCCAAGCAAGCGACGGAACTGTTGCGAGGAGTTGCGGAAAAGCATAAAGGAACTCCGTGGGCACTTTTAGCAGAACGGGAATTGTCGCATCCGTTGGGGTGGGAGTGGAACGAATCCTTTACAGACCTCAACCCACCGCCAAAGCCTGGACGTCCTCCGCGAACCACACTTCCCCCGAGGCCAGCTCAGGATGACAAAGCCAAGATGCTAACACCCCCACCACCCAAACGGCCAATCACCAAGATCTAGTATTTTCGTCTTTCGCTCCGCGAAAGTGCGCCACGAAAACGCACTTTTGAGGAGCCAAATGGGACAATTAGCGGTACGGAACATCAAGTGAAACATTCTTAGTCGCCACCAACTTTGGCGTTCTCAGCTACAATAGGGCCGTCAAATGACATCAAGTCATTGGCGGATTCGCCTGGAATTGCGTTGAGGAGCGTTGCCGTGTTTCGTTTGGAAGTAATTGACTATATCGATCAGACCAATCAGTCACTTGTGGCTAGAGTCCCCGAGACTGGGACCGCCGCAATTCAGTTTGGGGCTCAATTGATCGTGCAACAGTCTCAGGAAGCTATCTTCTTCCGCGATGGCCGAGCGATGGATAGCTTTGGACCAGGTCGAACAACGCTCACCACGGCAAACCTGCCGATCATCGGTCGCCTCTTGACGGCACCGTTTGAAAAATCTCCATTTCAAGCCTGTGTCTATTTCATCGGCAAACAAACCTTCATCGATCAACGTTGGGGAACGAGGAATCCAATTACGCTTCGTGATCCGCAATTCGGAATCGTTCGCTTGAGAGGATATGGCAAGTTTGCCTATCGAGTTGCGGACGGTGCTTTGTTGCTCAATACGATTGTCGGGACACAAGGGAAATTCACGACCGATGAGATTGTCAACTATTTGCGAGATGTGATTGTGGCAGGCTTGACCGATTTGCTGGCAACTTCTGGCATTGGATTGTTGGATATGCCAGCCCGCATGGACGACATCAGCAATGCCGCTCGCGTGAAACTTGGCGATCAGTTTTCGAAGTACGGGCTTGAACTGACCGAGTTTTTTATCAGCAATATTTCGCCCCCCGAAGAAGTGCAAAAGGCCATTGATGCCAAATCCAGCATGGCAGTCCTGGGGGATTTGCGTTCCTACACCATGTACGCGACCGGAAATGCCATCCAGGCAGCCGGAAACGCAGGGAGTTCTCCGCTGGGGTTTGGGCTTGGAATGATGCTGCCGCAGATTTTACAACAACAGCAAGGGGTGCCCGCAACAGTTGCCAATGTGTCGCAAACCGCCGGGATAGGAGTTGTATCCCGGGCAACCGCTGCACCACAGTATCTCGATTTTTCCGCTGCGAAGCCCACCAGCCCAGAGGACTTGCTGACTCAATTACAGCGAATGGCTCAACAGTTTGGCTGGACGCTTGAGGAAACGGACCAAAACATCTATTCCGCGATCATTCCACTAGCTTCCGCACGACGCCAAAAAGTCTACCTCGAGTTGGATCGAAAGGACTCAGATGGAAATCGAGTGCTGGGTGTTTGGAGCACCTGCGGAATGATAAATCCTTCTGCAGCCATGACTGTCCTTCGCAACAATGATACTGTCGTTCATGGTGCCTTTGCGATTCGGCGCATGCCAGAGGGGGAGGTGCTTGTTCTGCGTTCCAATCTTTTAGCAGACCTTACCGACGTAGGCGAAATGGCAAAGATTGTGTCCGCAATCGCATGGCAAGCCGATCAAGTTGAGCAACAGCTATCCAACGCCGTCGACCAGCACTAACAAAAGACCAACGTCCGTTTAACCCCGTTTAACTCCGTTTAACCCCGTTGAACTCCGAGCCAACGGCGAGGGCTGCCTTCCATTCCAATCACTGCCTTCCATTCCAATCACTTTTTTCCAGTTGTTTCACCTGAGGTATTCATGTTCAATCGTCGATTTCTACTCGCCTGTTTCCTATTCGGATTGTACTTTCCCACATGTAATAGTGCTGCCTATGCCGAGGATGTATCCGGACAGTGGAATCAATGGCGAGGCCCCAATCGCGACGGTATCTCGACTGAAAGGGGTCTCCTCGAATCCTGGCCAGAGCAAGGTCCAGCGGTCGCATATAGCGTCAAAGGGCTTGGCCAGGGGATGGCCAGCGTTGCGATCGCAAATGGCAAGGTTCTCACGATGGGCAATAAAGATGGCAACACGAAAGTGATTTGCCTGAATCAGAGCACCGGCGAGGTCCAGTGGAGCACTCCGTTCACGATTGCTGAAGGGGATCCAAATTGCACTCCGACGGTCGACATGGCCAGTGGGCTCGTTTACGCCTTGTCCAACGACGGGATCTTAGTCTGTTGCAAGCTGGATGGCGGCGCACCGGTTTGGAAAACAAGTTTCACCAAGGACTTCGGGGGCAAGATCGAATCCGGTTGGGGCTACAGCGAATCGCCACTGGTGGACGGTGACTTGCTCATTTGCACTCCGGGGGCTTCGGATGCAATGCTAGTCGCACTTAATAAGAAGACGGGTGATATCGTTTGGAAAGGCAAAGCTCCGCAAGGCAAGTTGCAAGGAAATGATGGTGCAGGTTATGCTTCGGCGATCCTTTCCAACGCGGCCGGTGTCAAGCAGTACGTTCAGTTAATCGGGCATGGAATCGTTAGTTACGATGCTGCAACAGGCTCGCTTCTGTGGAACTACGATCGCGTGGCGAACCGAACTGCTAATATACCAACGCCTATTGCTAAGGACAATTATATTTTTTGCTCGACGGGCTACGACGATGGCGGAACAGCCCTGTTAGAAATCTCCAAAAACGGGAAAGAGTTTGCCGTGAAGGAAGTCTACTACAAGACCAACCAGGAGCTTCAAAATCATCATGGAGGGATGATCATGATCGGGGATTATGTCTACATGGGGCATGGCCACAACAACGGCTTCCCCGCCTGCATTGAATGGAAGACCGGCAAAAACCTTTGGGAAAAAGCTCGCGGCGCGGGCACAGGATCTGCTGCGATTGTTGTCGCCGAGGGCAAACTGTACTTCCGGTATCAGGATAGCACGATGGCACTCGTCAATACTATTACGGACAAATACGACTTGATCAGTAAATTCAAATTACCGACGCACAATGGCGAGAGCTGGCCGCATCCAGTGATCGCAGGGGCCAGACTTTACATCCGAGACCAAGACGAACTGGTCTGTTTCAAAATAGGCAAGTGAACCAACGACACTTCTCGGCCAACGCCACCATCTGGTTGCGAGGCTCTTCCTCGCAACCCATTCATGACTCGGGGGGGGAGGCCACCCCTGCAAACATGTTTACATCGACTTCAACCAACCAATTCATTACTTGGGAGGGTGAGGCTCCTTCCGAACCAATGCAATGCCAGCTCGGCAGGAGCCTCGCTCTCCCGTTGTTTTCCAAGCGATTAGACATTGCAGGCGCTTTGGAACGAGGGCTATTCTGGTGTTGTTCGCTGCGAAGTGTCGAAATGGAGAACATTTAACGCTGATTGCTGACTTTACATGCATGTGCTACTCTGTGAAAGAATGCGGGATATTTCATTGGTGAGTGTGCAAAAAGTATTGCATGACATGAACCAGAGATAACAGAGTGAACGACTCAAGTAAAATCTTTTTAGTGGACGACAATTCAGCGGTTCTGGCCTCGATGGAGGCATTGCTGAAGCATGAGGGATATTCCGTTCAGTCTTTTTCCAACGGTATGGATTTTTTTCGAAAAACGGACCTGAATCAAGTTGGTTGCGTTATTTCTGATTTGCAGATGCCAGAAATGAATGGTGCAGAGCTCCAAAGGCGACTGCGAAAGTACGACAGCTCACTGGCGTTGATCATCATCTCTGGACACGCGGATGTTTCGTCCACGGTTCAGCTTATGGAAAAAGGTGCCGTCACCCTTATTCAAAAACCTCTTGAGACAGAACGATTGCTAACAGCCATAGAAAAGGCGTTGCTCCAAAGTCAAGAACAGCATGAGTCTCTTGCTCTTTATCGTGATGCGGTGGAACGACTAGCGAATGTGGATGAAGAAGAATTGCAGGTCATGCAATGCACCATCAAGGGAATGCCCGTTAAGGCTATCAGCGATGCGCTTACGATGAGCAATCGAACGGTTGACCGTCGTCGGCTTTCCGCATTAACCAAAGCCAGGGCCACGAGCATCACTGAGTTTGCCATGCTGCTAGCTAGACTTCAACGTTAAGATTGACGCTTTGCGCCGCCTACGCCACTGTTTCGCCATCTAGAACGCGACGAACAGCCAACGCCAGTGACGTGACCGTGAACGGTTTGTGCAGAAAACTAGCCTGGGAATACTCCAAAATGTCTTTACGGAGATTCTCCTCACCATAGCCGGACAAGAGAAGAACTTTCATCTCGCGAATCAGTGGTCGAAGTTTCTCAAGCATGATTCTGGCACCCATAATCGGCATAACGACATCGGTTACGATAATGTCAATCTTGTCGGCGTGGTTTAAAGCGATGTCGATTGCGTCCGCGCCATTCTCAGCTTCGAACACGGTGTAACCACAGGTTTCCAGGATATGTCGACTGAGCGAACGAACCGCGGCCTCATCTTCCACGAGCAGGACTGTCTCACTGCCCATCGTCAACTGGAGGTCTTTGAATGCATTGTCTTGTTCAACGGTCGCGTTCACCGCTGGAATATAGACACAAAATGTTGTTCCGTGACCTAATTCCGTTTTAAACGCAATGTGACCACCACATTGGTTGACAATGCCATACACCGATGCCAGTCCCAGCCCGGTACCTTTTCCCTGTGGTTTCGTCGTGAAAAAAGGTTCGAAAATGCGATCCCTGTGGGCCACGGGAATACCGCATCCATTGTCGTTGACTTGAATACATCGATACGTCCCGGCAGCCAGATTTGGGAATTGCGATTCGGAAACCTGAACGTTAGTCGTTTCAATCGTGATACAGCCTTGTTCAGAAATCGCATCGCGAGCATTCACCACGAGGTTGACTAGAATACGATCAATTTGCCCGGGATCCATCCTGACCGGACCGACGTTTGGACCCAGTTTCAACCTAAACTCAAAGTTTTCCCCAATGAGTCGTTTCAACATTTGTTCTATTTTCCGGACAGAATCATTGAGATCAAATATCTTTGGCTCAACGAGTTGTTTGCGACAAAAGGTGAGCAAATGCCGCGTCAACTCCGCGGATCGTTCGCCTGCCTGATGAATCTCGGAAAGAAAATCGTGCCAGGGATGATCCGGGCCAGCAGTTTTGAGAAGGATATCCGAATAGTTAAGAATGACGGTCAATAGATTATTGAAATCATGTGCGACGCCACCCGCAAGCTGCCCCACAGCCTCCATTTTTTGCGCATGGCGCATATGTTCTTCCACTTGTTTTGCCTGAGTCACATCGCGAAAAACAAGCACGGCACCGGTCAATTGGCCACGATCATCCAGGATGGGTGCGGCACAATCATCGATTGGAAATTCATGGCCATCGCGATGTTTTAAGATCGTATGATTGGCAAGCCCTACAACAACCCCTTCCAACAATACCCTATCAACAGGGTTTGCAACCGGCAATCGTGTGTCTTCATTGCAGATATTAAAAACCGTCGTTAGCGAAACCCCGTGGGCGTCTGCCATTCGCCAACCGGAAAGCCTCTCGGCCACCGAATTCATGAATGTCACACACCCTATTTTGTCGGTTGCAATGACACCATCCCCGATGCTTGCAAGCGTCGTTGCGTAGCGACGTTCACTCTCCCTAAGTCTCTGTTCTGCTCCATGTTTGTATAGGGCCGTTTCAATGACCGTCCGCAATTCGCGTTCGTCAAACGGCTTCAGAATGTATCCAAATGGCTCAGTCACGCGTGCTCGGTCGACAGTCGCCTCGTCCGCATGGGCTGTCAAATACACCACGGGCAAGCCGACTTGAGTTCGAATCTTTTCCGCAGCCTCAATCCCGTCCATAGTGCTTCGAAGTCGGATATCCATGAGCGTGAGGTCAGGACGTTGCTCTTGGGCAATCGCCACCGCCTCGTCACCTGTGGTCGCCACGCCAACCACCTCATAGCCCAGCCGAGTAAGGCGAGTTCGCAAATCGAGCGCCACGACAGCTTCGTCTTCGACGACAAGAATTCTTGCTGCTGTCATGAGTTACTTTCCTGGTTGGAATCAAGAATTGGAAAAGTGATACAAAACTGAGTACCATTTCCTCGAAATATCTTAACAGATCCAGCCAATTGGTGGGCGAGGTCATGTACCAGTTGAAGACCAAGAGATGACAATTGTTTCAGATCGATCGACTCCGAAAGGCCAACTCCGTCGTCGGACACGACAAGGCTAAGTCGCCCTTCTCCAAGCTTCAGGAATTCGATCTCGACTTGCCCAGATTCACCGTCCGGAAATGCGTACTTCAGCGAATTGCTGACCAGCTCATTGATAATTAGCCCAAGCGGAATTGCCTGCTCCAGATCAAGCGAAGTATTCGATACCTTCAGCACCAAGCCAATCTGCGAGGAATCGACACCATAGGAACGAAACAAGTGGCGACACAAAGCATGCAAGTATTCGGACAAATCGATCCGGCCCAAGTTGCCGGAGTAGAGTGTTTCGTGGACGAGTGCCATCGATCGGACACGATTTTGGCTATCTCGCAGTCCATCGAAAACAGCTGAGTCTTTCACTTTGTCAGCTTGAAGGTTGAGGAGGCTGCTCACAATTTGAAGATTATTTTTGACGCGGTGATGGATCTCCTTCAACATGGCTTCTTTTTCGCGAAGCGAGGTTCGCACGCGTTCTTCGGCCAATCGCGCCTCGCTGATATCCTGAATGAACCCGTCAATGAATTGAAGAGTCCCATCTTTCGCATAGACTCCTGTTGCACGTTCTTGAACCCATCGCACTTTTCCGGCTTTGTCCACAATGCGATAAATATTGGAGCACGGGACTCGCGTCTCCAATGCTAACTGGCATTTGCTCCAAAGCCATTCCCGATCCTCGGAGTGAATGAGATCGGAATAGGCAAGTAGCTTGTTCTGCTCCAGTTCGTCAGGCAGGTACCCGGTCACGGCTTCGCATCCGGAACTGACGTAGATCATGGTCCAGTGAGTGTCGTTCTGACATCGGTAGGCCATCCCAGGCAGATTGCCTACCAACCTCTCCAATTGTACCTGACTCTCCTGCACCGACAATTCAGCACTATTGCGAGCGGTGACATCGGTAAAGGTCACGACGAGCCCCATGACTACAGTCCCATCAAGCACGGGAGTCACGCGACCTTCCAAGTCATTCAGTTCTGAACCGTCAAAGCTGTACTGAATTTCGAATGGTCCCAGACTTTGCCCTTGCCAAACTTCCGCTAAGCGCTTTTCAATTGTTTCCTTGTCCACAGGACGCACTAGCTCCGGTAGTGGCGTACCGATAATCGCCAGAGGTTGGACTTCGGGAGCCATGCGATTAACGAATTCGACCCTGTTTTCACGATCGAGCAAAAGGACAAAGTCGGGGGAGTTCTCAAGGATTGCGCGCTGTCGGGACATGGTAGAACGAAGCTGCAATTGGCTTCCAATCCAGTCCGACATCAACATTAACAAGTCGGTATCGAGCCTACTGTACGGAACGCTGCGAGGCTTGTTGCTTTCGAAATGGAGCACACCACTACGCGTTGAGGAATAGCGGATTTCGGCTTCAAAAACCGTCTTTTGAGCAGGAATTGGCTCGGAAGAAGAGGAAACCGGTGCCGATACTGTCCATTGCTGAAGTGGTTGATAGGCTTCGCCATCCAAACGCAGGACTGTCCCTTTCTCAGCACGAAAATGAGAACAACCCAGCTCAAGTATCCTCTGCAATTGCTCCTCAAACGATAAGTCGTTCGAGGTTGTCGTTTCAAGCAACTTCCGAATCGCAACTTCAAATCGATGCTGCTGCGTTATATCCCTTTGTGAGCCCCAAATGCGTACCAGATACCCGTTCTCGACGGTACCGAGACAGTCGTTGGAAAACACAACTGGATTGCCTTGCCGATCGAATTCCTCAGAAACGGCATCGACGATTCGATAACCATTTTGAACCATCGAACACAAAAAGGAATTATTGGCTTCATTGTCGAGTGACTGATACAAATCGATGGCTCGCAATCCGATTAATTGCTCGCCTCGCTCGTATCCGTACATGCGAGCTTGCGCGTCGTTCGCAATCGCGATAAACCCATCGGTAGCAAGGCGCCTAACTTGTTCCTCGATCGGCAAGTCAATGGGAATCGGAGGGGCAAACTCGTAAAGATAGGTGCCTGTGCTGCTGTTTTCAATGAAACCTCGATGACGTTCTTCGCTCCGTCGAATCGTGTCTTCCGCCTTCTTTCGGTTGGTAATGTCAAGCGTGACAGCCAGCAGGCCAATAATCTCTCCGTCTCCATCTCGGTAGGGTACGGCATGTGTCTCCAGCCAGCGGCGACTTCCTTTTAGGCTTGTGATCGGAAATTCGGCGTGACCGCTACCGCCGGCGAGAACGTTCGCATGTAGCCCTCGGTAGACATCACGATACTCTTCGTCGATGAGTACCTCCAAGACGGCACCCCGCACTTGTTCCATCGAATCCGCCTCGACCATCGACAAGCCTGCAGCGTTCAATTCCATTAGACGGCCATCCGGAGAAACGATTTTGACGCATTCCGGCTCAAGCTCCAGTATCGTCCTCAGCCTCGCCTCACTCATTCTGAGTGAAAAGACGGCTCTCAACTGAGCGGCATTCAGTGCGGCGATCAGCCATGCAAGCGTTGACGTCGTGGCCATATAAAGCCACAGCATCAGGATCTGATGCGAGGCCTCAGTACGGTAGAACGGACCCGTCTGGATAGATGTACCGTAAGCGGCAACCATGGACAGCAATAGCACCGACAGCGATGCCCCCAAAATTCCAAATCGCAGCGTTGCCCATGCAATCAAAGGAAACGGCAAAAAGGCCAAGGCCCACGCTGGCTCGAAAGTATGCCTATTCCATACGAACACACCCAAAGCAACCAAAACATAGAGCAGAAGCCAGCACACAAATTCAAGTGCCCGCTGTTGCACCACATCCCGCTCAATTCGTTCCGCTATCAACAGTATCGGTACCGCAACGATCACCCCCATGGAATCTCCAGTCCACCAGCAAAACCATGCCTTGAAATAGCCTTCCGAGAGGTTGTCGAATTGCACGAGATTGGCAACGCCATTGGAGGCCGAAAGAAGCATGCCAACATGAGCAGCAAACACCAGAAGCCCTATGTCCAGCGGCCGATCCATCTTTGGGTGAAATTTCAGCCGATGTAGAAGCACGGTAGTCAGTAACGGACCAAGCGTATTGCCTAGCATGATCCCAAGTGACGTCGACAAGGAACTTCCGACGGACAGGTTTACTAATAGAGATCCCAAGCTCACAGCAGGCCAATATCGATAGCCAGCACGAAAAAGGAATGCGACCGCGATTCCCGTCGGCAGCCACATGAGCGTCACATTCGTACCAACTGCGGGCATTAACAAGCCAACGTATCCGGTGAGGAAGTAGGCTGATGCAAGGCTAAGAAAAAGGATCCAATATTTTGACATGAAGTTGTATTCGCAGAAGAATCCATTGCTTCGGTGGCAATTGTGTTATGAAAAAACACCAGAAGTTTAAAAAAACTTACAACGGAGGCCGAAGCAGATTGATGGTCGCTTGTCGGATGTCCGATTGACGCATCAGTGACTCGCCCACCAACATGGCTTGAATGTTTGCCGAATGGATTTTCTCAACGTCGGCGGCGGTGAAAATGCCACTCTCCGCCACCACCGTCACGTCCAACGGAATCTCTTTTCGCATTTCAATCACGTGGTCCAACTCGACTGCAAAGGTATGCAAGTCGCGATTGTTCACGCCAACTAACTTTGTTCCCGTGGCGAGCACTCGCTCTAAATGTTGTGGGTGGTAAAGCTCGATCAGTGCGGTCATCCCCAACCGCTGCACCAAATCGTAGAGACGATGCAGTTCGTCCCCCTCAAGACACTCGGCAATCAATAACACCGCGTCCGCACCGGCGACTCTGGCTTCATATACTTGATACTCGTCTAGAATAAAATCCTTTCGCAGGACCGGTATTCCCACTGCGTTTCGAATCGCGGTCAAATAGTCTAAACGACCTTGAAAGAAGGGTTCGTCCGTCAAAACGCTAATTGCCGCAGCACCGCCCGCTTCGTAGGCTAAGGCGATATCCGTGGGATGGAATTGAGGGCGAATCATTCCTTTGGAAGGGCTCGCACGCTTGACCTCCGCGATTAAGCGGACGTATTCATGGCCCTGCAACGCCAGCAAGAAATCCCGTACTTCCGGGCCTTGCGTAGCCCCGTCCACCAGAGACTGCAGTTCGCGTCGGGTTTTCGCAAACGCAATCTCCTCTCGCTTGCTCGCGACGATTCGGTCTAAAACGGTTGTCATGCTAGGCATCGTTATACAAGGTCGGAATCGAATATGCGGACTTGTTTCCAGTTGGGTTTCTGCTCCGCAATGAATTCAAGGTGCCGAAGAGCAACCTGATACAGGTCATGCGAATCACGGCTGTCGAACACGACATTGAGTGTAACATGATAGCCGCGATCATTGACTGGCCTTGCTAGCTCTTGGTTCAACGTGCCTACCGAAAAGTAGAGAACACCAGGATGATCATCGAGGTACTTTTTGCATGCATTGACTAACTCCGCAATCTTGGATTCTGAATCATCCTGGAGAGTGAAATACACCATGTGCGAAAGTTGGGGCATTCGTTCTTGCTTCTATGTTGTTTGAGTGTGAGGAATTGCAGTCGTTTTGATAGAATAGAAGTTATTTGAGTCAGGCGGTTCTGGCAAGGCAAGCAGCACACCGTAGAATGCATGCACTCCAATTTAAAGGAATTTTCGCTGCAGACGGAAAAACCCGCAAGTCTTAACACCCGCTTAGCCGAAAACAACATTGTTCGACGAGTCAATCGTCTCCGCCACGATAAGGGTTTATACCGATGTCCTGCAAGCGTTTCCAACGAATTACCAGTCTATTATTACTTGCTACGGTTGGCGCGCAGACCGGCTGTGTCAATCTCTCTAATCTCGCGTTGGGGCCTCTCGGCGTTCCCATTCCGATCAGTCCTTTGTTGCAAGACAACGAGGAAATCCAGTTCCACGTTCACGAGCGATATGCTCGGGTGCCAATCATGGGGCCCTTGACCGCAGGCGGTCCGGTTGCTGCGATCGATCCGCCCAGCGACGACGAAGTCATCCATGCCCTCGAAAAGGCTCGCCCGGTTCGAGGCGGTGTGCCATTGCTCTATGAAAAGCAACGCAATCGAGTCCGCATTGTAAAGGAAAAGATCGCGGATTATATCGATGACCCGCGGTTCATTCCGCTCATCGGATTCGCGCAATTGCATCATGCTCACTACAAATGCACGGTCTACTTCGAGGAACGAACCATCAACGGGTGGCCGGTCCCTTACACGCTGGATGACAAAGAGAGCGTCGAAGTTATCTACATCGACCACAACCACTTCCATATGGTTGGCGATCCTGACACCGGTGCATCGAGCCCTTACTAGTCCTTTGTCAATTCTAAAAAGTGGGGTGAGCATCCTGCTTGCCAATCGGTAAAAAGTGGGGTAAGCATCCTGCTTGCCAATCGGTAAAAAGTGGGGTAGGCATCCTGCTTGCCAATCGGGACATCCTGTAAAATCCGCAAGCTGGAAGCTTACGCCACATTTGCTTACGCCACATTTGCTTACGCCAGAATTAAGACTTGAAGACGCACTAGCCAGCCGTCGCCTGCAGCTCAAGGTTAAACAGGGTTAAACAAAAAGGGCGTATAGCAAATGCGATACGCCCTTTTTTTATTGTTCAAATAGGGAGCGAGTTGGGGTCTTACCGACGACCACCGCCACCGCCACCGCCGCTTCGGCCACGACCGCCGCCGCCGCCGCCGCCGCCGCTGCGACCACCACCGCCACCACCACTTCGGCCACGGAAGCCACCGCCACCGCCGCCTCCTCCGCTCGGACGTCCTCGTCCGCCGCCGCCCGAGGACGCTCTTTCAGGTCGATCGCCACCGCGTTCTTCAAACGGTCGGTCTGGATCAATATCCCCCTCTTCGCCGGGTTCTCCACCCTCACCACCTTCGGCGCTCGCAAATTCATCCTCGATGCCGAGCTCTTCCAACGCACGTCGTCGCGAAAGCTTGACGCGATCGTGGTCGTCGATGTCAATAACGATGACTTTCATCGTATCGCCAACTTTACAAACGGCATCGACGCTCGGAACGTAACCGCTGGACAGCTCGCTGATGTGGCAAAGCCCATCCTTTCCAGGAAGAATTTCTACGAACGCACCAAAGTCACGAACGCTCGAAACAGTACCGTCATAGATCTTGCCGATCTGAACGGTAGCTGTGCAAGCCTCCACGCGAGCCAGAGCGGTTCGGGCCGAATCCGCGTCTCCGCTGGAGACAGTGACGTTGCCTTCATCATCCACGTCGATATTCGCTCCGGTATCTTCTTGGATGGAACGAATATTTTTTCCTCCAGGACCGATCAAAGCCCCAATCTTTTCAGGATCGATCTTGGTTCGCAGGAGCCGCGGAGCGTAGCGACTGATTTCGCTGCGTGGTCGAGGCATGCAGGTCAGCATCTTTCGCAGGATTTCCATCCTGGCTTCTTTGGCTTGCTTCAACGAAGCGCGAATGATTTCTTCGCTGATGCCGTCGATCTTGAGATCGAGCTGAATGCCAGTGATTCCGTTTTGAGTTCCCGAAATCTTGAAATCCATGTCGCCATGGTGATCTTCGTCTCCGAGAATGTCGGTCAACAGTACGTAGGAGTCCTTTTCCCGGACCAATCCGATGCTGATACCAGCCACTGGATTGGTGATCGGAACTCCCGCCGCCATCAGGGCCAAGCAACCACCGCAAACGCTGGCCATCGAAGATGAACCGTTGCTCTCGAGGATGTCGCTGATCAAACGAATGGTGTACGGGAAATCGTCTGGGTCTGGCAAAACGGGCTCAAGCGATCGTTCGGCGAGCATTCCGTGACCGATTTCGCGTCGACCTGGAGCGCGAATAGGACGGCATTCCCCGACGGAGAACGATGGAAAATTGTAGTCCAGCATGAATTTCTTGCTGTACTCTTCGACAAGCCCGTCCACGCGTTGTTCATCGCGAGGGGTACCGAGAGTCACGGTCACGAATGCTTGTGTTTCACCGCGTTGGAACAGAGCTGTTCCATGGGTGCGAGGAAGCAAATCCGACTCGCAGTGAATCGGTCGCAGGCTCATGCTGTCGCGGCCATCCGCACGTCTTCCAGCCAAAATCAAATCGCGAACCACGCGGCTTTCGAGGGTGTGCCATGCGCGATACAACGTATCCTTGGTGATCGCTCCCTCCGCTTGCGGATCTGGGATCAATTCGGCTAGGGCTGATTCGCGAAGTGTGTTGCAGGCATCTTTGCGAGCTTGCTTTCCTTCGACCTGTTTGGCATCCTTGAATCGATCGTAGTAGGAAGATTTCAAACGACCTACGATTTCGGTGTCATCAGGAATTGGGTAGTTGGCTTTGGTCGGCTGGATCTTTTCAAAAAGCTCACGTTGCAGACCGATGATTTCCTTGCAGATACCGTGAGCAAATTTGATGGCATCGAGCATTTCGCTTTCAGGGATTTCCTGAGCAAACCCTTCGACCATCACGACTTCACGCTCATTGGCCGAGACGATCATGTCCAGATCGCTGTCTTCCAGCTGTGCATGGGTCGGGAATGCAACGAAGTTTCCATCGACACGACCTACGCGAGTTGCGGCGATCGGGCCGGTAAACGGAAGGGAGCTGATGAACAATGCACATGCGCCACCGTTCATGGCCAATACGTCTGCGTCGTTCTGCACGTCGCTGCTCAAAACAATCGATTGAACCTGAACGTCGTCGCGGAATCCTTCTGGAAACAGCGGGCGAATCGGTCGGTCGATCAAGCGGCTGGTCAGCGTTTCCTTGGTCGTTGGCCGGGTTTCGCGTTTCAGGAAACCACCTGGGAATTTGCCAGCGGCCGCAAATCGTTCGCGATAGTCGCAGGTTAGCGGAAAGAAGTCTGTACCTGGCCTCGATGGACCGGTTGAGACTGCATTGAGGACAACGGTATCGCCGTACTGGCAAAGCACACAGGAGGTGGCTTGTTTCGCAAGCTGGCCAGTTTCAAAGGCCAAAACGGAATCGCCGATTTTTTTTTCTACTCGAATTTTCACTACAATAATTCCTTCAAAAAACTTCATTCAAATCAACAGTTCTGGGCCGTAGGGCAGATCCTGCCTATGGTCGTTTGGTAGAAGAAGGGCGACCCATTCCAATCAAGACGACCGGCGATCCGCTCGCCGAGAACTTGTAAGAGAACGACAAAAAAGAGATGACAAAAGAGACCACCCATTGGCCTCACCGACTTTCAACACGCTTCCCCATGGCGAACAAAACGCGACAGGGTTATTTATGTGGGCTTAACCACATCCAACAACTATCTTGAGCGATGCGCACGCTTCCAAGAAATTCAAAACGCAACCAACAAATGCCAAGGGCTGGTTCAAGCGAACCAGCCCAAGATTTCAATCAACTACTTGCGGATATTCAACTTGCCAATCAAATCCAAATACCGCTGTGGGTCATGCTTGCGAACGTAATCCAGGAGCGATCGTCGCTTACTGACCATCCGAAGCAAACCGCGTCTGCTCGAATAATCGCGGACAGCACCACGCATGTGCTCCGTCATTCCATTGATTCGTTCCGTCAACATGGCAATCTGCACATCGGGCGATCCATTGTCACCCTCATGTGTGCGGAATTGTCCGATAATTTCGTGTTTTCGTTCTTTTGTAACGGTCATGTAAAGAGAAACTCACATCTGCTTAAAAACGACGACCTCAGGATTTCCGGGAGGCCTAGATTTTTTGGTTGGGATGACGAATGTTACCGCCTTTTTCAAGTATTGCAACGGCAATTCATCCCAAGGCTCGGTTAGAATGGATTTAGGTACACGCGGTCGCGGACGCCAAACGCGTTCCAAACGCTAAACCTTTTCCACCGGATTAACACCCGCTGCTCCCCCAAACAACAGAATCTGTTGATAATCGCACCGCATGTCCTTTCTCAACACGTTCCGAATCGCCATGCGTGCCTTGGCGAAAAACAAGCTAAGGGCGGGACTTACCATTTTAGGCGTCGTTATCGGAATCGCTGCCGTGACCGCCATGGTCTCTATCGGTACCTCTGCCAGTGAATTGGTGCAGGGCGAGTTCAAAAACCTTGGTACCAACGTCATCGTACTGCAACAAGGAAACCGACGCGGCGGACGTGCCGCCCAACTCCCTTCCATCACCGCCGCCGACGTAAACGCGGTCGGCAGAGAATGCGCAAGCGTCCTAGCCGCCACCCCTATAGTGGGGGCTGTAGGCCAAGTGATCTCCGGGAACAACAACTGTCGACCGCGGGACTTGTTGGGGGTCGGGGCGGATTTTTTGCTCGTTCGAAATTGGCAAATGCGGCTGGGGGCTTTTTTTTCAGACGGGGACATCAATAACGCCAACAAAGTCTGTGTGGTCGGCCACACCGTCGTCAAGAAACTTTTCCAGACCTCCAATCCGATCGGCCAGAGCGTTCGTATCAAAAACATTCCGTTCGAGATCGTCGGTGTTTTGGCCAGCAAAGGTGCCAACATCGTGGGTGACGACCAAGACGACGTCGTTCTGATGCCCTACACCACCGTGCGCAAACGACTGCAAGGGAGCAATTTCAACAATGTGGACGTTGCCCTCATTTCCGCTCGCAGCACCGAACTTATGGGCCAGGCACAGCAAGAGATCGAAGCGTTAATGATGGATCGACACCGAATCGGCTTGGGACAACAACCTGACTTTCAAGTCGCGAACACGACCGAGATTGCGGGTGTTTTCAGCCTCGTGACGGGCACGCTGACGGCCATGCTGGCATCCATTGCCGGAATATCGCTTGTGGTCGGGGGAGTCGGCATCATGAACATCATGCTCGTTTCTGTAACCGAACGCACGCGAGAAATCGGAATCCGAATGGCGGTTGGGGCTAGACCACGCGACATTCTTTTGCAGTTTCTGGTCGAGTCGATGGTGTTGTCGGTTATCGGTGGCGCGATCGGAGTCATGCTCGGTGTGTTGGGATCGGTCTCATTAACGATGGGTATCAATGCCATCTCATCAGGAAAGGATTGGCCTATCGTGGTTAGCCAGACCGCGGCGATTGGCAGTCTTGTTTTTTCTGCGGCTGTTGGAATCGGCTTTGGGTTTTACCCAGCTTGGCGAGCCAGTCGACTCGACCCAATTGACGCCCTTAGGTACGAGTAAGGTTTGACAAATCCCCCTTTCCAGTTCACATTGGATACCAAGAGTTAGTGCTTCTCATTTCTAGTTTTGTAGGCGAGTGTGAACGACGAAGAAGAATTGATTCAGTCCGCACTGGCCGGCGAAAACTCCGCTTTTGAAGTTTTGGTAACTCGTTATCAAGACCGTTTGTACACGGCCATGATCAGTGTAGTCGGGAGCACCGACGAAGCCGAAGATGTCGTTCAAGAAGCGTTTATCCAAGCTTACATCAAACTCGATACTTTCCAACAAAACAGCCGTTTTTTTACTTGGCTGTACCGCATCGCATTCAACTTTGCATTGGCCAAACGTCGACGCCGTCGCGGCCACCTGTCCTTGGAAGAGAGCCGGGAGATCTCCGGTTCCGAACCCAAGTCGAAAACGGAAGCCCCCGATTCTCGAATGTCTCGGTCCGAAGAAGTGGATTTGGTGCACCAAGCCCTAGCGATCTTGTCCGAGGACCACCGATCGATCCTCGTCCTGCGAGAGATGGAGGACTTGGCCTACGAAGAAATTGCCGAAGTTCTTCAAATCTCAATCGGGACCGTGCGGTCCAGGTTGAACCGCGCCCGTTTTGCCTTGAAACAGCAATTGGAGAAGTTTCCTCAATGGAACCCAGAATCTTAACCGACTAACGGCACATCCTCCAAGCCTGCAGGTTCGTCCTCGCTGACGCAGATTCGTGGCCAAAGTCTCCCCATGTAAGTCACCCTCCCTCGGCAACGCTGTGAAGCATTTTCGTCCGATCGGAGCTTGCCTCCGACGGACGCCGTTTTGGCGTACTACAAGTGCTGCTCAGACCGTAAAGTACCGCACTTCGCTCCCGCCTCGACCGCCTGAGGCGGGCGAGGCGGGAGCGAAGTGCTGGCGTTACCGGGTCGTTACGTAGGACGCCAAAACAAGGTTGAGGGGAGGCAAGCTCCCGCTCAACCTAAGCGAATTGTTGGTCAAAATGCTTCACAGCGTTGCTCCCGCGGGGAGGGTTCTGGTTTTCACTACGATTTTGCGATTGGGTGAACGCTATAGGTCGCTTCCTCGCTTGCTTTCGAATTCGCAATGACTTGAGGCAGCAGTGACCCAACGAGCATTCCGAAAATACTTGCCCCCAAACCTGCTAGCTGACTTGGAAACTCGATCACCCAATCCGGGAGAATCAACCAATCCGGGAGAAAGGTCAAGTCTTTTCCCCAATCGGGGAACAAAGTCAAAGCCAGCCACACGCTTACGCCCAATGCGATACTCGCCAGCGCCCCTTGCGAGGTGGCACGTCGCCAATAAAGACCAAATGCCAGTGGTACAAACGCGCCTACCAGCGTGACCTGATACGCAGAGGACACCATGTCGTAGATCGGCTTGCCGTCTACTGCGATCGCATACGATAAAACAATTGCCGCAAACACGAAAATACTGACCCGCATGGCTCGCAACAAATGGCGATCGTCCAGGCTCGGCCACAAATGCCGAAGTATGTTTTCGACAAAACTGGTCGAAGGTGCAAGAAGGGTCGCGGACGAAGTCGACTTGATCGCCGAAACCAGGGCTCCAAAGAAC
>JANPNA010000103.1:0-2166 GCA_031427235.1 Pirellula sp.
AAGTGGCGCGAGCCGAGGCTCAATCAATGCCGAGAGTTGCTAATCGAGTACAACGAAAAAAACGACATCCACTACTATTCGTCAGCGGCCAGTTCGACACCGGCATCATCACCGCCAACGACGGAACCGACGCAAGACGAACGGAAGCAAGTCGAACCGAAAGAGACAGAGCCGAAGCGAGTAGAGAAAAATCTTCCTAAGTGTGCGCGATGCAAGACGCCCGCGATGGCATCGCTTGGCTTTCAAGATAAGACGACGACGCGAGCCATCATCGCGATCAGCCAGCGAGTCATTGCGTTGTATGCAGTGAGCTGGACAACGCTTGAAGATTGGAGCCTGTACTTTCTAAAGAACGTTCGAATCAAAAAAGTGATTCCAGGAATCGTACAGACTTGGATCGAGTTCGATAAGCATCTTCAGCAGCCAGTTGTCTATAGCTTGCCGGACTGCTTGACGCGGGTAGTCATCGATTCGCATTGTGAGAGCTTACCGAATCACGATCTTCCCATTCCAGATTGGTGATGAGCTCATGACGATGCCAAAGCAATCGCAATTAGGGAATCACCGAGCATCGACGCAACCGGATGCATGGCTGTTGGAAGATATGCTTGCAACGCCAAAACGACCTCAAAAACCGAGTCGAAGCAAGAAAAACGCCGTGAGTAACGACCAGAAAACCACCAGTGCAACCACCTGTAATGGCTTGATTGGGTATCGATAGAAAAGCGGAAACGCTCAAAAAATCTATGGGAAAAACGCAGGGAATACGCTATTCCCATGCAAGCCAGCCGATTGAAGCCACCGGTGCATCTCTCTGTCCGTATTCAGCGACCGTTTATGCTCAGTTCTGTTCTTTTAAAGAGAACACCGGAGTCCTTCTGCTACCCTCTTTTCTATCCCAAACCTCCTTTACTGTTCGACAAATACGGTTCCGTTCGAACGAATCAACCCTACCATTAATTTTGTTTGGTATTTCTTCGCGATTGTCGCTATTTTCGAAATCTGCTCGTCGGTTTCTGGACCTGCCGTCGGTCCAATTGAAATGTACAGGACAGTTGGCTTCGTCCGTTCAATCTTGGTACTGATCTGCAACAAGTCACTCGAGTCAATGACCAATTCTCCATCAACTTCGATCGTTGAAGCTCCTATTGAAGGACGTGAATCACCAAAATATATATGCATCTCTTTTACACGACCTGCGTTTTGATGTGTTTCCGCTACTTCAATCGATTCCCCTGGAGCGTGGGAGATGTTCTGTTTGTGGCAGGAGGAAGCTACAAATACGGTTGACAAACAGAAGATCATTCCTGGATTTCTTGTCATCTTTGGGGTACCCCCTGCACTTGTGCTGGCGCGTCTTTTTTGCAACAGCACATCTTAAATAGCGTTCTGTCATTCGGGAAAAACTCTGGATCTTCCGGTGTAGGTATAAACGTTTTCGGGTCGCTTCGAAGATCATCGCAACCTCTAAAATTTCCATTCTTCGGGGCCAAGCAAGGTTGGTAGACGAATTGATTTTCCTTACACTTTAAGACGTGGTAATCAATTACCGTTCCTTTATCCTTCGGATGGACGACCCCTTTTTTCTCGAGCATTTCAAGAACCTCCCTCCAATGAAAGAGAATCATTGTGGTTACATCGATCACTCGGGCATCTAGATCGCGAAATGTTGGAACGAGGGCAATTAGCTCATCGTCAACATCAATTTCGTCGACACCCCTCATTTTGTAGACATACAATTGAGTACAGTTTTTGCCTTTCTTGCATTTGTCGAGGCAACCAGACGCAGACTGACCTAGTTGACAGGTGTACCCTAAGCCTGTCAGCATCCCTTCCAATCCAAGTATGGGATCAATTGCACTTTCGTTTGGATGTAATGCAAATCCAGCGCAATTTGTCCATTCCGGCCGTACGTTTGTTCCCGGAATATAGTCTTCTTTAATCAAATAAAGTCCAGAAGGGTCGCGGCGATCAAGGGGGCGTGCTCGTACGTACTGATAAAGATTCTTACTTTTTCCTTTATACCCGATTGGGTCTCTGGTGAGAAACCTACCCGTCAATCCGCTCATCCACCTTGCTCTGAAGTGATGCAAGCCTAGCGTTGTGTCCCATTCGCGGCCTGTATAGGTGTATCGATTGTTGGCGGCGGAACTTGTTTGCACGATG
>JANPNA010000104.1:0-10974 GCA_031427235.1 Pirellula sp.
CCGAAGGATAACGCTCGCCGAGCGATGTTCGGTTGGTTGACTGATAAGTCGATCGAGAAGTGGGCACCGGCAACGGAAGCCGACTTGCCGGTCGAAGTTCAGTCGCTGATCGCGTACCGCAACTCGGAAAGCGAAGAAGCACAAGCCTTGATCGCTGGTGGACTCGACAACGTCCGATGGGACTTGTTGTCCGATGCCGCCAAGGGACCGAAGGTTTGGGCTGCACTGGCTCGCAAGATGGGTCCGCAGGCACTGCGTATGAACTTGAACACTTTACTGCGACACGATGTGTTGGCAACAAGTGCGATGGTTAATTACGTTGCTGATCGGATCGCTGACGAGTCGGAGATTCGACGTTCGAAGCAGTTCCCGTACCAGTACTTTGCTGCGTACCTGAACGCGGATGACAATGTTCCGCAGAAGATCAAGACTGCACTGCATAAGGCAGCCGAGATCGCTTGTGGAAACGTACCGGAGTTGCCGGGACCGGTTGTGATTGGTTTGGATACGTCTGGATCGATGAGCAGCGCGGTAACGGGACATCGTGGACGAGGTGCGACTTCGAAGATGCGATGCATCGACGTGGCTGCACTGTTCGCCGCAGCGATCCTGCGACGCAACCCGGACAGCGTTGTGATTCCGTTCGATACGTCGGCTTACGATGCCAAGATGGATCCAAATGATTCGATCCTGAGCATTGCTGAACGGCTGGCAAAGTACGGTGGTGGTGGAACCGATTGTTCGCTGCCGCTGGTAGCTGCCAACCAGAAGCATGCTAATCGCAAGTTCGCCGGCATCGTTCTCGTTAGCGATAACGAGAGCTGGGTCGGAACAGGACGGCACGGTTCGACCGGTGTTATGACGGCTTGGGAAGCGTTCGTTACCAACCAGCGCAAGCTGGCAGGTAAGGAAGCCAACCCGAAGCTAGTTTGCATCGATCTGCAGCCGTACCAAACGGTTCAGGCTTGCGAGCGAGCTGACATTATGAACATCGGTGGCTTCAGTGACGCCGTGTTCAACGTGATCGGTGCGTTCCTTGCCGACAATAACCAGCGATTCGTCGACGAAGTTGAAGCGATCGAACTATAATGCGAGTTGGGCTCTGGTCAACTGCTGAATACTTGAAACCAAACACCCGCGATTCGGCAATCAGATTCGCGGGTGTTGTTCATTAATTGGGCTGAGCACATGAGGCGAATTACAGGCGCCAAGTTGGTGATCAACTATTTTGCAGCGTTTGCCTTCCCTTGGTAGATTTGGCAAACAGATGTAATCCCACTAGTCAAAATCGGAACTAGGATACACGTGGGTAGAAATCTGTTCGTAACTACCCATTTCAGTTGCGGGAGCCAGACTCCTTTCGAGCGCAAAACAGAGAGTTTTTCGCGTGGGAGGGCGAGAGCAAACGCACGGGTTCCGCAAGGAAGAGGAAACTGTGACCGTCGCCGGAAAGGGAGCCAAAATCGGCAGCGTTGAGGGAACCACTTTTGCTACTTTCTACTTACCTCGTGCGCCTTCTAGTTCGGCCGTGTTCCTTCGGTTGCTACTTGAAAACGAGAGATATCTCGCATGTTTTTCTTCGCCAATTACTTCGACTACTTTTTAAGTAGACCTCGCACTTTGGAAAATCAGCGAACTATCATCAATGTTCATTGTTTTCCAAACTCATTCCCGCTAGTTGAGCTGGAACTTCTTCCGATTGATTAACGCGTTGTAGACACGATGTGCCAAATCGTTTTCAGCCTACGTCGATTCCGGTTCGAATGCGAATGCGGTGATCGCCGCAAATGGCACTCGATTTTGAACACGATCAAGGTCTTGCAACCAAAAAGATCCGTCGGCTGATTTTTGACGAGAGGGTGATTTAAGTTCGAGGAGTCCACTTATCGATTAACAAAAGCATCAAATTCATTTTTGGCCCGCGACACCTTGTTCTATGTATGAATAGTGCGAATCGAATCGGCACGCTTAAAACCAATGACCGACGAACGAAATCGAAAACCAGCACGGCCCTGATTGCGATTGAACTACACAGTCAATCACTGCAGGAAGTTTGGCAGCGAAACCAAGCGTCACAAACCTTGCTCCTCGCTCTGGGCCTAGTTCTCGACCGCGATTGATAGAAATGACGACGTGCCTCCCCTAATTCCTCCCACACGCTAATGATGGGGTCAACCTGGTGTGGACGCAGCGTATCCCAAGGAACGGTTGCCATTTCAGGCAAATCGCAAAACAACCGCCGAAGCAACTGCTTGTCGTGTAGTTTCAATTGTTTGCGTAAATCGAAGGCTTTTGCCATGTTTTGTAAATCTTTCCACGCACGACGGTTTCCGTCCGCTAAACAGTAAACTTCGGGATAAAAAAGAGACGTTTCGGGTTAGAGAAGCGTCGAAACTCTACTTGTCACAATCCATTTGAGGCTCTCGAGCCGAATTCGCATGGCTTCTCGCGAAACCTGAAATTTATCTGCTAACGGGCGGCAGAATAGTTCGCTGGCGCCCCTGTCTCGTTCGGTTTGGTTTTGCGGCTCTCGCCCGCGGTACGAAATCACTTCACTGGATGTCAATTCGTGAATCTCTGCCTGTTCGATCGGATGAAGGTCGTCCCCTCGAAGTTCCTGCCATGCATTCAATAGCATGTCCTGTGGCATTAGTAGATAAGCTGCAAACTGGTCCGCTTGCCATTCCACACGTTTTCTCTTCTCTATGGAGCGGCAAATCACATCCGGAGTTGCTAAATCCCCCTCAAACGGAATATGTTCGTGGGGGCTGGTTTTGAAATATTTACGGTGCAGTCGCCAATGACCGATTTCGTGCGCGAGGGTGAATCGATACCGGTCAAGCATCAATGGATTGATACTCGGATCGAGCGATGTATCGATACCGATCAATCCAGAATCGAACCAGATCGCTCCGTGGATATCCGCGAACGGAAAGATTTCTTTCATATCCTTGAATTCAAGGGTCAAATGCAGATGTAGTTCTGCGATTTCGTCGACTGGAACTGGCGGATTGGTTAGGAGATAGAACTTGCCGGAAAAATCTTCTAGGAGACTCTGGGCATCGGCCTCAATGGCTGTTGCTGCCAAGTAGGGGACTTCGATGGTGTTGGCCACAATTGGCTGCGACATCATTTTTTTTTCCCCTGCTCCTTGAGTTTGCGAATCTGTTCTCGGATTAGTCGTAACTGGTCGACGGATAAACCACTGGCTTCACGCAGCAACTGTGGTAATTCCGAGGGTTGTTTTTGGATAATCGCTTCCACATCTTCTGGCATTCGTCCTGCCAGTCCGATCCATGCATCGGAATCTGTGTTGAGCAACTTAGCCATCACTGTGACACGTTCGGTCGTCGGTGGAGAAATATTTCCTTGTTCGACTTGAGAAAGATAAGTTGGACTAATTCCCACCATTTCGGCGAACTTGCGCAGTCCAAAACCCTTCGCAATGCGAGTCTCTCGAAGTACTTCTCCAAACGGTTTTTGTTTCTTTTTGCTTTCGCCCATGTTTCCATTCCATGCAGCTTCGAAATTACAGGTTTCGTGTCCTGTCTGATTGCCAGCAACGCCTTTTGTTTAGCGTTTTGCAAACAGTGGTGGAAAGGTAGCATACCGGTCAGGCCGAGACAATCCCCTCGCTCAAAAAAAGATTCGAGCACAAATTCTTTCGTGTAGCGCGCACACACGCTCCCTTTCGGCATACATAACCTAAAGGTGAACCATCGATCGTTCACAGCGACGACTCCTTTGGCGAATGGTATCTGGCTACATGGAACATGACCTGGAATCCCCAGCGGAAGAACTCATACCCGAGGACCGCCTTAGCCAAGTCGCTTCCCTACTCGCGGCCGCCATTCTGCGCATGCGCCCGACAACTCCTTCAATCTGTGAAAATCCTGCCGCTCCTTCCAACTCAGGCCTTGAGCTTGTCTCTGAATCTCTGCTCACTGTCACACGTGGGGAACGTTCCCACAAGAGACAACTAACCAGAGGGATTTAGAGATGAAGAGTACGAAGAGTGCAGCGGCACTACAGCGTGAATTATGCAGTTTGGAGTTGATGAAGGCGGTCCAGCTAAAGAAGCGATACGAGCAGTTCTTCGGTGAGCCATGCCGCTCCTGTAACAAAACATACTTGGTGCGCAGGATCGCATGGCGACTGCAGGCCAATGCTGAAGGCGGACTTTCAGAGCGAGCCAAGCTCCGAATCGAAGAACTGGCGGATGATGCTGAGATACGTCTCACGCCTCCGAAGAATACTAAAACGAAGGTGTCCACAGTTGGGGCTAAGACTCCGGACCTTTCTACTGGACGAGACAAGCGACTGCCAGCGCCCGGCAATTGCATCCAACGCGTCTACAAGGACCGCATCATACAGGTCATTGTGCTAGAAGATGGCTTTGAATTCGATGGCAAGAAGTATAAGACGCTGTCCGCGATCGCCAAGGGTATCACCGGCTCTCACGTTAACGGATTCCACTTCTTCCACCTCGGAGACGCCAAATGATCAAGTCAACAAATAAAACTCCCACGGCAACCAGCAAGCCTGCAATCCGTTGCGCCATCTACACTCGCAAATCCTGTGAAGAGGGACTCGAGCTAGAATTCAATTCCCTGCATGCGCAACGGGAATCGGGAGAAGCCTTCATCAAAAGCCAACAAAATGAAGGCTGGACCTGCAATCCAGAACAATACGATGATGGTGGATTCTCCGGTGGTAGTCTAGATCGACCAGCGCTCAATCGATTACTCGCAGACATCGAATCCGGCAAAGTCGACTGCGTGGTGGTCTACAAAGTGGATCGACTCAGCCGGTCTCTAATGGATTTTTCCAGAATCATGGAGACATTCGATAAGTTCAACGCTTCCTTTGTATCGGTGACGCAACAGTTCAACACGACCCATTCCATGGGGCGCCTGACGCTCAACATCCTGCTATCGTTTGCACAGTTTGAACGTGAGATCATCGGTGAGAGAATCCGGGATAAGATCGCTGCGCAGCGACGCAAGGGGAAATGGGCCGGTGGCCATCCGGTTCTTGGATACGATGTGGATCGATCGACGCCGAATTCGAAGCTAGTCATCAACGCGAAAGAGGCGACGCAGGTCCGAGCGATATACGAATTGTATCTGACGCTTAAGTCGCTGACGCCGGTTTTAAAGGAAGTGGTTGGGCGAGGTTGGCTCAATAAATCATGGATCACCATGAGCGGAGTCAAGCGTGGCGGATGCTCTTTCGATAAAGCTTCCCTGCATATGCTCCTCACCAATTCGATCTACGCCGGGAAAATCAAACACAAGGAGCTGGTATACGTTGGAGAGCACGAAGCCATTGTGGACAGTACTACATTCGCCGCCGTCCAGAAGCTATTAAAATCTCACAGTCGCGGCAAGGGGAATGGCGTCAACAATAAATACGGCGCCTTGCTCAAGGGCTTGCTCTACTGCGGTGCCTGCAACAAAGCCATGGTCCACACGATGTCTAGTCGGGGAAGCAAGCGGTACCGCTATTACACTTGTCTCAAAGCCATTAAATGTGGCTGGGATGCTTGTCCGTCGAAAGCGCTCCCTGCAGCCGAATTGGAAGCCGCAGTTGTCGATCAGATTCGATGCATTTCCACAGACGATGGTCTAATGCAGGAAGTACTACGCCAATCTCGTAAGACGGTTGGAACGGGTCTCAAAGAATTGCAACAGCAACAGAAACAATACGAAAAGCAGCTGGCTCGTGATCATGCCGAGATCAAACGTATCGCAGCTATGGCGCAACCCAACGAGCCAACGCTAGCGCGTCTTGCGGAATTGAATGAACGAATAGCGCAGTCGGAACTGGAACTCCACCAGTTACACATTCGCATAAGCCAGTTAGCTTCATCGCAACTTGCGGACGCCGAAATAAAAGCGGCATTCAGCGATTTCGACACCCTGTGGAAATCCGTGTCGCAACGGGAACAAGGCAAGCTAATGGAAGTGCTTGTTGAACGCGTGGAGTACGATCCACAAGATGTTGCTATTTCGGTATCTTTCCATCGATCTGGAATCAAAACACTGGCCGCTAAAGCGGATGAGGTGCTGGTATGATCAAAGTTAAACGCAAAATTGCATTCCAAGGCGAAGTACACAAACGGCGAGATGCCACCAGAGCTGCGAGGGTCAAGCTTGCTCAGTCTGGTCGGATTCCAAGGATCGCTAAGCTAGTGGCACTGGCCAGTCGTATGCAATCGATGCTAGAATCTGGTCAGGTAGAAAGCTACCAGCAGCTTGCAGAATTAGGCAGAATCAGTCAGCCGCGGATGACGCAAATAATGAGCTTGCTGAACTTAGCGCCAGATATACAGGAGGAATTGCTGTACTTGCCGGAAGTACTCCAGGGGAAAGCGGCAATTCATGAGAAGTTGCTTCGGCCGCTGACGAGGGAGATGGACTGGCGGGTGCAGAGGAGGATGTGGGCGAGGATTAAGAAATAGCAAAAGGGATCGTTCGCCTAAGGCAAACTCGTGAGCGAGCGGTTACACTAGTGCCGAATACGTCTCCTTCTAATAAGCATACGCCCTATGTCCGATGTTACCCGAATTCTATCGCAAATCGAATCGGGGGATCCGTCGGCTGCTGAGCAATTGTTTCCGTTGGTTTACGAAGAATTGCGGAAATTGGCTGCGGCTAAGATGGCGCAGGAAAAGCCCGGGCAGACGCTGCAAGCGACAGCGTTGGTGCATGATGCTTATATCCGGCTAGTTGACGTGAAAAAGGCACAACATTGGGACAGTAGGGGGCATTTCTTTGCGGCCGCCGCCCAAGCCATGCGTCGGATTCTGGTTGAGAACAGCCGTAGCAAGCGGCGAGAAAAGCGAGGGGGTGGGCTACAGCGGGTGAACTTGGATGTAGCAGCTACCTATGCCTGTAGTGATGAGATAGACGACCTACTCGATCTTGACGATGCGCTAACGGCCTTGAATGCCGTCGAGCCGGAAAAAGCAGCGATAGTGCAGCTTCGCTATTTCGTCGGCCTCACCTTAGAGGAGGTTGCCGCCTGCCGAGGCATTTCAATAGCCACAGCCAAGCGGCACTGGGTGGTTGCTCGCGCCTGGTTGTATGACGCCATGTCCAACAAACAAAATCCGAAAAATAATGGGAATTCGTGAGCTGTTTCAGGCACGAATGTCGCACTGTATAAAGCGACGCCGTTTCATACCGAAGGAATTCCCATGCCGAACGCCACACCAAGCCTGGATACAGTATTTTGCGAGGCAATCTCTATCGACGACCCAGTCGCCCGGGCGGCCTACATTAAGCGAAGTTGTGGCCTCAACTCGGAGTTGCATCATCGGGTCGAGGCGCTTTTGGTTGCTCACTTCCGAGCTGGCAGCTTTCTAGATCAGCCGGTAAATGCTGTCCCTACAGCTGCCCATTTCCCCCCTGCATCCGGTTTCGTGACAGCATCTTTGACGCCTGGTGTAGGCAGCACTGTTGGCCCCTATAAGCTTCGCGAATTATTGGGTGAAGGTGGCATGGGAAGTGTGTTTGTCGCGGAACAGGAAAAGCCTGTTCGCCGCAAAGTGGCTTTGAAAATCATCAAGCCAGGCATGGGCAGCCGCCAAGTCGTTGCTAGATTCGAGTCCGAGCGTCAAGCCTTGGCATTGATGGACCATCCCAATATCGCCAGAGTTCTGGATGCAGGGACGACTGACAATGGCTTACCTTATTTTGTGATGGAGCTAGTTAAAGGTGCGCCGATTACAGAACACTGTGATAACCAAAAATTGGGCACCCGTCAGCGGATGGAATTATTTATCCAGGTTTGTCAAGCTGTGCAACACGCCCATCAAAAGGGGATCATTCATCGAGATATCAAGCCCTCCAACGTCATGGTCAGCGTCCATGATGTGACGCCCGTGGTGAAAGTCATCGACTTTGGAGTGGCAAAGGCAATTGGTCAGCAGTTGACTGATAACACTCTTTATACAGAGGTAAGCCAAATGATCGGCACACCACTCTACATGAGCCCCGAACAGGCTGGCGAGAGTGGACTGGACATCGACACTCGCAGCGATGTCTATTCGTTGGGTGTTGTGTTGTATGAATTGTTGACGGGCAAAACACCTTTTGACAAAGATTCTCTTAAGCATGCCGGTAACGACGAGGTACGGCGTATTATTCGTGAAATGGATCCACCCAGGCCCAGTTACCGCGTAAGTACTTTAAAAGGTGAAGAGCGGTCGACGATCGCTAATAATAGACAGGTAGAGCCAAGTAAACTAAGCCTTCAGTTCCGCAGCGAGCTCGATTGGATTGTGATGAGGGCTATTGAAAAAGACCGCGAGCGACGGTATGAAACGCCCAAAAGCCTGGCACAAGACGTGGAGAGATATCTTAATAACCAGCCCGTCGAAGCCTGTCCTCCGTCGGTTGCATACCGGCTGAAGAAACAATTTCAGCGGCACAAGGCGATGGTATTGACCTGCAGCATTGTGTTAATTGCTTTGTTGGTCGCCGCAGGATTGTCGGTGGAGTTGGCGTTCCGCGAACATCAACTTGTTCAGCGACGGCAATTGGCACAGAGAGGCATCAATGATGTACTGACAGAGGTGGCTCGATTGCGTGGTCAAGCTTCCGCGGCGCAATTGGGAGACCAAGCCGCGCTGGCCAAGGCGCGAGAGCAAATACAACGTGCCCAGGTGTTTTGTGAAACCGGTGAAGTCGATTCGCAACTCATCGAGCAAGTTCACCAGCTCGCCACGGAGCTGGATCTCGAACAACGGGATGGGCAATTGTTGGCAGCCCTGGATGCCGCCTGGCTTGCCGAACCGAACTTGGACTGGAAAAGACGCTTCGCCAACGCGAAAAGTATCCCGCTATTGCGAGACGCATTGACGGCGAATGGTCTCGAGGTTGGAGTTGGCGACCCGCAACAGGTTGCCGCCCGGATCCGCAATCGACGCGGCCCTATTCAGGCGGAAATTGTAGCCGCGCTTTACGAATGGTACACTTTACTCGCGCCTCCAATTGGCGTCGCTTTAAATATCACCAAGATTGATTACATTCCCCAGGAAGGCCCGGCAGGCCGCAACGGTAGCCTAAACAAGGGAGACCAGATTATTGGTATTGCTCAGGGTGATAGCAAATTCACCAGCACCGAGGCGATGACCAGTTCGCAAATACTTGCGCTCTTGCGAGGCGAGCCTGGAACCACGGTTAGATTAAACATGGTATCTGCGACGACCAGTGAACTGCGGATCGTGGAGCTTCAGCGGGATACAACAGCCAGTTGGCTGTGGGAGGTGATACAAGCGGCAGACCCTGATCCATGGCGGCGCAAAGTGCGAGAATCGCTCAATCTGGAGGATGACACGCTACGCGTCGCTGAGATTGAGAAGCTCGTCCAGGAAGCCGATATATCGGCTCAACCCGTGCGGTTTTTAAACCAGCTGGCAGCCCAGCTTACGATGGCCAATACGATCGACCGTGCAACGAACCTCTTGGAGCAAGTTTGGCGAGCACATCCCGGCGATGTAGCCACGAACCTTAGCTTGGCCATCGCTCTGCGCCGAAAAAAACCAGCTCAGACTGAGGAAAGTCTACGTTATTATACAGCCGTAATCGCCATCCGGCCCGAGAGCGCTTTGCTCCGCAATATGCGGGGAGTTGTCTTCTTGGAACTCGGAAAAACGGAACAGGCTTTCGCAGATTTTAGCGAGGCCGTCCGACTTGATCCAAACCTAGATTTTGCCCATATGAACCTGGGTACTGCATTGGCCAAGCAGGGGAAGTTGGATGAAGCCATCATTGAACATCGCGAGGCCATCCGACTCCAACCGAGTGATAATGCCCATATGAGCCTGGGCAATTCATTTGCCCAGCAAGGGAATTTGGATAAAGCCATCACTGAATATCGCGAGGCCATTCGGCTCAATCCGTCAAGTGTTGACGCCCACTATAACTTGGGAAATGCAATGCAACAGCAGGGGAGGTCGGATGATGCCATTGCCGAATACCGTGAGGCCATTCGGTTCAACTCCAAGTTCCCTAAGGCTCTTATCAACTTGGGAAAAGTTCTTTCAGATCAAGGGAATCTGGAGGAGGCCATCGACCTGTATCGTGAGGCACTGCGAATCACGCCGTTTGCCGAAGCGTACATTGCCCACATCAATCTGGGCGACGCATTGACCCGGCAGGGAAAGCTGGACGAGGCGATGAACGAGTTCCGTGAGGCAATTCGACTCGAACCAAAACTCATTACAGCACACCTCAATTTAGGCGCTATTTTGGCGAATCAGGGAAATCACGAAGAAGGCATTGCCGAGTTTCGTGAGGCGCTGCAACTAGCGCCTTCGGCTCATGATGCGTACGTTTTACACACCAACTTAGGCAAGGTCTTGAGAAAGCAGGGAAAATTGGACGAGGCTGTCAACGAGTTCCGTGAGGCAATTGGACTTAAGCCGAACGATGCGATGACACTTAACCGTCTTGCATGGCTCCTCGCCGCATCGACCGATCCGAAAGTACAAAAACCAACTCAGGCAGTGGAGCTTGCGATGAAAGCGGTTCAGCTCGCGCCAGATAATGGCGACTACCTAAACACGCTAGGCGTCGCGCAGTACCGGAACGGCCATTGGGAGACGGCTATCGAAGTTCTTAAAAAGTCGATCGAGCTTAAAGAGGATCTGTCTAGCTCCAGCGGCTTTTTCCTGGCTATGTCCCATTGGCAACTAGACGAAAAAACAAAGGCTCGCAGTTGGTACGACCAATCGGTGGAGTGGATGGAAAAGAACCAGTCAAACGATCAAGAACTCCACCGCTTCCGCGAGGAAGCGGCCAAACTGCTCGGAGTGAAAGAATAGCCTTAATCAAAAGAAATCGATTAGGAATCAACTCGACTATTCGTCAGAATTTGGACACTTCTCGCTGATCTCCATTACGGTTGGCCGGTATGTTCGCCGAGCAGAGGCCATCAAATTCGGGTTTTTGAAACTCCGGTTCG
>JANPNA010000105.1:0-11255 GCA_031427235.1 Pirellula sp.
GCGTGGCATCGGCAAGTGGACGGTCGAGATGCTATTGATCTTCACCATGGGTAGATTGGACGTCATGCCAGTGGACGATTTCGGCGTCCGGGCTGGACTGATGCATTTGTACGATTTACCAGAAATGCCGAAGAAGACGGAATTTGGCAAGTGGACTGATGCCTGGCAACCTTATCGCAGCGTCGGCGCTTGGTACCTATGGCGTTTGGCCGATGCACGCAAGCGGTGAGGAGTAAGGAGTAAGCTACGACCACAGACAGTAGTTGCAGAAGATGAGTAAGTGACCACGGAAGACTCGGAAGACTCGGAATACACGGAAGGAGAAATCGCAGATGTAAACTTAAAGAGAAAGAGAAGAACCATGTCGCTTGTCTATGAAGAGGAAACGTACAAAATTTTGGGGGCGTGTTTTGAGGTGTACAAGGAAAAGGGATGTGGCTTTTTAGAAGCCGTGTATCAGGAGTGTCTGGAAATCGAGTTTGAAATTCAGGAACTCCTATTCCAATCTCGTTCCGAGCTTCAGTTGACCTACAAAGATCGGATCCTGAAACAAAAGTACATCCCGGACTTCATTTGCTTTGGGAAGATCATTCTAGAAATCAAAGCCGTCACAAAACTCAATGACGAACATCGTGCACAGGTTCACAACTACTTGAAAGCGACCGGATACAAAGTGGGGCTGCTTGTCAACTTTGGCCATTACCCAAAGGTGGAACACGAACGAATCATTCGCTGATGGTTCAGTTCAATAACCACTGAAGACTTGGAATACACGTTCCAGGGAACAAAAAGTTTGCCTATTTGAAGTTCAATTAAGAAATAGCGATTCATGACCTACTCCCCCCTCATTTCATTTCCGTGTATTCCGTGTATTCCGTGGTAATCAGCCCATGCTTGATCACATTTTGCGATCTTTCCACCGTTTACCGTTCAGAATGAGATTGGGTAAATTTCTCCTTAAGTCGGTCACTTGTTCGGAGGTGAGTTTGCTTTCGTCGAGGGATAGGTACTTGAGTTTCTGGCATGCCACCAAAATAGCGATTGATTCGTTACTGAGCGGAATGGGTGGAAGGAATAAGTGAGTCAGATGAGGGCAGAGATGGACCGCCTGCAACCCAGCATCGGTAACGCTCGTCTTCTCAAAAATTAGAAACGAGACTTGCGAAATGCCGGGCGTTCTCTCGGAAGCCAGTTGAATCAATTTCTGTAAGTCTTCATCGTCAAAGCTTGCACGGGTAACATCACACGACACGCCAGTACCCTCGATGGCGTTGATGTAAGCGTTGCCACCATCGATGAGTTGCTCAAGTTTTGCTTTCAAGACTAGATTCGCAGCATGCCCTTGTTGGTTGGCGCGAATCTCGTTTCCGACGACAGCAAAAAAGCAGGCTGCCATAATCATCAATATCAAGCCGGTGCTAATGCTGAGTCGAGCATGTACGTCAGGGGGAACACCATTGCACAGAAGGTCAGGACGCTCGGCGTAAAGCGTAAAGCGTAAAGCCGACGGCATGCCAATGCCCCCGAGTTTACTCGGGGGATGCTTACCCTTTTCTCTAGACGCGTCACACCCACATCCGCCAGCCCTTTTTCCCTCCAAGAAGCCTTCGAGACCCTTGCTACTGGAAGCTAGGCAAATGATTTAGAGCCTGGCAGACAATCCAAATCGATTCCTGCAGACTTCGATACCAGGAATCTGGAAGGGATGGTGGACCAAGCTGTGCACCGGTAAAGCCAATCCATGGTTGGAAAGTCGCAACGTAGGACTTCGGCGCGGCAAGGTAGGGGGGTCCGTAGGTAGGGGTCCGTAGGGACACACTACTTATTCCGTTTGGAACCACGAAAGACACGAACTACACGAAAAAAGAAGCGGCAGTGATTATTGTTGAAAGGCATAAAGCACTTTTTGCTTTTCGTAAGTGTACGAACGATACCTTCCCAAGTGGAACAACAATTCGAAAGTCTCATTCACAGCAAGCAATTATTGGCGATAGTTGAATAGGTTTTCTTACTTTTTGGCGCGAAAGTTTTGAGAAGCAAGCCGAGGATTTCTTGATTTGTAGCCCGTGAGCCGCATCGACTGTTTGGATTCGGAACTAGTCTATGTCGAGGCTGGAAGCTATACAATAGTAGGAGTCAGGTTTCAGGGGTAAGCATCAGTCGATACGAGTCACAAAATGAATGCTTCAGATCAATCCAGCGGGCAATTCAACTCAAGTCCCATGTCGTATACTCTGCGGTGGTGGCCGGCGGCACTTCTACTGGTTGCAATGGTGTTGCTGCGCAAACTACCCGATACGATGGAAGCACCCAGTTTACCGATCTTCATGCTGGGATTCATGGGGCCGGCTGCACTCGCGATCCTGGTTTTATTGCGGGCGGACACCAAGTCGATGGTGGAACTTGCCAAATTCCCAGCAATCGAAGGGAAGACTTGGAATCATTCCGTCGTCGTTGGAAACCACGTTTTCATTCGCAATGCCGAACAAGCCGCATGCTATGAGTTACCAACCCGCTGAAGCACCCGCTCAACCCGGAATGTTTAGCGATACCCCTACCCAAAACCGATGGATCGACGATGTGCTTGACTATCACCCCTTTTCAGTCGCTGTTCGTAGACGAGTCTACAAACGATTGGGCATCGATAGCCCATCTCAAAGATGAGTTAAGAACGGCGCTGACCAAGTCTACGGCGGATGGACTGGTGTGGCTCGCAGCGCGGCCCGAGTCTTCACTTCCACTGCCCTTAAACTTTTTTCGAGCATTTGCTTCGACGTACTTCCAATCGCTCTGTCGATTCTCCACCACGGATAGCAATCGTTGGACCAGTCCGTCACCGCCGAGCGACGAAGACCGACAACTGCGAATGGATTCGGCACCTCCGATGATGGGTATCGAGTACCTTACGTCGGAGCTTCTCCTGAAGTGGTGGCACGCTCTGGATGCTCACACAGAAAAAGAAGTTCGTCGGTCGAAAGCAGACTTGTCCACATTCTTAAGAAGGCTCAATCCGAGTTGGAACTTGATCGGGCGAGTTACCTTTCATCTGGCCGAGAACAAAAAATCGTCAGACCATCCATTTGCGTTCCTCGCGACCTTTTCCGAGGGAAAGTCCGAGTCGGGCAAAACTCAACACGTTCCGTTAGCCGAAGCTCTCAAGCGGTCCCTCTCGACCAAGGATATGCATAAGCTCAACATCTTGCTCGAACCCGTCCAGCGAGCTGCAGCCCAGAGCGAGTTTCTCAGCGAGTTACTCGAAAGCCGAAAGATATTCTCGCCGCAGGCGTGGACCATTCGGCAAGCGTACCAGTTTCTCTCAGAAGTATCGCTCATGGAACAATCGGGCGTGGTGGTTCGTGTTCCCAATTGGTGGAGCACGTCACGGCCGCCTCGCCCTCAAGTGCAAGTTCGTATCGGAGACAAACAAAAGAAGACGCTTGGACTGGTCCAAGCACTCGACTTTCAAGTCGATGTTGCCTTTGATGGAGTCCCGCTCACTGCCGAAGAGCAGGAGCAGTTATTGGCGTCTCGCGAAGGGATGACATTATTGCGCGGAAAATGGGTCGAAGTCGATGCCGTTCGACTCAAGCAGGCAATGGACCAATGGAAACAACTTCGCAAGCAGAATGTGGACGGCGTCGATTTCTTGCAAGGGTTGAGACTACTAGCTGGAGCAAGCATTGCAGGTGAAACAGTCGATGAAACGGCGAGGGCTTGGAGTCGCGTTGAAGCAGGGCCGTGGCTAAAAGAGTTGCTGGAAAATCTTCGCGACCCTAGGGGGCTTTCCGATATCGATCCCAATGCCAACCTCCAAGCAACGTTGCGACACTATCAAGTTGACGGCGTACGTTGGCTGTGGCTAACGACGCAAATGGGGCTGGGTGCTTGCTTGGCCGATGATATGGGACTTGGCAAGACCATTCAAATTATTTCGCTATTGCAACAGCGCAAGTCGTTAGCAAGCAGGAAAGACGCCCTGGGTGTTTTGGACCGATTGGACAGCTCAGACGCCAATCTAACCGATCCGTCGTCAAGAGTACGGAGACCGAGTCTGCTCGTTGCTCCGACATCGTTGATCGGGAATTGGAAACGCGAGATGGAAAAATTTGCGCCCGACTTGAAATTGTTCATCGCACATCGTTCGCATACCGATAGCGCCAGACTAGCACAGGTGATACGCAACCCGGAACGCGAACTTGCCGAGTACGACTTGGTAGCCACCACCTATGGGCTTGTGCGCCGCGACGCTTGGTTAACGCAGACGCAGTGGGACCTTGTCGTATTGGATGAGGCGCAAGCGATCAAGAATGCGCAGTCGACTCAGGCCAAAGCCATCAAAAAACTTGAGGCCGTAGGTCGCATCGCATTGACTGGGACACCGGTTGAAAACCATTTGGGCGATTTGTGGTCGCTATTCGACTTCTGTTCGCCAGGATTGTTGGGGAGCGCGTCGCAGTTTCAATCGTTTGCGAAAAATGGCGGCGAACAAGGAATGGCCTCACTTCGCCGATTGGTCCGTCCGTATATTTTGAGAAGACTGAAAACCGACCCAAACGTCGCACCCGATCTACCAGAGAAGACCGAGATGCGCGTCGATTGCGGGCTGAGCGCGACGCAAGCGGCACTTTATAAAAAGACCGTCGAGGAGCTTGACGCGATACTGGATACGGCCACCGGAATCCAGCGGCGTGGAATAGTTCTGAGTGTGATCATGCAGCTCAAGCAGATATGCAACCACCCAGACCTCCATCTCAAGAAAGCTAACTTCGACCCAAAGCACTCCGGCAAGTTCGCGGAGCTACAATCGATTTGCGAAACGATCCTAGAGCGGCAAGAGCGGGTACTCGTCTTTTCCCAGTTTCAATCGATGTGCGAACCGATCGACCGGTTTCTGGAGTCGGTTTTTGGCAGAAAAGGCTTGATTTTGACTGGCGCGACGCCTGCAGCCAGCCGAGGCAAGCTGGTTCAACAGTTTCAAAGCGAAGATGGGCCATCGTACTTTGTCATCTCGCTCAAGGCGGGTGGAACTGGATTGAATCTGACACAAGCATCGCACGTAGTGCACTTCGATCGATGGTGGAATCCAGCCGTGGAGGACCAAGCGACCGATCGCGCTTTTCGTATCGGACAACACCGCAACGTCCTTGTCCACAAGTTCGTGTGCCGTGGTACACTAGAGGAGAAGATTGACGAAATGATTCGCGATAAGCGAGTGATCAGCAAGTCGCTCTTTGAAGAGGACGGTGGACCTAACTTAACCGAGATGTCAAACGAGCAACTCATGCACTTTGTGTCTCTCGATCTGCAAAAAGCCACTCAAAACTAGGAAAGGGACTTTTCCATGAACTGGTCGTCACAATGGAAACCGTATGTGCCTGTTGCAAAGAGACGCAAGCAAGCCGAGGCGGAAGCAAAAAAGCTACAAACGAAAGGCGGTCAACCACTCAAGCCGGTCCGGATTGTAGGGACCAAGATCGTCACGACGTTTTGGGGCAAATCCTGGTGCGAGAACCTGGAGAAGTACAGCGACTTCTCGAATCGATTGCCTCGAGGTCGATCGTACGCAAGAAACGGCTCGGTCATCCATCTTGAGATTACCAAGGGCAAGATCGAAGCGATGGTTAGCGGGTCGTCGCTCTATAAGATCAAAATCGAAATCGATACTTTAAATGCCAAAAAATGGAAGGCGATTTGCAATGAGTGTTCGGGTTCGGTTCACTCGCTTTTGGATTTGATGCAAGGCAAGCTGAATCCCGCAATTCTGTCGAAGCTGACGGATAAGGATTCCGGGATGTTTCCGTCCCCAAAAGAGATCAAGCTAGATTGCAGTTGCCCCGATTGGTCTGACTTCTGCAAGCATCGGGCGGCGGTCATGTATTGCATTGGACACCGATTGGATACGGAACCAGAACTACTGTTCGTGCTTCGCGGAGTCGATCAAAGCGATCTCATCGGACAAGCTCTGGGTGCATCATCGTCGGCATTTGATTCTGGAGCTGGCAGTCTAGAATCGGACGATCTTGGGGCACTTTTCGGGATCGAGCTGGCAAATAATTCTGCTCCGTCACCAACAACGCGTCGCTCGGCCTCGAAGGTTAACAAAACGACTCCAGTCGAAAAAGCCCCAGCAAAGAAAGCCCCAGCAAAAAAAGCCTCAGCAAAGAAAGTTCCCGTAAAGAAAGCGCCTGTCAAGAAGGCCAATGTGAAAAAGGGGGCTACTCCCAAACTGGCGACGAAGCGTTCGGGAAAACTCGATTCAACCAATAGCGCCTTAAAGGCCGCCTTCGACTTCGTTACCAAGGGTACGGCCAGCGGCTAAGAATCGTGCGGAAAATAAGTGGCATAGGCTTCCATCAATCGCTGACATCCGAGTCATCCGCGGTGCGAATGTGGAACCACCGATTCCGATTGGATCAGCGTCAGCTTTCGTTCCGATTGGCCTACCAGTTCATCCCGAAAGACTTGGCTCATTCCCAACGCCATCATCAAGATCGTATTCTCAATCGATGAGAAAGAAACTTCATGGAACGCCATTTGAATTCCATGAACGGCAATCATGCAGAAGCTGAGCACCGCAGCGCTGCGAGCATAGGGCGATATTGTGGGATGCATCCAAACCACCCAACAATTGCGAATCAAACTGATCGCGGCCAGCATGTAAAGCATGGCACCAATCAATCCTAAATCGACGACCAAGCTCAGAAAGGAATTGTGGTGGACATAGCCGCGAATCGATTCCAATCGAATGTTAGTGGTCCGGTCATCCAGGTACGGTCGGTTGTGGACTTGAAATTGGTTAAAGCCGAATCCGGTGATTGGCGAGTCCTTGAACATCTGCATGGAGACATAGGCGAAAGCGCCTCGCATCTTGGTACTCTCGAGGGTTTCGGCTTCGGAATACTCCCGTTTGAACGCGACCAAACTCGGGCCGACTACCAGTCCACCTACTATCGCCGACAGAAAAAGAGCGCCCAGCGTTAGCGTGCGAGTTTTTCCCTGAAGCATGGTTGAGAGTAGAATGATGACGATGGCTGCAGTCCCCATCCAAATGCTCCGTGTGTACGTCATCAGAATCGCCAGCATAAAAAGGGGGGTCAATCCAATCGCCAGTAGCCATGCCCATCGCTCGCGTGCGTAGATCCAAACCGGAAAAGTCCAGAGTAAGGCTAAGCACAGGTTGAGGCACATTCCTAAACGGACCGATTGCAACATAGGACCACGCGCTCGACCGAAGTGGATTCCAAGTTTCGGGTCACCGATGAATTGTGGAAAGACGAGCGACCACTGCTTAGTGATTTCCAAGACGGCGGTCAGACTCAAGTAAACGCCAAAAAGCAAAAGGACGGCAATGGCTGGCCAAAGTGTTCGCGGCCTGACATCGGAGTGGCGTATCAACACAAACAAAAACGCCGGTATTAAATAGCCATTGAGCAAATGCATGACCGTCGAAGGCTGGCCTACCAGTTCCTTTCCGATAGGCGTCGTCACCGTTCGGAAGATGAGCCATGCCAGGAATAAAAACAGCCAAAAGTCCGATGCGGTCAAGTTTCGAATTCTCGCCCGCCGATTCCACGAGTCGTACAAAAACTGACCGACCAAGGCGCATAGCCAAACGCGGTCCACCGTTGCAGACAGACCTCCAACCTTTGTCGACAGGAATTCTGGTGGAAAGACACTGGTGGCTACAAGGAAAACGGCTGTGCCGGTCAATATGTCATGATAGCGCACAACTGCAACCGCCCAAACGATCGCAGCCATGGCCATCAGTACGTATACCAAAACCAAGGGTATTCTTTCTAAGTATTTTATGGGATCCACACAGGCGATCCGCTCGGATGGCCAACTCAAATGCGAACGGCAGAGTGGAGTATCCCAACCCGAAGCGTAAGCGAGGGACAATTTCGAAGGTCCCTCACTTACGTATCGGGTTAGGAGTGGTAGTTTTCACATCGCCACTTGACTGAAGATCGTCACAGGCGTGCGAGCGTGTACGCAAATCCTTGCAAAATGCACAATGCAACGAGTCGGCCACAGGTACCGCTACTCAACCGGCACAACCGCCAGCAAGTTCGTTGCAATCGGAATAAGCAGCTCGCGTCATGTGGTTTGCGCAATCAATTCTTCTTCACTCAATAGACTGGGTCGGTAAACGGAGTAACGATTCCAGTGAAGTCGAGATTGAATTCCACATCCAACCATTTTCCTATGTCAACGATTCACCGAGAAATTGGACTGTCGCTTTATCGATGGGCAACTGCGCGAACACGCTCGAGGATGTTTGACACGTTCGCACTGAAAGCGATGTTTCCAGCGGCAATCCTTTTCTATCATCGCGTCGCAACGCAATCGATGAACGCTTGGTCTATTCAAAAGCGAAACTTTGAACAGCAGTTGGACTGGATCGCCAAGCATGCTTCGACAGCTTCCTTAGACGAAATCCGAGAATCGCAAATTCTCGGAACCCGTAAAAAACCAATGGTAGGCCTCACCTTCGATGATGGTTATGGAGAAAACTGTGAATACGCAATACCGGCTTTGATCGATCGTGGTATCCCCTGCACCTATTTCGTTTCCACACACTTTGTGGAAACGGGCGAGCCGTTTCCGCATGATCTTGCTCGGGGAGTACCGTTGCGACCAAACACAATTCAAGAGATCCAAAACATGGCGAATTTGGGGATCGAGATTGGTGCTCACTCGCACACGCACGCTGATTTTGGAAGACGAATGAGCGAGGCTGAACTTCGCTTTGAGATTACCGACGTTCGTAAGCGGCTTCAAGATTGGACCGGTCAATCCATCGACTACTTTGCCTTTCCGCTTGGACTCAGAAAGAACATTTCGCAAGAGGCCATCGATGTTGTCTTTGAGTCCGGCTTTCGATGTTTCGTTAGCGCTGCTGGGGGAATGAACTTTCCTGGGCAGAATCCGAATCATATGCAACGCATTCACGGTGATCCTGGTATGGCAGCGATGAAGAACTGGCTGACTTTCGATCCTCGAAAGATCCGAGCCAAAAACCCATTCGAATGCCAGTTTCGAATCCCCACTCCGCAGATCACACTAGCATAATTCAATGACACAACTCCGACTCGTTGATTTGAAAAACCATGAGACTGTTCACTCGATGACTCCTTGCTCTCCATCTACTCTGATCGAAGGCAATCGGTTCTTAGGCACTGCTAGTCTTTCCCATGAACTTGTGCCGAATCCGAAACGACCGCTCAGGGCTCTCTTTGTAATCACCAGCATGCCGGTTGGGGGTGCGGAAACCCTATTGGTCAATCTGCTCCGAAAATTCCGGCCATCGCATATTGTTCCGTCGGTTGCCTGCCTCAAAGACAAAGGACCATTAGGCCAAGAAATCGCAAAAGAATTCGACGTTACAGAGCATTGGCTCAAAAGCAAATATGACTGGCGGGTTCTGCCAAGGCTAGCAAGGCATATCCGCAAGGGGAAGTTTGACGCGCTCATCAGTGTGGGAGCGGGCGACAAAATGTTTTGGGGGCGACTGGCTGCAAGACTCGCATCGTTGCCAGTTGTATGCAGCGCATTGCATTCCACCGGATGGCCTGACGGTGTTGGAAAAATGAATCGGTGGTTGACTCCAATTACCGACGCCTTCATCGCGGTCGCAAAACCACACGGTCAATTCCTTATCGATTTTGAAAAGTTTCCTGCCAATAAAGTCGTAGTCATCCCAAATGGTATCGATACAACTCGGTTCCGACCGCATCAGGAATCCAAAGCCGACGTACGACGCGAGTTGGGGCTTGAGCCAGAAACCCAGATTGTCGGAATCGTAGCTGCTCTGCGTCCGGAAAAAAACCACCTTCTCTTTGTCAACGCCGCCAGCAGAGTCATTGCGAAATTCCCAAAAGCGCATTTCGTTATCATCGGGGATGGCCCAGAAAGGGCCAATATTGAGAGCGCCATAGCGACGTTAAAACTTGAAAAAAACGTGTCATTGCTCGGAACCCGATCCGACACACCTAGATTGCTGGCTGCCATGGACGTGTTTGCGCTAACCAGCCATAACGAAGCGAGTCCCGTTTCGATTTTAGAAGCGCTATCGTGCGGTGTGCCTGTCGTCAGTACCCGAGTGGGCTCGGTCGCCGAATCCGTCCACGATCAATGGAATGGATTCACCGTGGAGCCAGGAGATGTTGAGGCGATCACCGAACGCATCAAACACCTGTTGTGGAACAAGGAAACAGCCGAATTGATGGGAAACAACGGACGAGAGCACGTCCAATCCCATGGATCCTTGAACACCATGGTTCAAATGTACGAACATCTGATCCATAGCATCTTTGATCGAAAGACAAATCGCGTACAATAGGATTCGTTAGCTCGGAACAGTGAGCACGTCCTATCGACACCAAGAACGGATTTAGGTAGCAATCTGAACATTCACGAAAAGCAGCAGGTGGCATCTCTCCAACATCCGATGTTGGATACGGCCATGGCGGCCGTTGCGAACGGAGCCACCGTCCTCCGCCAACGATTTCAAACTACGGTTCAGATCGAGACCAAAGGCCTTGCCAATTTCGTTACGGAAGCCGATCTAGGCTCCGAACGGATGATCGTCCAAACGATTCGCGACAGCTATCCAGATCATGCAGTCATCTCGGAAGAGTCCCATAGTGATCGCGCGGACTCCAAAAAACTGTGGATCATCGATCCATTGGACGGCACGAGCAATTTCATGCACAACATCCCGCACTTCGCCATTTCAGTTGGCTATTACCTCGACGGCCAGCCAGAACTTGGAATCGTCTGCAATCCCATAAGAGACGATTGGTACGTTGCTGTTAGGGGACAAGGCGCTTGGCATAATGGTGTTCGGCAACGAGTGGATTCGTCCGATCGAATCGATGCGACCATGATCACTTGCGGTTTCTACTACGATAGGGACCGCATGATGCAAGCCACATTGGATACTATCGGAGACTTCTTTCGAAACAACATCCACGGAATGCGTCGATTCGGAGCCGCTGCTTTGGATTTGTGCAACGTCGGCTGTGGCCAATATGGTCTGTTTTTCGAGTACAAACTGCATCCATGGGATTACGCGGCGGGGCAGTTATTCCTCACCGAGGCCGGCGGGCAAGCGTCCGACTGCGACGGAAAACCGCTGCCTTTGAACCAGTCCAGCAGCATTTGCGCAACCAATGGACGCCTTCATCGGCAAGCGCTTGAGATCATGTCACCCCATTGGAAACGACTGTGCGAGGGATAGAGGAGAGTTGGAG
>JANPNA010000106.1:0-9509 GCA_031427235.1 Pirellula sp.
TTTTAAACCTATATTTTTGGTTTGGCCTTTTTGTATATTTTTTTTTTGATTTTTAAAGATACGAACCCGGCTTTAAATAAAACAATCCCCACTACCCTGAAATTAAGCTGTCACAAAGCACTAGTTCGCAATTCCACCACCAATAAGTGGTAAAATAGCAGAGCCCAGGGATCGCAAAGCGCACCCTGGCTCCAACACTCCAACACTCCAACACTCCAACACTCCCGAGCCCCGTGTCCGCAATAACCCATGAAGACGACACTGCGGACTTGTTGATCCGACTCCGCGGATTTGTGCTTCGTTCCAATCTGATCACAGCAGCGCGATTCGTGCTGATCGGCTGCGCTGGTTGGATCGGATTCGTGTTGATGGCGATGTTGGCTGACTACCTCTCCGAACTGTCCCCGTTCGAGCGATGGTTCTGCAGTCGTTTTAGTGCGATTGGCGTTCTTGCTGCCGTGGGAGTCTTCTCCTATCGATCGATTCAACGCACCTCGAATGGCAAATTGGCATTTCGAATCGATGAGTCGCAAGGGACAGGCGGTCAGGTCACTACCGGTTGGGATTTGCTCCACAATGTTGACACCTATGACTCGCCGCTAACGGCCCGATTTGCTCAGCAAGCGATTCGGCAGGCGATTCGATGTCTTTCGCGAATCCATCCGGAGACCGTATTGCCGCTGAGCACTCTCAAAAGTCCCGCATACGCAGGGGTGGCTGTTATTTCCTTGATTGTAATAATCTCCCTCATTTCCCCTTCCCTCGCTTGGACTCAGTTCAGACGATTCGCTTTTCCCGCCACCGAAACGGCACCCTTCACGGGAGTCTTAATCACGTTAGACAAGACCAAGCACAGCCTCCGGTATGGCGATGATGTGAAGATTATCGCGACCGTTTCTCGCAAAACCACTGAGCGTTTGGAACTCGTAACGAGATCGAAGGACGGCAAGGAGCGAGTCCTCCCAATGCTTCCTCGTGGTGAAGCCAAATGGCAAGCGTTGTTGACCGAAGTCAAAGAACCTTCGCAATTCTTTGCTCGATCCGGTCGAACCCTTTCAGAGACAGGTGAGCTTGAAGTCCAGTTAACCCCGAAAATCCTAGAATTCATGGTCAGGATTACTCCTCTTGCATACACCAGACAAGCTGTTTACGAAGGCAAAATTCCCGATTCTGGAATCGCTGGTCTTGAAGGGACACAAGTCGAAATGTTTTTGACCAGCAATCGTCCATTGCAGTCTGGGCGAATGCAAATTCAATACGATGACAAGAGCCAACAATTCATCGATTTAACGGTCAACTCTGAGGACAAGCGCGGGGCTAGCGTGGCTGGTCGCTTTGCTCTAGATCGGGAAGGCAAGTTCGATATCAAGGTGACGGATGTCGATGGTCTACAGTCAACCGACTCGGCAATCGGTAAGATCGTTATCAACACGGACCAGCGACCAATCGTTCGTATCTTAGAACCACGTCAGTTTTCACTTGCGACCCCCGATATCGATCTGCCGATTTCGATCTCCGCCGAAGATGATTTCGGAATCACGCAACTTCGACTGTACCGAAGCCTCAACGGTTCCGCTGCCCGCTCTATTGATTTGCCGGTCGACGCGTCTGCGCGTGCCAATGCGGTCTTACCGCTTCCGCTCAAGCGATTCGGGCTTCTTCCCGGTGATGAAATCGACTTGTTTGCAAGAACGGAAGATAACGATCCCAACGGACCCAAAGGGGCAGAATCGCCCAAGACAACCATTCGAATCATCTCCATAGCTGAGTTTCAAGAACGCATGTTGGAGCAGCGTGGGGCCGAGGCCTTATCGGCCAAATACGAAGCCGCCCAACGACGACTGGAAAACGTCTCAACCGCCATCGCAGAGGCTCAAGCCGCTGCGGAGAAAGCTGCGGCTGATCCTGATGACGAAGCCTTACAACAAGCCCTGCAAGAAAAACTGCAAGCGGCCGAGAATGCGGCAAAATCCGCGGCTGAGGAAATCAGCAAACTTGCTCAAAACCCAATGGATATCGATATCGACCGCGAGCTATCCGAGATGCTGAGCGAAATCGCCAAGGAGTCAGCAGAAACCGCAGGACAATTGAATCAAATGGCCCAGGACCAAGCCGGGCAAAGACCATTGAACGAATCCGAGCAAGCTTCACTGAATGAGCTTCGAGAAAAGATCAAATCCGATCGAGATGAATTGCAGGAGGAAGCAATCGACCCTCTGAACGAGCTGAGTAAGACGTTGCCATTGATGCAAGACAAAGAACGCTTCGACGAATTGGTGGAACGCCAACAGGAGCTGGCCCAACGCATGCAGTCGTTAGCCGACGCGGACCCGAACGATCCATCGAACGAACGGCGGATGATGGAAATGGAGGCGGCTCAGGAAGAACTTCGACAGGAGCTCAATGAGCTCGCGGAGAGCATGCAAGACAATGCCGATCAATTACCTGAAACGGAAGAGTTTGCACCGCTCAAGCAATCGGCACAGCAACTGGCTCAGGGGATTCAGCAGAGTGGTGCCCCAGAGTTTATGAACGACGCGCAAAAGTCGTTGCTGAAATCCAAATTCCAACAGGCAGCCGAGAATGCAAAAGCCGCCGCTGATTCCTTGGACGCCCTATTGCCGGAGAACAACTCGATGGGAAACGAAGCGGAATCGAGCATGAAAGGCATTTTCCAAAAGCCTGGTAAGCAAGGGGGAGGTAAATTAGGTCGTACTCTGGAGCAGCTCAAGCAACGGATGGGTCAGAAAGGTCGAAAACCCGGCGAGGGTCAAGCCGGTTCCCAACCTGGCGAATTAGGTGGTCCTAACAATGGTTTCGCAACCCGTTCACCGCGACAACAAAACATGGGCATGTACGGCTCAATGCCGACCCCGTCACCGTCCAGCCGCGGACGTTCCGATAAGGTCAGTCAAGGTGCCGCAACCATGTCCGAAATTGCGAAACAAGGGACCGGGCAGAGCGGCACATCGGAATCGCAATCGAGCGACGCAGCAGGCCAATCACAACAGAATGTTCCGACTCAGTATCGGCAAAAGGTCTCGGACTACTATCGCCGCATCAATGAAATGCTAAACCGGGCAGAATAAACCGTAGCTGAATTCGTGAGAATTCGGTGCACTTCTGAATTCTCACGAATTCATCTACGACTGCACGTCAGTTGTTGTAACGCCTTGGGCTTGTCACATTGGATGTGATAATAATTCGGTTACGCATTACCTTCGATGATCATTCCAGACGGCACTGCTGAATCGGCATTAGGCTCAGGTTTATACGGTTCCGCGCCCGGCGCTTTTGCCGAATAACAAGAAAGCCAATGCAATGCATGCTGGACCATTCGATAGTTGAGATAAATCAAGCCGACGGCCATTACAACTGCTCCAAGGAAGCGGCCAAATGGAGACGCGAACAGCACCGCGCCAAGAATTAAGTTTACAATCACCAGTGGCAGCATTATCACCCCGATGGATGCAATTCTCTGCCCCGTCAACAGTCCGTTGGAATGGCGAATTCTCCAAAAGGATATTCCGCTTGCTATCACACCCGCGAATAGGATCAAGAAGCCTAAAACGGCACCCACTTCGCTTCGGCCCGTCAATCCAACCGCAATAAAGAGTAGACCAAAGCAAGTTGCCACCAGGCCGCATATTGCGACCCAATCCAGTTCTGGACTTGTCCGAGGTGGACGGTTCAAATGCGTGCGAACGTAATCGAATACCGGATTCCTTTTCGTCGATTTGCTCTTGGAAGAGTGCGGTTCGGCATTTAGGAGCGGTTCGGCGTGCGCAATTGGCTCCACAGAGGCACCATAGGACTCAGGTGGATCCATCGATTCAATGATTCCAGTAACCAAGTCGAGGTGCAGCTCAGCACCGGCTTCCACTTTGCGCTCGATCAAGGTGTGTATTTGCGTTTCGACCTCTGAGCATATGCTCGTTCGCTCAGCGCGTGGCGTGCCGCGGTTTAGCAATACTTGCTCAATGCGATCCAGGAAGGCGTTGATGCTTTGGGTTACTTCGATTGGATAGGGTTCGTTCAATTCCATGGCGGTCATGTCCTTTTCGATACAAAAATCAGATGTGTTACAAAGGATCGCTACGACGCGACCGATATTTCTTTGCGCGATAGCAAAGTGGAAACGCTGTCGACAATCGTGCCCCAGGCGCTCGACAATTCGTTGAGCCGTTTTTTGCCGGAGACAGACAAACTGTAATAGCGTCTAGCCGGGCCGTTCGGGCTCTTGGCCATGCGATGCTTCAGCAAGCCCTCACTGCACAGTCTGGCCAAAAGTGGGTAGATCGTGCTCTCTGTCACTTCCATCCCTGGGATTTTCCCAAGCGTCTCAACGATCGCATATCCATAGGTCTCCTCCCGCGTAACGACAGCTAGAACGCAAAGTTCTAGAATGCCCTTTCGCATCTGAGACAGCCAGGTTGTATCCACAGTCGCATCGTCCATCGTTGGATCCTTTCCCTTATTGGTAAAGCAAGGATTGTTTGACACTTCTCGGCGAACGCCACCTCGGGGAAGCGGTTGTAGCGGAATGCGTCAAGCATTTCGTTGGTGCCGAAGTAGGCAACACCACCCCCGAAACCTTTGACAGGTTCCGCTACGAAAAAAACGGATTAACGTGAATTTGGTGGCGTTCAGCGAGAAGTCTCGATTGTTTCGACTTTAAACGCGTCACTACTATGCTTCGCATGGTAGGGGCGATTCTTGGGAAAGTCAACAAGATTTTTTTGGTAGGGGAAAACCGAAACTGCCCCGGAGGGTGAGGCTCCTGCCGAACTTGGCGACGCCAAGTTCGGCAGGAGCCGCGCCCTCCCTTTGTTTTCAAGCGCACAAGCATCGAAAGGATGTTTACAGGGGTGGCCTCGCCTTCTCATTTTTTCAGCATCGCGTCGTCTTGCGTTTCGGTGCCACGGCGGCACCCCGACGAGATTTGACTATGTAACTTTCGGCATCGGGGATCTTGCAGTCCGTATCCCCCATATCCACCTCGACAACACCGATTTTGCGAGCCGTCACGATCGCTTGATCTGCCAAAGGAGCGACGTAGGTCCCCACGCTGATGACAAAGCTGTTCATCGCACTTCGCACCCAATTCGGTGACGGCTTCATCGTCTTGATGCAGCGAACCATTAACTCGCCGATTTCGCTGATTGGAAGTTCATCATCTGGACGGGTCGCGACGACCGACGAGAGTGTGGACCATCCGGAGGTGGCAACAAGTTCCTTTGGGGACTCGATCCACTTCTTGGAAATTTCGATTGCGTCCGGATGTTCGGAAGCGACCCATGGAACGGAGCACCCAGAAATCATGTGCCAAGTTGCTCCCTTGGCCCATTGATCCAGTTGCTTGCGATTCATCTTCGATCCATCGGCGATCAGACCCGCCAGATACATGGCATCGGAATTTTTCGTTGCGTAGAGTTCCATCGCAAGCTGCTGTTGTCCCTTGAACATTTTCTGTAAGGGTTTTAGGTCTCCAATCTTGACTCCGAAAAGCGGTTCGGGAGCACCGTGCCGCATAAACGTTTTTTTGATTGCAGGATTTCCGCGAGACTCAAGTTCCTGCATTATTTCGGCCAAGGTTGTTGCTGTCATTTTTACCGCGCGATGTCGACAAAGGTGGAAACAAATGAATTTGTGCTGTTTGTCCGTATTCTCACGAATCGGTCAACGATCGATTATTGCTGAAAACGGCGTCGATCTTAAGCTGGGCCGCGAAACACTTTCGCTAGCGTTCCCTAGTAGCGGAATGCGTAAAGCATTTCGTTGGCGTCCAGCATTCACGAAAGCTTTGACAGCTTCCGCTACGATTTAAATCGGCCCGCCTTAAGATCGACGCCGCTTATTTGACAAATGTAACCGATATTGTTGCGGCATGCTGCACCGTTCGCGAAATTTTCCAGGGCGAATTTCTCTACCTTCCCCTCGGCTACTTGAGTTTTTAATGCCAGGGCAGTCAGAACGATTAACCATCTAGCCACATTTAGGCGGCGCGTTTTTGGTCGACGATGATTTCGCCTTTGTCGCTCACTTCTTCAAATCGTACAGAGACTTGGCGTGACACACCGCTCTCCTGCATGGTAATACCGTAAATCATGTTGGCGGCGGTCATTGTCTTTTTGCTATGTGTCACAACAATGAACTTGGTTGTCTCTAAAAACTCTTTCAGCACGGTAACGAATCGCCCGATGTTGGCTTCATCAAAGGGGGCGTCTACCTCGTCCAGAATACAGAATGGACTTGGGCGATATTGAAAGAAAGCCATGATCAAAGCAACTGCCGTCAGCGCTTTTTCTCCGCCGCTGAGCAGCGAATTGTTGAGTGTCGTCTTGCCGGGAGGTGTAGCGATGATTTCGATGCCGCTGTCCGGGTCTCGCTCGTCCTCAAGTACAATATCCGCAAACCCGCCGCCAAAAGAGCGTCGGTATAGTTCTTGGAAGTTTTTTCGTATCGTAGTTAGAGTTTGCATGAACAAGTCGCGAGAATCCTCGTCGATTTTAGCCATGGTCTGGATCAGGCTGGATTTTGCATTGTGTAGATCCTCGTAATGATGCGAAAGCCGGTCAAATCGCGTTTGGAGTTCATCCAATTCAGTAAGTGCTTCCATATTGACACTTCCCGCCGACGCGATTTCATGTCGAAGACGGATAATTTCCGATTCGATAGCGGAGCGGTCAAAGTCGGCCACGACCGGCTTTCCGTTTGAGTTTCGGAGCAAGTCGACCAACCATTGGTTTCCTGTCCGCGAATCCTCCGCGATCGCTGGATTCTCATCAACCGTTTTCGCTTGACTCAAATTGTCGTTTAGAACTTGGCTCGCAGCTTGTACCAGCGTATCCAGATTGAGTTGATACTCGTTGGTGTAGTGATCGTGCAACTGCTCCCACTGTTGATTCAATTGCAATTGCTGCTGTTCGATCGATCGAATTTTATCTTGACCTTTTTCTATATTGCGTCTAGCATCTTCGCCACTGAGTAGGGCCTGTTGGAGGATGGCATTTTGAGATTGTATTTGGTCAACAGATTCGGTTCGGCGTACTTCGACGGATTCAATGATTGCGTGAGCGCTTGCGGAGCGAGTTTGAAAATCAGCCGTCGTTGCAATCGTGGCAGCAATTCGATTCGCAATTGACAACAAAGACGTTTCAGATTGAACGACGCTTCTATTACGTTCCGCCGAATCCAATTGCATTTGCTCCATGGTTAGTCGAAGGCCAACCACACGTTGTTCGAGTCGAGCCAACTCGATCCGTCTTTCCGTGACCATCGCTTGTTCGGTTTGCATCGCTTGATCGCATTGCGTAAAATTCTGCGAGTTCACATCGCGAAGCTGGTCCAGTTCGCCAGATTGCATCGAGTACTTTTTGATTGCAGTTTCCGTGGCGCTCATCAATTCATGGACTTCGGTAAGTCGGTTCAACGCATTCTGAAGACTGGTCCGATTTGTTTCAAGCGAGGCGAGCAACTTGTTGTGGTGTTGTTGGATAGACTCAAGTCGGAGATCGCAAGCTGTTAGTTCTCTTGTCGTCGAGTGAGCCGCAGCGTCTCTGGAACGCAGTGTCGACTCTGTTTCACCGATCCTGGCTTGTGCGTTTGCCACCGTAGACGTTGCTTCCGAAAACATTGCTTCAACGTGTTTGATTTCCTCCCTGGCGGATTGCATTTCACTACGACGCGAGACTAATCCCAACCCAGTCTGGAGTGAACCGAGTGTTATACTTCCGTCGCTATCGACTAGTTGGCATTCGGCCGTTACAAAGCGCAAGCCCGCGCCACGAAAATGACTCAGTTCCAAGGCTGTGGAGAGAGTGTCCACGAACCAAGTGGTTCCAAGCAAAAATCGAATAAGCGGTTCATACGCATCTTCAAAATGAGTCATTCGGTCCGCGCGACCCAAAACGCCGCGTAGGCCGTCGAGTTGAATTTTCTCACCCGAGCGACGACTGGTCAGTCGATCCATTCGGAGCAAGGTCACACGACCATCGACGGCCAAACTACCATCGTTGATCCAGTCGATGATTTGACCGTTGCTCAATACGATTGCATCTGCGTGAGAACCCAACGAGACGTCTATAAGGGGTGCTAAATGCAATTCGGTACTGAGTAAGTCCGCCACTAATCCAAGTACCGTTCCCCAAACGTTCGCTACGATCGCATCTGAGGGATGGGCAAAATCCTGGTCTGGACTTTGATTGCCGCGAGCCAGCCGTAGAAGTTGTTGGCCACCTCTGCCTGCACCCGTGAATTGTTCTTCGAGTTGTTCGAGCACATTCAGCCGCTCGCGAACACCCTGTCGTTTGCCTTGCAGCAAAGCGAAATGATCTTGAGTTTGCGACAAGGTTCTGCGTTGAATTCGAAGCTGCTCTTCCTCTTCCTGTTTGGCGATGGCCGCAAGTTCGGCGGCTTGGGCGGCGCTACGTCGCGTTACAATCGCATCTTGGATTGACTGTACAGCAAGCGCCAGCTCCTCGATTGCTAATGTCACAGATTGTTGCTGTTGATCGATGGATTGTTGGATCTGCTCAACATGCAAGTGGTATGCAGCCAGTTGAGAGCGGTTGATGGACAATGCGTCGCGGATCTTGCACTGTTCCGCTTCGGACTCATCCATTCTTGTCCGGATTGTGCTTAGCTCCAGTTGCAGATCGCTCCAACGTCTTTCACTTTCCGAAAGCTCACGATTAGCAACCTTTCGCATGTGTTCAATTTCGTCGAGTTCGGACCGTTTTTGCTCTACCTCCTCGGAGGACAGGCTTGCACGCTGTTGCAACAAGAGGATTCGTTCCTGCAACACTGTCTTTTCAGCCACAAGTTCGGCGCATCGTTCGTTCGAGGATGCAAAACCATTGTCGGCGGAAATCAATTCCCGTTGGGCGTTGAAATATTCCGTTTGAATAGCGTCTTGGTCTTTTTGCAGCTTTTGCAAAATCGCCTGTTCTGCGGCCATAACGGATTGCAGTGCGGCAAGTTTTTCGGCGAGTCCGACAGCGGCTAGTTCGGCATCCTCGCGTTGTTTTTGGTATCTTTCTCGGTCTTGCTGCATAGCCATTCGGTCGATCCAACCCAATTGCATCCGTTTGGTTTGCATGGTCAGGGTCAACTCGCGATAGCGCTGGGCTTTCGTCGCTTGGCCTTTAAGTGTTGCGAGTCGTTTACCTACTTCATCGACAATGTCGTTGAGTCGAATCATGTTCTGATCGACTCGTTGCAGGCGTCGTTCTGCGTCGACTTTTTTGGCCTTGAATCGCGATATACCAGCGGCTTCTTCAAAGATTCCGCGCCGATCCTTGGCGGATGCCTGGAGCAGTCGATCCACTTTGCCTTGCTCAATCAGACTATAGGCATCGACTCCCACGCCAGTACCACGAAAAAGATCTTTGACGTCCTTGAGGCGACAAGGCTGGCCGTTGATTGCGTATTCGCCCTCACCGCTTCGGAATACGCGGCGACTAACTTGGACTTCATCGGCCTCGTGGCTGAAAATTCTTGTTGTGTTG
>JANPNA010000107.1:0-2566 GCA_031427235.1 Pirellula sp.
GGGCGAAGCGGCTGTCAATGCCGAAAGACGCAGCAAGTTGAATCAGAATACCATCACGAAAAACAGCGGAGATTCGAAAGACGAATCGAGCCGTCAGCGTGGATTAGGTCCCAAGAAAACGGGAGAGAAACAAGCTGGTGCGAGTAATGAAGGGTATGAAGTGTCTGCGTTGGAATTTGGCGGTGGAACCGCTGGTGGAATGGGGATGGATAGTGGAATGGCCAGTGCTCCTTCAACCAATAAAGGCATGGCTATGGGCGGCATGGGGGGCGCCGGTCGAGGTTACGCAGGAAGCGGTAAAGGTGATTCGTCTGGCGGTGGCATGATGGGTAGTTCTAGAGATGGTTATGGTTCTGGAGGACCCGGCTACGGGGGATACCCAGGCGGTGGCGGGGTTGGAGGCCTGAATGTCCCAGGAGACATGGGTGGTGCAGGTGGTATGAGCCCAGGTGGTTATGGGGGAGGTAGTGCGATGGGCGCTAGTGATAAGTCCGGTCCCGGGATGAATCCAAGTAGGTCTAGCCAAGCTGCGAATGGCCCAATATCCACGGCAAGAGCTAGCAACTCATTGGCCTCTGAGGCGAGCCCCGAACCAGAAGTGTTTGCTCGCATCAATCTTTCAGAAACGCTCGCCACTTACGACAAACGTGTACGGGATGAGCAACTCCCCGAGGAACTGCGTCAAAACGCACCACACCTTTTCAATAGAGCCAAAATCGCAGAATCGGGTACGGATCGTTTTGAAAAAATCGTCGAGACCCCGTTCCTTGAAACACAGAAGGCTCCACTTTCAACCTTCTCGATCGATGTCGATACGGCTTCCTATAGCAAGATTCGGCAGACGCTCATGGAAGGGAACCGTCTACCAAGTCCCAGCATGGTGCGGATCGAGGAGATGGTAAATTACTTCGAATACGAGTATGCCAGCCCACAAGACGAACGACCCTTCGCGGCCCATATGAACATCGACAGATGCCCATGGAATACGGAGCATCAATTGGTTCGTATCGGCCTACAGGCCAAAAAACTCGACTCGCAAAAACGGGTCAAGGCTAACATCGTCTTCTTGCTCGATGTCTCTGGCTCGATGAACGAGCCGAACAAGTTGCCGCTGGTGAAAAAGGCGCTGTCCATGCTCGTGAATCAACTCACCGAGAATGATCGAGTGGCCATCGTTGTCTATGCAGGTGCCGCAGGCTGTGTCTTGCCGAGCATTACCGGTGCTGAAAAACAAACGATCCTATCCTCGCTCGACCATCTCAACGCAGGTGGTTCGACCAACGGCGGACAAGGCATCCAGTTGGCTTACTCGATTGCTAAAGAACACTTCATCCCAGGGGGCGCAAACCGAGTGGTGTTGTGCACCGACGGCGATTTTAATGTTGGCGTGACCGGGGACGATGCTTTAGTGGCCATGATGCAAGAGAACGCCAAGAGCAATATTTTTCTCACTTGCTTGGGCTTCGGGGCTGGTAACTACAACGACTCCATGATGGAGAAAATTTCCAATAAAGGAAATGGCGTCTATGGCATGATCGACAATGAGCTAGAGGCCCGTCGCATGATGGTGGAACAGCTGGGTGGCACATTGGTCACGGTTGCCAAAGACGTCAAAATCCAAGTGGACTTCAATCCAGCCAAGGTTGCTGGCTATCGGCTAATCGGGTACGAAGACCGACGGCTAGCCAACAAAGATTTTGATGACGACAAGAAGGACGCTGGCGAGATCGGGGCTGGGCACCGTGTGACGGCTCTTTATGAAGTGATCCCAGCGGGTAAATGGGTTGGTGTCAATCCACCGTCCCAAGGAGAGGCCTCCAAGTACTTGCAAAAGCCAAGAGCGGAGCCAAAATTCGAGGCACCGGCGGTTGCCGAGGAATACTCGTCCGAGGTGCTGACGCTTAAGGTGCGGTACAAAGAGCCAGAAGGGATCGAAAGCACCAAGCAAGAATTCGTCTTGAAAGAAACGGATCGGAACGACCGGCCCCCGATGGATCGGGACATGCAATGGGCAACGTCGGTGGCCGAGTTTGGATTGCTGTTGCGTCGCAGTGAGATGGCCCCGCATGCGAACTGGTCGGACATGCTTGAGCGAGCAACCAATTCGGCAGGCGGCGATGCCTATCGCCTCGAGTGCCTAGCCATGATGCGCAAGGCAAGGAGTATGTTCCCGTAGGTCCGTCGCTCCGCCGACGGACGTATTGCATGCTGGCAGATCCAGGTTTCGTGACGTCTCAATGTTATTGGGATCTGCAATGAGCCGTACGGCGTTAGCCGCGGTTTTCGATGTTCGTCAAGAACGTAGAGAACCGGGGCTAGCGCTGGGGTGTTAAAAGTTTGGGGTTGTGGTGCATTTAGTGTTGCGCAACTTTTCATCCCGAAGGGATATCAGACATTAGCCGGTGGATGAGCGGAGCGACACCACCGGAAAAGAATCGTGCAGAGCGTTCCGATCCTGAAAGGATCGCAGAATCGGTGACCCTTTCAGGAAACGCTGTGAAGTATTTTCGTCCGATCGGAGCTTGCCTCCGACGGACGCCGTTTTGGCGTACTAAAAGTGCGGTTC
>JANPNA010000108.1:0-18264 GCA_031427235.1 Pirellula sp.
TAACTGTTTTTCTGATTGATAACCGCGAATGCAAGTCGCTGCAGTTCAACGGCCAAATCCACGTCCACAACCGTTAGACCGCTGCCTGGAGAGCGGACGGTCACAGGGGCGAAATTGAGGATCCCGGTTACGCCAGCGATCTCAAGCCTTTGTGCCACCAATACAGCCGAACTCGCTGGCACAGCAAGAATCGCGAGATCTACTTTCTCTGCTTCCACAACCGACTCAAGATCATGCAGTGATCGTATCGTGAGAGCCCCTAGCATAGTGCCAACCTTTTCAGGATCGCAGTCAAAGACGCCTGCTAGCCGAAAGTTTTGTTGGTTAAACCCGCGATACCCCGCTAAGGCTCTGCCCAAGTTTCCGGCTCCAATCAACACAACGTTCCAAGATCGATCGGTACCTAAGATGGCTTGTATGGCTTTGGTAAGACTCGGGATACTATAGCCAACTCCCCTCTGTCCGAACTGGCCAAAACATGATAGATCTCGTCGGACCTGAGAGTCGTTTAAGCCCAAACGCTTGGCAATCGCACTGCTCTGGATGCGCACTTGTCCCGATCGATGCAACTGCTGCAACTCCCGCAAATACAATGCCATCCGCGTTACCGTCGCAGCGGAAACAGTGGGCGGCGAGGGAACGTTCTCATTCCTACGGCCCGAGCCCTGCCCATCGTCTTTGCCAGTTGGCTGTTCTAATGTCATTATCGGGCTGCCATTATCGGGCCAACGCTGGCTCACTATTGGCAGCCCGAAAATACTCTGGGGCTATGGACTGCAAATGCTCGGCGCATTTGTCGACCGCGTAAAGGATCTGTTGGTTGGTATGGGTGGAATTGATGAAGAACCTCAAGCGAGCCGCCGATTCCTCGACGGCTGGATAAAGGATCGGCTGCACATTCACGCCCGAATCAATCATTCGCCTCGACAATTGCAGAGCGTGCAGCGAGTTGCCGGTGATGATGGGGATGACGGCTGTCTCGCAACTGTTGCCTGTGTTGAGGCCTCGCTTCTTGGCTTCCGTTAGAAAGAGCCGGGAGGCATCTTGAAGGCGGGCAACTCGCAACGGTTCGCGTTTCAGCAACTGAAGGGAAGCAATGGCGGCTGCGGTGTTGCTGGGCGAAAGGCCAACGCTGAAGACGAACCCAGGGGCCGTGTACTTTAGATACTCTACCAACTCTTTCCGACCTGCAATGTAGCCGCCACACGAACCAAACGACTTGCTCAAAGTACCCATCCAAATGTCCACGTCGGTTGGATTGACACCAAAGTGTTCAGCGATTCCGCGTCCGTGAGCTCCCATCGTCCCAATCGAGTGCGCCTCGTCTACCATCAACCAGCATTTGTGCTTTTTGCAAACCTCGATGAACCTAGGAAGGTTGGGGAAGTCTCCATCCATACTGTAGACTCCCTCAACGATGACCAATACGCGCCGGTAGCGAGTCCGCAATTCGGTTAAGGCTTCGTCCAGTGCGTCGAAGTCATTGTGTGGGAATGCGCGGCGTCGGCTGCCAGACAGAATGGCCCCTTGAACAATGCTGTTGTGCGAAAGCACATCGTGCAGGATCAAATCTTGCTGGCCAACGATGTGACCGATGACCGTTTCATTGGTGGAGTGACCACCCACCAGCACAATCGAATCTTCGACTCCGATCCAATCGGCGATCAAGCCTTCCAATTGCTGATGGATGTCTTTTTCACCGCTGACCAATCGCGAGGCTGACACGCTCGAACCATATTTCCTTACCGCTTCAACGACCGCTTGAGTAACGTAAGGATCGCCACTCATGCCGAGGTAGTTGTAGCTTGCGAAACTGATCAACTGCTTTCCACCGACCGTGGTCGTGTCGCGTGTGAGACCTTGGTGTACGGAGAAATATGGGTTGGGGAGCCCAGTCATTTCAAACTGGTTCATCGTCTGCTTGAGGCGTCTATACTCAGGCATCAAGTCGAAGCGATAGTCCTCCGGTGCAACCTCTCGTTCGACCGGGCCAACTTGATTTTCGTGCCCGTCCGAAAGCACATCAGGCCGAATGCGGTCCTTTCCAAAGTGCTTTTCGATTGCTTCGGCGATTTCTCGGACCGTTTCAATCTCTTGCAGTACTTCTTCCGGGAAGCGTCCTCCAACAGAGCTTTCGAGGACGTGAGCGATTTGCAATCGTTCCAAGCTGTCGAGCCCCAGGTCCACAACAATGTTGGTATCCAAATCGAGCAGTTTCGCACGCTCTTGTGCCACCGTCTTTACGGCTCTTTTAACAAGCTCGACGACATCGATGTCCGGGTCACGCGTTTTCTTGTACGGAGGGGTTGAGCCGAAGTTACCGCGTCGGGCACCTGATCGCGAATGATCGACGGTCGACGCCGCGATCATCGGAGCTTGCTCCGGCAAATCATCGTCCCAAGATAGCCATTGATGAATAACTCGTAGATTCCCCTCTCGGAAGTCGCGAAGGCATGCGTGCCTTTGGATCTTGCCCGACGATGTTCTCGGCAACGACCCATGTCGCACCAGTACCACCGCATCGGGTGGCAGTTCATGCCCTTGTGTCACGCTGCGGCGAATGGCATACACGACTGGATTCCAGTCGTCCTCGAGCGAGCGTTGAACCTCAACGGTAATGATGAGTCGTTCGCGTGGGCCCGAGTCGTCCGCGAAAGCGGCAGAGGCCGACGACGATATCGATTCGTGGCATTCCTCCACGGTTTGTTCGATATCTTGAGGGTAGCGATTCACACCACGCACAATGATCAAATCCTTAACGCGACCGGCAACGTAGATTTGCCCCTCGCTCCAAAAACCGAGATCGCCTGTCCGAAGATAAGGCCCCTCGTTGTCTGCTGTTCGGGCTTGAAAGATATCTTGAGTGACTTCTTCCTTTTCCCAATAACCCAAACCGACGCTAGGGCTTTGAATCCAGATCTCTCCGATCGAATTTTCAGGTAGCGGTTTTAAAGTATCCGTGTCAACGATCAAAATCGATTCATTTTTCGTCGCTTGACCACAACCTACCAAACTGCGAGCGTCGCGAGCATCCTCGCTCACTTGAGTCACCATTCGTGCGTCTAGTCGACGGCCGTCAAAGTGCTTGACGACGGGTGGCGATTGCCGAGGACCGCCTGCGACAATGAGCGTCGTTTCTGCCATTCCGTAACATGGGAAGTGCGACGTATTGGAAAACCCAACCCTTTCGAACTTACGGCTGAATTGCTCAAGCGTGTTGGCGCGGACAGGTTCTGCGCCGTTGAAGGCCAATCCCCACGAACTAAGGTTGAGGCCATGCATTTCGTCCTCGGTCACTTTATCGACGCAAAGTTGATAGGCAAAGTTGGGACCGCCGCTTGTGGTGGCCTGGTACTTTGAAATCGTCTTTAACCATCGGACCGGTCTTTGAATAAAGGACATAGGGCTCATGAGCACCATGCTAAGTCCCATCGATACCGGTGAAAGCACTCCACCGACAAGACCCATATCGTGATACATCGGTAGCCAGCTAACGCCAACCGTTTTGTTCGTTTCGTCAAAGAGCACCGAGATCATCTCGCAATTGCGAATTAGATTGGCATGCGTCAGCATGACCCCTTTCGGTTGTCCAGTCGAACCTGACGTGTACTGAAGAACGGCCAAGTCGGATGGCGGAATCGGCAGTTCCGAGAATTGAATGGCCAAGGAGCGATCCACACTATCGGTGGCCAAGAGTTGCATGGACCCCGTCTCTGCTTGGGTCGATTCGTCTTTGAGTATTTGGGCGACGGTATCGGCGGTGGTGAGCGCAAACTGGGCTTGGCAGTCCATCGCAATACCCTGGATACGTGCCCCCTTTCGGCTTCGGCGAGGAGGGTACGCGGGAACGCTCACGCATCCGGCATAAAGGCACCCAAAGAAACCGGCAACGAACTCGATACCTGGCGGATACAGAAGTAGCCCTCGAGAACCAGGCTGGTTCGTTTCGAGGATTTTGACCGCAACGGCCCGTGCCGCATGGTCCAATTCGGCAAAGGTCATCGATGTATCGTCGTCGGTTTCGCCGTCCGTGTAGTAGAATGCGACTTTGTTTGGCTGAACATTCGCCCAATACCGCAGGACATCTACGAGAGTGGTTTTGGGCGGGTTGAATGGAGCGTGAAAGCGGGTCAGATCCAACACTAGATTATTCCCTTTGGGGTCGACCATAAGTAGTCGCGGGCTAAGGAGCTTGGTTCCTACGTTATCGGACTTTCGTTATACCTGCGATTTAGCAAACTCGGTACACCCTATTTCCTTCCCAGACCGCCTAAATTCCCAAGAGGTTTTCGCTGAACCTGGGAAATCCCGAGAAGTTGGGACCGAAAAGCCCTTGTGATCGCGAAAACAGACCGATATACTCTGCCCCTCACAAATTTCGAAATACCCGGTTTTTCGCAGAAAAAGCGGCATCCGATCCTAGGGTGCTAGGCTCAAGGCTCGTTTTTCCCTGCGGGAATCCAAGGAATGACTCATGGTAGCACAACCAAAAACATACGTAGCAAAACCCGGCTCAGTCGAGCAAAACTGGTATCTCGTCGATGCGACGGATTGCATTTTAGGAAGATTGGCGACGGATATTGCCATGATTCTGATGGGAAAGCACCGCCCGGAATACACCGCGCACGTTGACACCGGCGAGTTCATCGTCGTCATCAATGCCGAAAAGGTGGTTATGACTGGCAATAAGCTCAAAGTGCGTCACTACGCTTGGTACAACGGTTACAATCGCCAGAAAATGGAAAGCTACGCCGAACGTTTGGAACGCAAGCCCACCGATTTGGTTACGATGGCTGTGAAACGAATGCTTCCGAAAAACGCACTTGGAAGGCATATGCTTTTCAAGCTCAAAGTATATGCCGGTAGCGAACATCCTCACCAAGCACAACAGCCACAGCCCGCCTCGTTTGGCCATCAAGCTAGCTAGTCCTTCCTTCCACATCATTCAGCATAAAGCACGATTCCATGGTTGCAGTAATTAAGAAAGACAAAGTTAGCGGTGACAGCCTTGGCACGGGCCGTCGCAAATCGTCGGTAGCCCGAGTTCGTGTCAAAAACGGTGCCGGGAAAATCACAGTTAACGATCGAGTCTTCGAAGAGTATTTCGTAAATGAATCGGAACGGCGACTCGTTATGGAAACGCTTGACCACGTCGGGCACCGAGATAAAGTTGACATTTTCATCCGAGTTAGTGGTGGTGGAACCATTAGCCAAGCAGGCGCGGTCCGAATGGGACTTGCGCGAGCGTTGGTTAGCCTCAACGAAGAGAACTTTCCAGCCTTGCGAGCTGATGGATTCTTGACCCGCGATTCAAGAATGAAAGAACGAAAGAAATACGGTTTGCGTGGTGCGAGACGTGGAGTTCAGTTCTCCAAACGTTAATCTGCATCCTTCGTATACAATTCGAAAAACCCGCTGCCAAAAGCAGCGGGTTTTTTCGATAGGTCAGTGCGATTTCAGACCCGAGTGTCTCAACTTCTCTATCACCTCTGACGTTTTTAACAAAGACGGTTCGATCCAATTGGACTGCTTGATCGAGCGTGGGAAATCGTTTACCGAGGACTCAAGTCGGTGGAGCGACTTGACTACGAAATCATCGGTGTCGCCAAAACGAGTGTGAGTGTCGGCATATTTCGAGGCACGGCCATTGTTCGGATGCTGGCAGCATCCGCCACGTTATGCCTTCGCAAACATGCAAGAAATCCTCAAGTGATTGTCGTAGTGTGCCGTTGCCACCAAGTTGCTTTCTACATGGATATCCATATCCCTGGCCAACGAAGGCAGCTTGAATCGGTGAAATTCCTTCTCCTGCGTATCATTGAAGAACAACAAAATACCGCCAGTAGAACCTCCCGAGACCCCAACCGCCGTTCCGTCCATCAGCCACTGAACTCGCCACACTAAGCCACCGGTAATTCCATCGCACGCATGCGATTTTTTCAAAACACCGTCGGACCAATTAAGCCGGAGCACCAGCGGTTCATGCACAGCTCCAAATGGATTCGTCGCCTTGTGCGTCCCCCCAGCGATGAGTTCGCTCCGCTGGACATTTAATGCCAAGGCTCGAACCCCCCCAAATTCCGCCGCTTGTCCTTTGTTCTCCGCATACAACGGTGTGGCATCGATGGATCGTTCCAGTTTGCGATCACCAAGGTTCCAAATGTGAATCTTCCCGAGCAAATCGCCCGTAACCAGTTGAGTTCCATCCGGGTGAAACAACACGCTGTAGATATGCCGATCGTGTCCGGGCAATTCGCAGATCTTTTCGCCGGTAGTCATGCTCCAGAGTCGCACGACCTTGTCGTTGCCAACAGAAGCTAACGTTGTATTGTCCGAGGAGATGGCTACTCCGCGAATCCAACCCACGTGCGCATCGATCTTACGCAGAATCGAGGGTGAATCACCTCGCACCGACCACCAGATGATTCTTCCATCGCAACCACCGGAGACCAATTGTTGACCATCGCTACTGTAGCACAGAGCATGCACCCAGCTTTCATGTCCCGTTAGCATCTTCTTTTCACCACTCGGAACCGTCCATAGCTGCAACGAGGAATCCTCGGAACTGCTCGCAGCCTGCAGGCCATCGGGTGCCATGCGGCATGCGATCAGCGGTCGATCATGTTTCCACTGATAAGCCACATGGGTCTTGGTTACGTCGATGGCGGAACTCACGTTATGTCAGCACCTTCCAAATAGGTGCAGCGGCTGGATCAGCGATTGGCAAATCCCGGCCGTCGACAGCGATCGACTGCGATGAGTCAACTCCGACGGCACGTAGATACGTATGAAACAATGCACCGTGGTCCACTTGCCCGTCGACAACCTCGGTTCCCTCGTCGTTTGTTTTACCAAAGACGGCACCTCGGGCCAATTTGCCTCCTGCCATGACAACCGACCAAGCTTTCGACCAGTGATCGCGACCATAGTACAAGTTGATATTGGGGGTGCGGCCGAATTCACTCAAGACCACAACCAAGGTTTTCTCAAGCAAACCGCGATCCGCCAAGTCCGCAACAAAAGTTGCAAACGATTGGTCGAATTCACCTAGTTGCTCAATGTGGAAAATAAAATTCTCGTTGTGCGTGTCGTAGTTGGAGTGGGTAACCTGAACAAAGGAAACACCGTTCTCAAGCAGTCGACGGGCCATCAAGCATTGTCTACCGAAATCGTGTTTTCCATACCGATCTTGGTCGGCTACCGGCTCCTTCGAAATATCGAAGACATCTTTGCGCTCCATCAGTCGTAGGGCTTGTTCGTAGCTATGGGTGTAGGCGTCGGTGATCGCGGTCCGTCGACGCGACAGAAACTCCTGATTGAGGTGGCGTCGCATTTCGTGTCGTCTAGCCTCCGACTCGTCGGTAATGGCCTCCGGCTTGGTCGTGTTGGGTGGCGGCTTGCTACCTCCTAAAGAAATACTGGAGTACTTAGGGCCGAGGTAAGCGGCTTCGTTTCCTTTGCCACCGCCACCTCCGGGTGTCACAACAATGTGCCCAGGAAGCCCGCGACTCTCGTCGTTCAACATACGGGCTGCCACCGCCCCGATTTGTGGATACTCAGCCGCAGCCGACTGCCGACGACCGGTCAACATAAGATGAGCACCTTTGCCATGATCGTCTTCCGCTGTATTGACTCCACGCATCAAACAAAGATGATGCATTTGCTTGGCCGTGTAAGGCAATAAATCACTGACGTGAATGCCAGGCACCGACGTTGGAATGGATCGACATGGACCGCCAGTCTTAGTCCCTGGCTTTGGATCCCAGCTCTCAAGTTGACTAAGTCCGCCGTGCATATTGAAAACAACCACTCGCATATCCTGCGATTTCAATTGTTCCGCCGCAGCTCCGAACGCAAGCGAACCTAAGCCACCCGCGATGGCACCGCCAGCAGTAACTCCCGAAAGGGACTGACGCAGGAATCGGCGTCGACTAAAGCCATGCTCACGGGAACCGCATGCGTAGTGTGCAATCGTCATTGGAAGGCTCCAAAACAAGGACTATGGGTAGACTCGAAACTCGGAACTCGTCAGCAAACTCCAGACCAACTCTTGAGCTACCGCCGGCTTTTTATCACCTGCTTTGCTCAGTATTTCGCTTATCCAGCGTTGTTCGTCGGATGTTGGCTCTCGCGACAAGAGCGATCGAAACAAGAGCGTTGACGCGACGGCTGCATCCGTCTGTTGAGCAATCTGCCCTGTAACATTGTTGTGATTGGGGGCGGACCACTGGAACACCGAACCTCCGTTGGCCATATACAAGGCTTGGTCTGGCGAAGCGAAGAACTCATCGCTCGTTTGACCGACGCCGGAAGAATAGAGGTTGGCAAAAACATCCATGTGAGGACGAAGTTTGTCTAGGGCTTGCCTGGTGGCTTGAAGCGTTCTGACTGACCGCTGTTCGGCAGTAGCGTCCATCGCGAGGGGCGATTGTTTTTCAAGTTCAGCCGTTTCTGCGGCGACTTGGTTTCTTAAAACGTCCGTCGTTTGCAAAACGCTCAAACAAAGCTGCTCGGGCGATAAAGGACGCAACGGTGCCAAGTGCACCGTCTTCTGTCGTTCTTCCGCCACGCTTTTCATTGCGACCGAACACGCATCCATGGTCTGCTGAACCAATTCCGCTTTTTCTGCAACCGACTTCTCGACCTGTTGGACGAGCTGCACTTGTTCCAAGCGTGTCTGCTGAGCGCTGGCGAGTTGACTTGTCTGAGACTCGAGCAGTTTGGATTGGCCCTCTAGTTCTGCGGCTATCGAGCTAACGTTTGCATCCATGCCCACGATGGTTGCTTGCGTCGCTTCCATTGCGACTTGAATGGATTGTTTCGCAGTAACGAGTGGCTCGACCGATTTAACAAACGCCAGCGACTGATCCAGTGAATCGAACGTCTTTTGCAGAATGTTCCATTGAGCCAGTGTGTTCCCTTTTACTTCTTGAGCTTTAGTAAGTTTCATCAAAACTGAATTTTTTGCCAGGACGCTGTCCGCGACCTGTTGCTGCAACAACGTTATCAGCGCCGTTTGGGTCGCTAAAGTCAACTTTTGTTGCTCCAGCGACTGCACCGCAAGAACATGCTCCTGTTCGAACGCTCGAACCGACTGAGAGGTTGCGATCCACTTTTGAATGCGGGACAAGTCGCTGAGCCGATTCTCCACGAAACCATGATCGGCTTGGGCTTTCTGCCACTGGGTTCGTGCAGCTACAAAACTCGCATCGGCGACATGCAATCTCTGTTCCACAGGTTGCAGCTTCGCTGCAAGTTCGTTAACACGGCCTCGTTCGGATTCCAAGGCAACTTTATTGGTGTCGCGGGCAGCCGTCGCGTCGGCGAGCCCCTTTTCCAGGGCAGGGATAGTTGTCTTGCTGGCTTCTGCTTTGGCTTTTGTGGTCGCAATGGCCCGCTGCAACTCAGCGTCGTCGGCGGATCCCAGCGTTTTGGCTTGCTCCAGTTTCTCGGACGCCTCCTCTAAAAGTTTTTGTCTCGACGAGGCATCCGCCAGTAGTTTTTTGGCTTTTTCGAATGCGACATTGGTTGCCTCAAGTTTCTTCATCACTTCTTTGAAGGCTGCCTCGACCTTGTCGAGTTCCGCCCAAACGTCAACCCGTTCCTTCTGAACGGCTCTCCAAACCGATTCTACATCTGCATAGGCTTTCTTTGTGATTTCCGCTGTCGAGGCAAGCTGGAGGAGTTCGGCTTCCAAAGTTTGCTTCCGAGAATTCATGGTGCTTTCGAGGTTGAGTTGCAAATCAGGTGGCAGATCCATGATGGACCCCAGTCTCAACGACGCCTCAATCGGCATGTGCGAACCTGCCTTGTAAGCGTCGCTCAAAGCGATCTGCTCAATCACCGAGCGCATGTTGAAGCCGGAACCGATTAAGGCATCGGTTAATGCGTTCAGAAGCTTGGGGTTGGTTGGCGGATTGTCTGGGTGATGCATGTCGAGCGGGTGCACCAACCCCTTGCCCATCATCATTGACCAGAGGCGATTGGCCCAGTTTTCGGCAAATGCTCGATTGGTCGCGGAGAGTTGAGAAACCAAATTGTTGCGACGGCTAAAATGGGGTGGATTGGGAGATCCGTCCAGAGAATCCGGCATCGGCTTAGCTTGGTATCGCTGGTCTGGAGCTTCAAACGGATCAAACGATTCCTCGCCTCCGGGCGCGCGCGTCCCAGTTCGAAAGAGAATCCCTTTATCAAAAACCGATTCGAACGGGGCATCGCGGGCCGCACGTTCGGCATAGATCTGAAGTTTTTGTTCGGCTCCCTTGTCGTCCTTGAATTTCGCTTCGACAAACGAACTTGACGCCACAAAGGCCAATAAACCGTGGTAGTCGATTTGTAAGTAGTCATCCACCTGTGGGTGATCGTGGCACTGTGCGCACTGCATGTCTCGCCCGAAGAATACGCGACCAATGTCTCGTGCAATCGCGTGCGAATCTCCTGCTCGCTCCAAATAGAATCGCTGTTGCGCCCGCTCGCTCTGGTTCCACCAAACACTTCCTAACGTTTCCTTTGCGATTTGGTCGAGCGGTTTGCGTTCATCCACCACTCTTCGCAAATAGGTCAGCCACCGCGCTCGATCCACATGTTGAAATGGACGGCGTTGCAGCAGCGATTTATCCAGCCAATCGACCATTCGTTCGCCATGAAGCGGATCGTTCAAAAATCGCTGAACCCACCGCGACCATCGTTCAGGCTCGGTATCGGCTAAGAACGCGTCCAGCTCTTGCGACGTCGGAACCAACAGACGCAAGTCCAAAGACAATCGTCGCAGCAACAGGCTGTCTGATTCCGCAGTACCGATGAGCAGTTCGAAATCCCGTTCCACCAGATTGTCAATCGATGTGGACGGCGTAACCTGCCCGTTTGCGGGTGCCAGCGAATGCATTAAAGCAAGCATTGCGGCGACAACACAAAACGTAAGATGCAACAACAGGTTGTTACCAGATCTCATGGCGGACCAAGTTGCGGGAGGGAATTGCCGTCAGCAAAAACGCTGGAACAATTGTGGGGGTGGGAACGCATTTTTCGTGGCCGGGTCACTCCGTGCCCCGGTTATCGTGTCGACGGAGCGACACTGTTATCCCCCTTTATCGTTCATTGACGCGAGAAAGTCAATCTTTGATTCGATTCCGACCCGAATGAACTACCTGCCGCGAACGGCTTTTTCCAAAACCAAATAGTTTTCGCCGTTAAATTCCGTCACTTTGGCAGAAACAACCCAGATCACTTTTCGGTCGTCGTCGTGTTGATTGGTAGCGATTCGCTGCAAGCAGAGGTTTTCCAAGCATTTGAAGGATTTATTGGTTCCGTCCTCGATAAATTGAAACCGTTCCCCCAGCTTCTTGAATCGGCCTTTCACCTCCGTAAGTGGGGTTCCCTCTCTCAAAACAGATTCTTCTTTCGACATTTGAGATAGCGATGGTCGTTCGCTTGCGCCTGCGCTCATCGGGTTATCGCCACCCAGGTTTGCGAAAACGGCCATAATGCAAGCGGCGAGAATTACCCAGAATGCAGAAGATCGTAAAACTCGCATTTTCCAATGTCCCTTAACGGAGAGTATCGAATCGGTACGTTTCGTCTCGACTCATTGACGTCTTGGCAAAACCATCGCATGAAGGGACATCACACCGCCAACAGTCAGCAGTACGAACCCCAGCCAATTGGGTGGGCGCAAGTTCTTTTTCGGCGTACTGACCTGCATGTAAACGTTTGTTGCTAAATTGTTGTCGGCAATTTTCGACCTTTGAGCAAAACGGTGCAGAGCACGCGTACTGTTCTCATTCAAGACAAATGAGTCCACCAGGCGAAACTGTAGTCCAAGCAGGAACAGTATGACGCCGAACATAAAATATCGGTTTCGATCGATGTCCATGGCGATAAAATCTTTTCCTTAGTCGAGACAATACAACCTTGTGAACATCGACGAAAGCCTTGGCAGCACTGGAACAAAAGCGTTCGAAATGGATTGTGACGAGGTTAACGCTTTTCGCGTACGCTTGCACTTTTGTGGAGCCAAAAGGGACAATGCGAGGGCGAGGCTGGCCCTGTAAGGCGAGCGGCGATGTGAAAACTACCAATCATAACCCGAAACGTAAGTGAGGGACGGTTGGAATTGTCCCTCGCTTACGCATCGGGTTGGGATATTCCAATCTGCCGCTCGCCTAAACATCTTTGCAATGCCTAATCGTTTGAAGAACAACGGGAGAGCGAGGCTCCTGCCGAGCTGGCACCACAAAGATTCGGCAGGAGCCTCACCCTCCCGAGTATTCGCCAGCCGAACCAAACAAATCTCTCAACGGATCAAAATCGCCAGCGCTGAAACCTAAATGCAAATGCTTTTGCCAGCCCTCTGCGTATTTCCATTCGACTTTGCCCAGTGTTGCTACTTCTGCGCCGAGCTCCAACATCGTTTGCAAATACGAGTTCATTCCTTGCGTTGACCGCAGCCACTGCTGCTGAGACTGATGGCAATCGAGCATCGCCAGTTTTCGATCGATTACTGCATCGATCGCAATCGCCAACTTCGGAATTACGACTTCACCCATGGGGGTGCGATTTCCGTGTGGCTGCGCGTGATAGATGACGACATCGCCATCAAAACTCGAGGTTTTAGGATTGCTAGCAAAGTTTGGAATGCCTTTTGCAAACCCTGCGGTCACAGCCAGTCGGCAAGTTTCCATGTGATCTTCCATGTAGTCGACAGCAGCATGCGTGAGGACAATCGACGGTTTGGCCAGCCGAACGATGGCCGCGGCTTTGGCCAAATTCTCTCGATTGTAAAAAATGTCTAAATCATCGCAAAACGGGGGATAGTAGGTTGCTCCCAACAGCTCGGCAGAGCGTTCGGATTCCGCACGACGGATGGCTGCCGTTTCATTTCGATCGGTAACCGCCGACCCGCCACTTCCGTTTGCGACGTTGCAATAGTGGATTTGCCAACCCAAATCCTTAAGTAGCAAGAGTGTTCCGGCAGCTACGAATTCGATATCGTCAGGGTGGGCGAACAAGGCAAGGACGGATGGCATATTGTTAAGAATTGGCGTTAGGGTGGTAGTTTTGTTGCAGGGCTACGACGATTGCAGGCAAATCATGGCAGGTTCGTCGGAAACTTCAATGAAAAAAGTGGTTGTGCTTTCCTCAACAATCAGCCCACAATGATCACGCTTGGCAGGCTAGTGCTTTATCCAGATTAGATTTTTGGGTTTATAAAGTGGCGTGAGCTTCCAGCTTGGGATTTTCCAGGGTCGATTCGACGGCAGGCAAGATGCATGCTCCACTTTTTACTTTCGAAATTGAGCGGTAAAGCGAGAAAAACGATGTCCCAGTGGTTTTATCGGATTCAAGTGGGGAGAGAGCAAGGCCCCTTTCCGTCGAGCCGTTTGCTCGAGTTGATTCGCAGTGGCGAAATAGATGGCGAAACGGAAGTACGGAAGGATGATTCCGCTTGGGTTCCCGCCTGTCAAATCAACGGGCTCTGGCAAGCGGCCGGAAAGCCAAGCGTCGCGTTTAAATGCCCGTTTTGCAGTTCGGAAATTGAGCGTCCGCCAACGAAATGCAAAGCCTGCAACAAGCAGGTGACGAAAGCCGTAGGGCAGTTGGTACCTCATGCGCGCCCAACGGGCAATATGGAGAGTTGGACTAAACCTCAGCCTCCCCCAGAAAAGCCAAAGGCTCCCCCATTGCAGTAAGGTGCCGCTCGCTAAGGGCCTGCAGGAGAAAAATTTCGCCCATGCATCAAAGTCTTCCAAGCTTGACTAACTGGCAAACGTTCAAATGGCTGGATTTAGGTTTCCATTTGGCCGATCGACTCTATGGTTCAAGTTGATACAGTTCGCCAAATCGCGATTTGATGGAGTCCATTGAAGTGCCGCGTCTCTCAATCATTGTTCCTCACCTTCACGATGATTCTGGTCTCGAACTAACTCTCCTTTCGATTCTTGAGAGTCGAGAGAGCGATTTCGAAATCGTCATTGCACACGATGGTCGTTACCGCGATCCATACGCCCTCGATCAAGACGAAGCGATTTTGATCGAGTCCGAATCAGGTGCGAGTTTTACGAATCAACTCAACTTGGCCGTCGCTTCCGCCTGTTCGCCGATCATCCAAATATTATTGCCGGGCTGTGTGGTCGATGCCCATTGGTGCGATGAAGCCCTTCATCTCATGAACGACAAGAGTGTGTCTGCCGTTTGTTTGCCCGTCGGCGATATCGCTTCGAACGAAGTCTACGTCGGCCTTTCCGAGGAATCGTTGCCGCATCGTAGAGTAACGTCTTTGGAGCAGAACGCAGTTGCTCCTTTGCTTTGCGGTGGAGTTTTTCGGAAGGGAATTCTTAAAAACCTAGGCGGTTGGTTCGAGCCATGTCAGCGCGAAATTGCAGAAGTCGAGTTTGCTCTGTTGGTCTCCGCCATGGAAATCGAAATTCAAGTCGCTCGCGAAGTAACGATAAAGGCCCCCAAGCGAGTTGCTGCGGGCCAGGAAGCGGGCTACGAAATTGGCCGCGCCTGTGGCCAACTAGCCTGCGCTTACTCAGCCATCGAAGAGAGTGGTGTTGTCATCGATTCGTTGGCTCGACGTCTCGGTCATCTGGCAGTTGGATTGATGAGCCCCAAAACAGTCGCGGAAAGATTGGGTTGGGTCATGGGAATTCGCGATAGGTCTCTGGTTCGTTCGATCGAAAGTCGTCTAGAATCGGCTAGTGCGGCCTTGGAAGCGGAAAGTAGAACAATCCCAATGATTCGAGCAAGCCAACCACAGCGCCAAGCCGCTTAGAAAATGCCCCCGAGTTCATCTCGGTGGATATTTACCACAACTCTAGAAGAGAAGGACAGCACACGCGCTCAATCGGAATCGGATTGAGATGATTCCAGCGATAGCGCGTTGTTCTTGCCTGTTTGTTACAATTCTGGAGCCTGCTTCTGCCTAATTCAAAATAACCAAGTCTTCCGAGGATTCCGATACATGAAGTGTTTTTAAAAATTTGTCGGCACGATTGCACTTTGCTCGTCAGGTATCGCCAGTGTAACCCTAGAATGCCGAGCAGAGGATTGGCCTCAGTGGATGGGCCCAACACGCGACAACGTCTGGAACATCGCCAAGCCGCCACAGAGCTTCGCACCGGGTAGTCTCAAAGCCAGTTGGACGGCACCCATCGCTGGCGGATACGCAGGCCCAGCAGTTGTAGGCGATCGGTTGTACGTGACCGATCTGGTAACCGAATCCGATGTGAAGGTGGACAACTTCGGACGTCGTTCCTTCGTCGGTACTGAGCGTGTTCTTTGTCTCGAGAGTAAGACAGGTAAAGAGGTTTGGAAAAAAGAGTATCCGGTAACTTATACCATGTCGTATCCGGCTGGTCCGCGTTGCACGCCCATCGTGGACGGCGAAAGGGTCTACACGCTGGGCGGCGAAGGGGATTTGTACTGTTTCGATGCAGCCAAAGGAACTGTTGTCTGGTCCTTAAAGCTGAAGGAACAATACAAAACGAATTCAGCGCTTTGGGGATATGCAGGCCATCCGCTCATCGATGGCGATCATTTGATCACGTTGGCCGGTGGCGAAGGATCTCATACGGTTTGCCTCGACAAGAAATCCGGCAAAGAGATCTGGCGCTTTGGAACGGCACCCGAACAAGGCTACTCGCCTCCGACCATCATCAACGCTGGCGGCAAACGCCAACTGATTCTCCCCAATCCAATCGCAATCAACTCCGTCGATCCGGAGACGGGCAAGCTTTACTGGACAATTCCCTATGAAGCCAGCAATGGTTCTATCATCATGTCACCGATTCAATCGGGCAAGTACCTGTTTGTCGGCGGCTACTCCGACAAGAACATACTGATTGAATTGGATGCGAAAACACCGACCGCCAAACAGCTTTGGCGCGACGTTGCCAAGAAAGCCGTCTCGCCCGTCAATGTCCAGCCGATGGGCATTGGCGATGTTGTATACGGATTTGATCAAAGCGGTGAACTGATCGCGTTTCAGATCGACACGGGCGAACGACTTTGGGAGACGGCCAAACCCATTGGAAAACGCCCGCTCGGAAGCGGCACTGCCTTTATCGTTCGAAGCGGCGAGTTGTTCTATTTGTTCAACGAACTGGGCGAAATCATCATCGCACGCATGAATCCAAAAGGCTATGAAGAGATTTCGCGTGAAAAAATCATTGAGCCAACCAACAATGCGTTCGGTCGCGATGTTGTCTGGTGTGCCCCAGCGTTTGCAAACGGGTGCATCTATGTGCGCAATGACGAAAAGATTATCTGTGTTCCTTTGACCCATTAAGGTGTTTTGATTTTATTTTTGTCGCCTTTCGCCCTGCGAAAGTGCGCCTAGTTCACGCACTTTTGCGGAGCAAAAGGCGACAATGTTTGCGAGTCTCACTACCCATCACTCTCATTCAAAACTATCATGCAAAAAGAAAACAACCAACCTAAAGAAACAATCACGCGACGCAATTTCGGGTTCGGCGCTGTAAGTGCTGTGGCTGCAGGAGCCTCTATGACCGTCGCCTTACCCAACCTTTCCGCCCTGTAACCTGCCGATCCTGTCGATGGCAAAAAGGGAAAGCTCAAGCAGTCGGTCTGCAAATGGTGCTACAGCAAACTCTCGCTCGAAGAGATGTGCAACGAGGCTGTCAAATTGGGCTTGGTCGGAATCGATTTATTGAAGCCCGAGGACTTTGCAACGCTCAAAAAGCACGGTTTGCTTTGCACCATGGTTACTTTGCGCACGAGTTTATTCCGGTAGGTGATCCAATCACAGGATTGACCGATGCGGTGAAACTTTGTTTGGTGTAGTCATTGCCTCGACAACGTCACCAAGATGACGACAAGTGTAGCTCGGCACTCCGTGCCGAGAACCCGATCGTCCTTCAAAGGTGCATTTATCGCAATTGGCACGAAGCGTGCAACTGCTCTAGAACGGTTAGTATCAGCCCCCTCTTTCTGGAGAATCAATGGATGTCGTTTCGCATGTTGCAAATTGGATGCTTTGCTTTCGTAGTTGTGGTTGGATCCTTGGCCACTCGTTCGGTACAAGCTCAGTACCCATGGGGCGGTCCCTCGTGTTCCAGTGGTTATGGCTACAACAACCAATCGTTTTATGGACAGCCGGGTTACGGTCAGGTCGGTTACGGTCAAGGGGGCATGTTCCAAAACTTGGGTGGGAATTTTGGACCGAACTACTATGCTCAGCAGCCAGGATACGCACCGCAACCGTCATTGGGTTATGGAGGGGGCTACCCGCCAGCCATAAATCTCAATCAGAGTTTTTATCCGAGTGGCAACGGCTACAACGCTTTTGCTCCCATCCAACATCATCCTACGCACAGCTCACACCATTCCCATCATTCGGATCATGCTTGGCACCCAGGGCACTATCTGCTTGGGCTTTAGGATGCCAACGCGGAGTGCTCTGATTCATCGGAGCTTTAAGATTGATGGAATTTCGAGACGCTCTGCGATGGTTCAAAGTCTGTTGACAGCACAAATCTCAAAGGAACAAGCAAAAGGGACTCGCGTTACTCAACAGGGCTTGTCATTAAAAATGACCACTACCGCAACGAAGCCACTTGTCGCCTATTGGATCGTCACCAGTTTGCTGGGAGTCGCCTACGTCGGCATGGGCGTGTCGAATTATTGGCAGCCCGGTACGATGAACGAGGACATTGCAAAGAGCGGCTATCCGCCACACTTCTTCAAGTTCCTCGGAGTCTGGCAAGTGCTTGGCGGAGTGGTGGTACTTTCGCCGAAGCTGCCGCGATTGAAAGAATGGGCCTACGCAGGCATCTTCGTCAATCTCATCGCTGCGTCGCACCACCACTACATGGCCGGAGACGACGTGACCAGGGTGGCCATCCCACTGGTTGTTTTGTCCTTCGCTGCGGCATCCTGGACGCTCCGCCCGCCATCACGTCGTCTGCAAGGGCCATTGCTGTGAGCAGGCAAGCCAGCGACACAAGACCGTCCGTTTCATACGTTCAAGCAAATTCATCAGTCTCGACGGCAGAAGAGATCAAGCAAACGTTCGATTTCCTCATTGACGGCGCTGCACGTAAGGGACTTGCGGAGTACCCGGCAAAACTTCGCATGGAACGAGATAAGGCGATTGCCGGTGGTCTGCGCCGGGGTCAGGTTCGGGATTCGGGATTCAGTTCTAGTTTCTTTTCAATGGCCTTTTGCTGGCGAACCGCTTCGCTTGATTGTTCAATTCGCTTGGCACCTCGCCGTATCAAGTCTGAGGCGCTGTCGGGATGACTC
>JANPNA010000109.1:0-17656 GCA_031427235.1 Pirellula sp.
ATCTTAAGCTGGGCCGCGAAACACTTTCGCTAGCGTTCCCTAGTAGCGGAATGCGTCAAGCATTTCGTTGGCGTCCAGCATTCACGAAAGCTTTGACAGCTTCCGCTACGATTTAAATCGGCCCGCCTTAAGATCGACGCCAGAATATCGATTAATGCAACTGCGCGAAGCGATCGAACAACCTAACTTAGCATCAAAACGCATCGAAGACGACCCCATGTTTTGCAAGAGGTTAGCCAGCGGCCAAGCAAACTCTACATCGGCTGTTCTGACAGTAGAGTCACTGCAGAAGAGCTGCTGGGAGCAGAACCTCTCGATCTACTCGTCCGCCGTAACATAGCCAATTTAATACCAAACAACGATCACAGCTCCAATACCGTCATCAACTTCGCGGTCGATGATTTTGGAGTGAAAAGCATCGTGGTGTAACCCGTTATTTCGATTTATGATTCCCAATAGTCACGCTTCTCGCCCAGAAGTCGATCCAACGTCGCGAGCAATTGTCGAGGCCGATAGTTCTCTTTCGTACTCTTATTGGCTGGGCACTTTCATTATTCGAGGTTCCGTCGCTCCTCGAGTGATTCTCGACGTGATGGGTTTTGGTGTGTTGACTGCGGCGATCGTCCTGGCCATTCAAAGACTTGAGACCATATTTCGGGTCAATTTGTCCGTCCCGGTTGGTCCTTTTGAAGCGGCGGGGGCGGTGCTGGGCTTGCTATTGGTGTTGCGTGTCAACACTGGCTATAGCCGTTGGTGGGAAGCAAGAATACTTTGGGGTGCCATTGTCAATCAATCTCGCAATTTGGCGATCTCTGGATTGGCTTATGGTCCCAGGAACACACGTTGGCGATCTCGATTTGTGCGTTGGATTGCCGTTTTCCCTCACGTTTGCCGCCGCAGTCTTCGTGAACAACGCAACTTTCCCGAACTTGAGCGGTTGCTGTCTGAGGAGAGCCGCGACTGGATTAAAAAAGCGGAACATATGCCGGACGCCGTCGCTAGCGAAATTGCAATGTTACTCTACGAAGCTCGAAGCCTAGGGATGGATGGGTTCGCGTTCCAAAAAATGGAAGAGCAGCGAGCTAGTTTGATCGATCATCTTGGCGGCTGCGAGCGAATCTTAAAAACACCGCTTGCTCGATCCAGTGCGATTCAGGTTAGACAGTTCATCTTCTTGTTGTTAATTACCCTTCCCATTGGATTGGTGCGAGACTTCGAGACGGTCGTCGCAAATCCATCGTTCATTCATCACAGTATGAGTCAGGTTTGGATCGTGCCACTCTACGTGATGCTGTTAGCCTACCCGCTCTTGTCGTTGGATCGAATTGGAATGGAGTTGCAGAATCCGTTCAGTACACAACGAATCGACTTCCTGCCGCTCGATAGCATTTGCACGATGATCGAACGCAATGTTCTTGAATTGCTCCACGACATTGAACAAGAATCAGCGGCCGCGCCTCGACCTGGAGACGTTGCGTTACCGCCAGATGCAGATGTATTGCAACCTCACGACAACTTGCTGGCTGACATTTCCTGACCTGATTTACTGTGATCCACTGGCCCGACATTTGCTCTCACAATATGCACTGCGGAAGTGGGATGCCCTTGGGCGTTGGGCCAAGTTATGCAATGAGAGCTACAAGTACTTCGTATCACTAAACAAATGGGGCAATTCAGTGTTTCATAAACCGAGAATTATCGAATGGTTATCGATGGTGGCCATGGTAGTGGCGTTTTCCAAGGGTAGCCTTGCGTTGGCTCAGCCACCTGTAAAAAAGACGTCCAGCTATAATCCGGTCGATCAAACGGAACCATTCGTCACGGTCATGTCGCGAATGAAGGCAGCAAAGGCGACTATCGCGCAGAAACACGCAGAACTTTTAGAGGAACGATACAACCTTGCGAATCTGCCCAATGAGAAGGTCAGCATGTCGCGAGGCAAACCGATTCAGACTGGTGCGCGTGCAAAACTTCCAAAGGGGCTCACATGGGAGCAGCTTGGTGCTCTCAGCCCTCCGGAAATCCGCGATCAGGGATTGCTTCCGGTTGGCTTTTTACCATTACCGCACCCCAATCATCCAGAAGGAGGCATGCTCTTTCCAAAATTCCATATCGACGAAATAAAAAAACAAGAGGGACGGGACCTAACTCGGTTCGATCTAGATTTTGACTTGCCTGATCACCTCCTTCCCGAGTTTCCTCCTGCGATCTACTTGACCACGCGACTCGATTTGGGAGATGTTTCTCAAGGGAAACTTGTAACGATCGACAATTTCTTTACCCTCTTTCAGGGCACACTCAACCCGAAACAATTGGAAGGTTTGCGGCTTTTGGTGACCCCATTTATGCAGCAACAATTCAATCAGACGGACGATCGGCGCAGCGAACGTCCAAGTAGAGGAGTGGCGTGTTTCGACTGCCATGCCAACGGGCACACGAACGCATCGACTCACTTGGTTGGAGACATTCGGCCGCAGGAGTTTAGGCATCGCATTGACACTCCCAGCCTGCGCGGTGTGAATGTACAGCGACTCTTCGGTTCGCAACGGGCCCTGAAGTCGGTAGAGGACTTTACGGAATTCGAACAGCGTGCAGCCTATTTCGATGGCGACATGGTGATTGCGACCAAGAAGGGAGTCAACGTATTGGATCGTGGTAGCCAAGTGCATCCGATGGCTGAGTTTCAATCGCTCCTGGATTTCCCTCCAGCTCCAAAATTAAACGTCTTAGGCCAACTGGATCCGACATTGGCGACCGAGGCCGAGCTGCGCGGTCAAGCGTTGTTCGTCGGCAAAGCCAAGTGCGCGGTCTGCCATCCTGCCCCCTATTACACTGACAATTCGATGCACAACTTAAAGGTCGAGCGGTTTTATGCGCCTCGCAAGATCCTGGGACGAATCGCCGCCATGGACGGTCCTATTAAGACGTTTTCACTGCGGGGTATCAAGGAATCACCACCATACTTGCACGACGGTCGGTTGCTGACACTTGAGGATACGGTTGAGTTCTTTAACTTGGTTCTTGAGCTGAAGCTGACGCTGGCAGAAAAAACAGATTTGGTTGCATTTCTGAGAGTTCTTTAACTCGAATGCGACACTTTCCCGTAGGACAGGCTGTCCAATATGCATTGAAGCCGGGCGGGTCCCGAAAAACCTTAGATTGACTTTAAGACACTTCTCACTGGTTGCCACCTCAGATTGCAATCAATCGTACTCGTACTCAATCACACGGATATTCTTCGTTTTCTCAAAAATAAAAAGTACTTCGATTTCCTTTGGCACGAAAAGTGCTTTTGAAATAATATGGGCGTCGATCTTAAGCTGGGCCGCAAAACACTTTCGCTAGCGTTCCCTAGTAGCGGAATGCGTCAAGCATTTCGTTGGCGTCCAGCATTCACGAAAGCTTTGATAGCTTCCGCTACGATTTAAATCGGCCCGCCTTAAGATCGACGCCATAATATGTTTTCCAGTGTGCACTTTTGAAAAAGGTAGGGCACTTTTTCATAAAAAAGGCGCATCTCGGAAGCCGCTGGCGTGATCACACTTTTCGCGTTATTTCATAACGCAAGAATCGCCGCTCAATGAAACGGCGAGTATTTTTGAAAGTTGTGTGGCTGAGCACTCTCCGAGGGCGCCTTGTTTTCGTTTCTAAATGGAAACGAAAAATGGGCCAGGAATTGACCGAATCGGTCCTGCTTCGAAGGAGTGCACAAACCGCCCGCATGGGCTGTTGTCAATATCATGGATCTACGCAAGGATAGTGGCGGTTGGAACATTTCACCGCACGATGACTGCTTTCCAACCATCCTGTATCCTCATGTCGCTGCGGCGACCAACGCTACTGCGTTTGGGACGCTCAACGGCCCTCCATTCCAGAATGTGTACCACCTTGACACAATTGTTGAGTTCCGTTTTTCGTATTTCGAATAACCAGCTGGCATTGTTGGCGTATCGAAGCTTAGTGCTGGTAAGCATGATTTTGTTGGGTGGTTGCGATGGCGCACAATCGTCGTTGGACCCGGCAGGCCGGAGCGCGGAGAAGATTGCGGTTCTTTTTTGGTGGATGACTTTGGGTGCAGCGATAATCTGGACGGCGGTGGTGGGTCTGACGATCTATTCATTTTATCTAGCGCCTGGGCGCAGAAACCGCCAAGCGAGTTTGCTGATCATTGTTGGTGGCGCGGTGGTGCCAACAGTCGTATTGTCCTTACTACTTGCCTATGGATTGGCAATGATGCCGGAAATGTTAACTCCAGCCCCAGAGGGCAGTCTAAAGATCGCCGTCACCGGCGAACAGTGGTGGTGGCGAGTTCGCTACGAGTCGCCAAACGGGGAGCCAATTGTGTTAGCCAATGAGATACGTCTGCCAGTGGGCGAACCAGTGGAATTTCAATTAGAAAGCGCCGATGTCATCCACTCGTTTTGGATTCCTTCCCTAGGTGGCAAGGTCGATATGATTCCTGGGCGGCAAACGCGACTTAAACTCGAACCGACTCGTACTGGCGTCTTCCGCGGCGTGTGCGCAGAGTATTGCGGGAGTTCCCATGCCTTGATGACGTTCTTTGTGGTGGTCTCAACGAAGGAGGATTTCCAGAATTGGCTCGAACGACAGCGGGAGCCAGCACAATCGCCCGTCGAGCCACTGGCGTCTTCGGGCGAAAAAATATTTCTTGCAAGCGGTTGTGGTGCGTGTCATACAGTGCGAGGAACGGTCGCTAAGGGTGTGGTCGGACCCGATCTAATCTACTTGGCGGCCTGGCGTTATCGCTTCGGCTGCTTCGAGGAAATGCAATGGAACCAAGAGGGTCTCAATGAAAATAATCTTGACGTCTTGCCTAGATGGGTTGCTCCGCATGTGCCGGGTGCTCTTGGGCGTGGGGCAAAGTGTCAAGGCACTCGTGGGGCCGGCGCCCGGCTGGTCAGGCCTACGGCGCTGGCTTCTACAAATCGCCACGCTCAGCATTCTTATTGGCGCAGGTGGGTTTCTCGTCGCCGCGTTAGGACTTGTACCGATCAAGGCCAGTTCTGGCCACTGGCCGATCACGGCTTGGTTTCTCAATTTTACCATGAGTCGCTCCGTGTCGACGCACGCATTGGGAATAAAAGCACCAGCACTGGATGAGCCGGGCATGGTATTGAAGGGCGCCACACATTATGAGACTGGGTGTTTTCCGTGCCATGGAAACCCGGCAATCCAGCAACCTCGTATCGCGCGGCAGATGACCCCACATCCACCCTATCTTCCGCCAGTCATCCACGAATGGGAGCCAGAGGAGCTTTTCTATATCGTGAAGCATGGCGTCAAATTCACCGGCATGCCAGCTTGGTCTGCACAACAGCGAGACGACGAGGTGTGGGCAATTGTGGCTTTCCTACAAAAGTTTCCAAAGTTGAATGAGCAGGAGTACGAAAGCATGGTGGGCGGAGAAAGCATGGTGAGCGGCGACGACTCTCCCATCCAAGCTCTAAGTGGACGCAAAGGCTCGGCCCAGTCGATTAGCGCTAGCTGTGATCGATGTCATGGAATGGACGGGCAAGGCAGAGAAAAAGGGGTGGCTCCTAAACTCGCGGGACAACAGCCCGCGTACCTCGAAGCATCCCTAGATGCGTTTGCCCGAGGAGAGCGCCATAGCGGAATCATGGAGCCGATTGCAGTCGGTTTGAGGCGTGAAGAGATACGAGAAATCTCCCTCTATTACGGTAGTCTCGCCGTTTCGACGACAACGCTGAGATCTCCAACATCCGAGTTCGCCATCCGTCGTGGCGAGGCGATCGCTAGGGAAGGTGTGCCGAATGGGCGTATCCCCATCTGTGCGCAATGCCACGGGCCAAGTGACCATCCTCGAAACACGATGTATCCCACACTTGCAGGCCAATACGCCGATTACCTCATGTTGCAGCTTGACCTCTTTGCCAACGATCGTCGGGGCGGATCGGAGTTCGAGGCTGTGATGCATCCGATAGCGGATCGACTGACACCTGAGCAAATGCGCGATGTAGCTCTCTATTACGAATCGCTGTCTGTCCCGATCGTCGCGCCAACACACTAGTCGACGCGTGTGTTTACTTAAATAGGGATTTTATCTCAGTTATTCGAAACAGCTAGGAGTAAACGAGAATCCTAGCTTTGGTACTTTCTGGATCAATGCTCATTGTTCGTTCATTGTCCAGACCGTTTGTTTTCCGCTCAGCCTGACTCCAAATTATTTAACACAGAGCGGGATTACTGATGAACGGAAGCGGTGCGATTCAATGGTACAGGAATAGCAGTAACTGGATTTGGTCATCCCATAAGGTATCTTCTGAAATAAAACCGGAGCAGGTCATGAGCAATGTTAGTGAGTCGAAGTCGACATTAATGCCTAAGCAGACGCAAGAAAAACCAGGCATCGAGTCGCAAATGACGCCGCGTCCACTCTACCATGCGCCCAATTATCGAGGGTCGGGAAAGCTGTTAGATCAAGTTGCGGTGGTTACAGGCGGAGACTCCGGAATTGGAAGGGCTGTTTGCGTGCTTTTTGCTCGCGAAGGGGCGGACATCGCTATCGTTTATCTACAAGCCGAACAGTCCGATGCTGAGGAAACCGCTGCCGCGATCGAACGCGAAGGTCGTTCGGTGCTTTTGATTCCAGGCGATGTCACCATCTCGCAATTTTGCGAGTCCGCGATCGAAAAAACCGTAAAGAAGTTCGGAAGATTGGACATTCTGGTGAACAATGCTGCTTACCAACAAACTCACGATCGACTTGAGGATATTTCGGACCAGGAATTTGAGCTCACTTTTCGCACGAATATTTTTGGCTACTTCTATATGGCTAAGGCGGCACTGAAGTACATGAAGGAGGGAGCGACAATCATTAACTGCGGATCCATCACCGGTCTGGAAGGGAACAAGACATTGATCGATTACGCTTCGACCAAAGGAGCGATTCATGCCTTTACCAAGTCGCTGGCGCTCAACCTTGCGGACCGAAGAATCCGGGTCAATTGCGTTTCGCCGGGCCCTATTTGGACCGTGCTTCAACCCGTGTCCAAATCGGCCGAAAGGGTCGCAAAACATGGTGCCGATACGCCGATGAAACGGCCTGGCCAACCTGAAGAAGTTGCGCCAGCTTTTGTTTTCTTCGCATCCAACACCGATTCGAGCTATATTTCCGGAGAAGTGCTCACTGTTCTGGGCGGAGAAACTCGAGCATCGTAACTGCACTGCGAGAGGTCGGTTCGTACGCCGATAGGCGTGAATGATTCGAGCCCGCAACCGTTTATCGCTTCCAAGCAATCGTAAGAGAGTTTATGTTTTTCTCGCGATGGCTTGGACGAGTTCCGCCTTCTTCATTTTGCTTCGCCCATCTATTTTGAGCTTCGAAGCCATGTTTCGTAGCTCTTCCACCGTACGATCGCCGAGCGGCAAATTCGGATTTCCGGTTCCCTGGGTTATTTTATTAGGCGTCCGGCCCTCTTCGCGCCGTCGCTTGTTTACTGTTCGGGCCGCGATTTCCTGCGCGGTATCTTCGCTCTCGCCTTCCGATAACGTGCTCTCTTTAATGTGCTCGTATTGGCGTTGGTCTTTCTTGCTCCATTTGGTCATATGCTTACCTCTCAGGATCGTGTCCATTTAATTTCAAAAACAAACCGTACAGTTAGCCAAGCATATTGCGCACCAAACAGTTGCGTGGCACTTCCCACCAGGAACTTCCGGGCACTAGCCCGGATTATTCATTAGCCGTTTGGCGCTAGCCACGGTTGTCCGCTCCGCGATAACCGGAGGCTAGCGCCTTTCGATTGACTGTTAAATCTCCGGTGAATAATCCGGGCTAGCGTTCCATTATGGCGAGGTCACACGGCACTCACTTTCGTTCGAGCGTCTCGATTCCCCATTCGGTACCAACTCTGCATTGGGTGTAGGCGCGATGCGGTGCCGGAGATGCATTACCGTCACCTGGGTAAGTTCTACACCAAAGAAGAGAATGAGCGCCGAATAATAAATCCATACAACAAACGCGACTAACGATCCAGCCGCTCCGAAGGGCGTTGCGACGCCAGCCTTACCCAGATAAAAGCCAATGAAATACTTCCCAACGGTGAAAAGAAGAGCTGTCACCATCGCTCCAAGCCAGACGTCGCGCCAAGCTATTTTCACGTCCGGCAGGAACTTGAAAATCATGGCGAACAGTGCAGTAACCAGCAAAAAACTTAAGAGGGAATTTGCAATTTGCATGATGACTGCAAGACCTGGAACAAGTCCTTCGAGAAAGCCGCTGAACCCAGCAAGTGCCGTATTAATAATCAGCGTCACCAGCAGCAGGAAACCCACAGCGAGCACCATCCCAAAAGAAAGAAACCGATCGCGAATGGTGCATAGAATCCCAAGCCCCGGCTTCGGCTTGACGTTCCATATCGTATTCAAAGCTCCTTGCAGTTCACCGAAGACACCTGAGGCTCCAAAAAGAAGTGTCACCAACCCGATTAGCGAAGCTACCGTTCCGGCTGTAGGCCGATCGGATTTCTCAATTACGGATTTCACCACCTCAGCTCCAGATTTCCCGAGGATTTCGCTAAGTTGCTCGACGAGCTGTCCAGAGGCGGCATCTTTTCCAAACACAGCTCCCGCAATGGCCGTAACTATCACCAGAAGTGGTGCAATAGATAGAATTGTGTAGAACGCAAGGGCCGCCGATAACCTGGGCGCATTGTCTTCGAACCAACCATTGCCGGCGTCTCGTAGAATCTTCCAAACAAGTTGAGAATTCATTGCATATCTGACTTGTCGAAGCTTAAGAACAGAAAGGTACCTCTACTGCGTAATCCAGCATTTCGCATGCCAGTTGAAATTGGATTCCCTCATCTGCGGCATTGGACAACTAGAAAAGCCCAGCATACTGACCGACAAGTGCAAGCTATCTTTTCCTGACGTAGAAGGTTGGAAGCCCTGCTTGCATTGGGCGGCGTCAATCATCAGACGTTTTCTTTGCTGACATACGCCACGAAAGCTTTTGGCGCAGGAACTTAGCAGAAAAGGAAAAAGATTGGTCCAGTATTTGCCGTCAAAGAACAGACATCGTTCAAAGATATCATTCGAGCTAGCCCGCAAGCACAAACTAATGATTACCCACGCGCTTGAGACTCACATCCACGCAGACCTAATCTCGGGCTGTCTCGAATTGGCTGATCGCACGGGCACAGCTAAGGTATGTGTGAGCGCAGAGGGCGGAGCCGAATATGACTTTCCCCACGAGAAGCTCAAGGACGGCGACAAGATCAACCTAGGAAGGGTAATACTCACTGCCAAGCACACTCCCGGTCATACTCCGGAACATATGTCTTACCTGGTTGCCGAAAGCAACCACCCTGACCAATCGTTCGCTGTTTTTAGCGGAGATTGCCTGTTCGCTAACTCAGTGGGTCGTCCCGATCTGTTGGGCGAAGATCAGACAGGCGGATTGGCCAAGCAACTTTATGAATCGATCTACGAATTCTTTCTGAAGCTTCCTGACGACGTGCGCGTCCATCCAGCCCACGGAGCTGGCTCTCCTTGCGGGGCGAACATCAGTGACCGGCTAGTGACCACCATTGGGTACGAGCGCAAGAATAACCCGGCTCTCCAATTCCAGGACGAGGCGAAGTTCATTGAATACGTACTGTTTACTGCTCCGCCGGAGCCGAAGTATTATCCGAGAATGAAGAAGGAGAATGCCAAAGGGCCAGCTGTACTGGGACGACTTCCCACTTGTCCCCCATTGCCGCCGATTGACTTCGCGAAGGCGGTAAATGATATCCAAGTGCAATTGGTGGACAACCGCCAGATGCTGGCCTTCGGTGGAGGGCACATTCACGGGGCGCTCAACATAGGTCCGCGAGCCGAATTGTCTATCTGGGCTGGCTGGATGCTCGATCCGCAAAAGCCGATCTTCCTCGTTCTAGGTCACGATACTGATTTGGCCGAGGTTCAGCGCCAATTCATCCGTGTGGGTTTCTCCAAATTCGGTGGCTACTTACTCGGCGGGATGGAAGAGTGGGACAACAAAGCGCTGCCGATCACTAGCGTCGCCCAGATGGATGTGGAGAAACTCAATGCGGCCCTGCCTTCGAAGGATCTTCAAGTGCTGGATGTGCGTACGCCCGGTGAGCGACAAGACGGTTTCGTCCCAGGATCGACTTATATCTTCCTGCCCGAACTGGAGAAGAAAGCCGATCGTCTGGACAAGGCTCGACCTGTGGCGGTCTACTGTGACAGCGGCTATCGAGCCAGTTTAGCCGCCAGTTTACTCCTTCGCATGGGATTCAAAGACGTCCACAACGTACCGGGAAGTTGGAAGGCTTGGAAAACTGCTGGCTTCGCAATTGAGAAACCGAAAGATCGCAAGAAGGGCACGGAAACAAACCTGAGCTGAAGGCCCCGTACCGTCCGTTTCCTCGATTCCGTTCGCGAGTGGGGATAGGACGCATTCAATACTAAGAAGGTAATAACGATGAGTCGACGAACTTTCCTGCAGCGAGCAGTCGGACTAGCTCTTTGCGCGCTCGGGTGGAAGAGAAAGGCCGTTTACGCGGAAGCAGGACCGACCATGCTTACCATTCTTCATACGAACGATGTGCACGGTCATATGACCGGTTGGGAGGGCTGGGATGGTGAGTTGCAGGGCAAAACCATTGGTGGTCTTGCACGCCTTGCATCGGCTATCGACCTTGTGAGAAAAGACGCCGGGGAGTCTGTATTGTTGCTGGATGCAGGTGACTTGATTGGCGACACCATGATTGCCGACTTGACTCAAGGCCAGGCGCTCATCCGAGTTTTTAATCACCTCAAATACGACGCAATGACGTTTGGAAATCACGAGCCGGATTTCGGCATCCCTACTCTGCGTGATCGGATCGACGAAGCAAAGTTTCCGTTCCTGGCCGCAAACCTAACCAATCGCCGCGAAGGGGATTCCTTTGTCAAACCCTACTTAATCAAGCAGATTGCCGGAGTCTTGGTCGGCATTATCGGACTCACCTACCCAAAGACTCCGTGGACGACATCGCCGAAGAATGTTGAACAGCTCGAATTTCTTGACCCGGTAGCCTCGCTTTCATTTCAGCTCCCAAGAATGCACCGGGACGGAGCCGAATTGATCGTGGTCCTTTCCCATCTTGGGCTGAGCGGTGACAAAAAACTCGCCAACGCTGTCTCGGGTCTCGATGTCATTGTGGGTGGGCACAGTCACAATCGCATGGAGCGGGCTGAACGAGTGGGTAACACGCTCATCGTTCAAGCGGGCGCGCATGGTTCGGATCTGGGGAGGCTGGTCCTTACCATTCGAGACGGCAAAATTATGTCTCATCGACACACCCTCACGCTTCTTGATCATGCGAAGATTCAGCCGGACACTGCCACGGACAAGCTCGTGACCGAGCTGCTTAGGCCGCACGCGTCCGCACTCAACGAGAACGTAGGATCGGCGGCCGAGTGGCTCGTTCGAGCTCAGACGATCGCGGGACAAGAAGCGCGCAAGCGGGACGAGGAATCTCCCATCGATTCCCTCTTCGCCGATATTGTACGGAATTCGCTCAAAGCAGATATCGCCTTTCTGCCTGGTGTGGGTTACGGCGTGGCCATTCCGCCCGGCCCAATTACCGCTGCTCAACTTCGACAGCTTGCACCCCACGACGGAAAGCTCGTTACGATGCGGCTCAGCGGTGCGCAGGTTCTCGATGTGCTTGAAAAAGCCGTTACCAATGTCTTCTCGGACGATCCGAAACTCAAGGTGGGAGGCATGATTCAGATTTCTGGTATTCGCTTTCAATACGACCCTGAGCGAACAATTGGCCAGAGAATTTTAATGGTCGAGCCTTTCGAAGGCAAATGGAAACTCAACCATCTTTACCGAATCGCAACGAACTCGATGCTGGCAGAGGGCGGGCATAATCAGCATACGTTCTTGGATGGCAAAGACATGGAGAAACATGGCTCGCAATTCGAGGCGATCAAACAATGGTTCCTTCAACACTCTCCGATCCGCACGCCGAGAGGCGGTCGCATTTCTTCGGTTCGCACTTAAAGGGAATACACTCATGAAGACGTTACTTGCAATTCTTTCAGCCACACTTACCTTGGCGGCAGTTGCGGGCGCGCAGTCGATTAACCAAGACAAAGGACCAAACACTGCTATGTTGAAAGCCGTTATACACGTGAACTTCGCTGACAGCGAACGACAAGAACATGCGCTAGGAAATATTGAGAACATTCTCAAAGAAGTGCCGGCGGCTAAGGTCGAGGTAGTCTGTCATGGGAGCGGGATAGGCCTCGTGTTGATCAAGGGTGCGAAACACTCCGAGAAAATGGCTGCTCTGATCCAACAAGGCGTCCATTTCGTGGCGTGCGAAAATACGATGAAGAAAAAAGCCATCAAGAAAGAGGAGCTGGTGACCGGAGTAACAACTGTTCCGTCGGGTGCGGTTGAAATCCTCCGAAAGCAACAAGAAGGTTGCGGCTACTTCAAGCCATAGCCAGGATCTGTTTTGGAAGGTTTTTCATCATCCTTTGACTTGACCGACTTGTGGCACAACGCTTGCTAATCACGGTTCGTTATGCCTACCCCACTTTTTAATCGGGACAACACACTTGGTGATTCGTCTCTTTTTTTTACTTTACGTATATGAAGGAATGGCAAAATGAAAGCTCTGTGTTGGCATGGGATAGGTGACGTGCGGATTGATACAGTGCCCGACCCTAAAATCGAACATCCCAGAGATGCTATCATCCGCATCACCGCGAGTGGAATCTGTGGGTCGGATTTGCATTTGCTCAATGGATTCGTTCCGACCATGGAATCCGGCGACATACTCGGTCACGAACCGATGGGAGAAGTTGTTGAAGTCGGCAGAGAGGTCAGCAATCTAAAGCCTGGTGATCGAGTCGTTGTGCCGTTTACGATTGCATGTGGCAGTTGCTTCTTCTGCAACAAGAATCTTTTCTCCCTATGTGACAATTCCAATCCGAATGCGGAACTTGCCCGCAAGCAAATGGGTCACTCGCCTTCCGGATTGTTTGGATTCTCTCACATGCTTGGTGGGATTCCAGGAGGCCAAGCAGAGTATCTTCGAGTGCCGTTTGCCGACGTTGGCCCTCTCTAGATTGAATCCGATCTGCCTGATGAGAAAGTCTTGTTTCTATCGGATATTTTTCCAACCGGATATATGGCGGCCGAAAATTGTCAGATGGAACCGGGCGACACCGTGGCAGTCTGGGGGTGCGGCCCGGTTGCTCAATTCGCCATCAAAAGCGCATGGATGTTAGGCGCAGGGCGGGTTATTGCAATCGACACTGTCGAAGAACGCCTGGCAATGGCTGCTAGCCAAGGTAAAGCCGAAACGATTAATTTTGAGGAAGCATCGGTTTACGATCGGTTGATGGAGATGACCAAAGGTCGTGGACCCGACAGATGTATCGACGCCGTCGGGTGTGAAGCCCATGCCTCCAGCTCGCTAACTGCATGGATGAATAAGGGATTGACCCTGAGGTCCGGTCAAACGCATATGCAACATTACATGAAGCGTCTATTGAAGAGGATCGAATCTAATGAAATCGATCCATCTTTTGTAATCACGCATCGAGTCAAACTGAAGGATGCGCCAGATGCGTATAAGACTTTTCGAGACAAAAAAGATGGATGCATTAAGGTCGTCCTGTACCCGTAACGCGGAAAGCGAAATTCTGTTTTTAGCTCCTTACAAAAGCGGAACGAGCGAAGCAACTCGCTCGTTCACTGCGGTCAAAGGTTGAGGCTACAAAAAACGGACAATTAAGCTTGGGCGTCAGCATTGACCGTTTCAGCAAGTTCCGACAGTGCTTCGTCCGTCTCCTCTTCTTCGTTAAGATTCTCTTTCAGTAGTTCCAGAGCATCCGTGTAGCCAAGCAGTCTTGCCCAAGTGCAAAGCGTCCCGTAGGTGGCGATCTCATAGTGCTCGACTTTTTGAGCGCATGCGATCAAAGCTGCATCCATCACGTCCGCCGAAGCTTTTTCCTCCATCATGGAGGATGCCTCTTTGATCAAGCCTTTCATGGCCTCGCACGTTTTTGCCCGTGCGGATTTGCCGGTCTCGGCAAATGCTTTTTCAACCCGCGTGGCCTGATCGCGAGTTTGCTCGAGATGCTTTTCAAAGGCTTGACGTAGCTCATCACTACTCGCTTTTTTTGCCATTTTGGGCAGCGCTTCAATCAACTGACGCTCCGCGCTCAAAATATCCTGTAACTCTTCGTGGAAAAGGTCCGCTAAGTCATTAAGTGCCATGGTTGGTCCCCAAAGTGAAAGTGATTCATCGTACTGCGTCGTCTCAAATGACACGAACGCCTACTGGCTAGAGGACAGCAAACGCTGCGCCAGAATCTCAACGACTACCGACAATTCAAATCGGTCATCGATCGAAGCTTCAAAGGGTGGTGGGATGTGATGGACCGATGGTGATGCCCCACCCCGACGGACGCAAGATTTCCTGATTGCTTTACGACCATCAAGTACTTTCTTCTGGCAGGTTGCCTTGTTTGAAGATTGGTCGCGGACATTGCACCGTCCTCGGCTGTCCGCCGCGCGTCCGTGATATCGGTGTTGGTGCCAAAAATCCGCACGACACTACCTTTCATTTCTTCAAGGGAACCTTGGGGGCCAGTCAGGTACAATAGAAAGGATTCGTTGGTGTAGTGCCTATTGAAATACAAAGAATCTTTAATTTGTTAGTTTTGAACGGAGTCCATCGCGGCGTTTTTGGTACATTGATTAAAGGGGACTTGGCCATGGCATCCCTGGTGGAGAGATAACGAGTATTCAACATAGGGAAGAATCACCTTCATGAATAGGGTGGCAGAGAACCTCACGGGCTGGAACCAGAGCATAGCGATTGGGCGGCTCCTGACCGAAGTTCTTCAAATTATTCAGGAGCATACTCGCCAACCTTTAGAGAACCCAGCTCTCCAGGCGATTCGGGAAAGCAACTCGGTTGGACGGACGAACCATGCCATACTGATCAGCAAGGATGGCATTGAGAGATCCATTGATGACAGTGCCGCACCCATCAAGCGTGAAGGTGGCGAGATCATCGGTTGCGTAGTGGTCTTCAAGGACATCTCGGATCGGCAGCTTTTAGAGCAACAGGTGAAAAAGCAACTTGACGACACTCGTTTTTTGGCGTCCATTGTCGAATCGTCCGACGAAGCCATCGTCTGCAAATCCCTGGATGGGATCATTCAAAGCTGGAACAAAGGCGCACAAAGGCTTTTTGGGTACACCGCGGATCAAGCGATCGGTCGTAGCGTTTCTCTCATCATCCCAGTTGACCGCATAGAAGAAGAGAATCGCGCCCAAAAACGCTTCCGTGCCGGCGAGCACATCGCACATTATGAAACGGTACGGCAGCGCAGCGACGGTCAGCGAATTGACGTATCGCTTACGGTGTCACCGATACTAGACGAAAGTGGCGCTGTCGTCGGAGCCTCGAGAATCGCACGGGACATCACGGAACGCAAGCGATCCGAAGCAGCCCTGCGTGAGAGTGAAGAGCAACTCTCCGACTTCTTCGAAAATGCCACTGTCGGGTTGCATTGGGTAGGACCCGATGGAACCATCCTGCGGGCCAATCAAACAGAACTTGACCTACTCGGTTATAGTCGAGAAGAGTACGTTGGCCAACCTATTGCCAAGTTCCATGTCGATCAAGAAATTATCGAAAACATTCTTCAGCGACTGACATCCGGAGAAACGATCGAAAATGAAGAGGCACCCCTGCGTTGCAAGGACGGCTCCATTCGATACGTCCTCATTAACTCCAACGTCCTGTTTCGGGACGGCAAATTCATACACAGCCGTTGCTTCACACGAGACATTACGGACCGAAAGCTAGCGGAGGAAGGATTGAAGGAGAGCGAACAGCGAATGCGTCTCGCAACGGAGGCGACCGAAGTTGGGATTTGGGAGTGGAAAATAATCACCGGCGTTTGCCTGTCATTGTTCAATCGAAAGTTCCTCCGTTGGAATCCAACGAAACCATGCACGCTGATTTAGAGCCCACTTTACGTATTCTGGTTGTGGACGATGGCGTCGATCTTAAGCTGGGCCGCGAAACACTTTCGCTAGCGTTCCCTAGTAGCGGAATGCGTCAAGCATTTCGTTGGCGTCCAGCATTTCGTTGGCGACCAGCATTCACGAAAGCTTTGACAGCTTCCGCTACGATTTAAATCGGCCCGCCTTAAGATCGACGCCTGGACGATAATAACGACAGTCTTACAACTCTTTCCATGTTGATGGAAATCCTAGGACACCAAGTCCACACAGCCTCCGATGGTGAACAAGCGCTATCGGCGACCCGCGAATTTGGACCGGAAGTAATCTTGTTGGACATAGGTTTGCCCAAGTTAAATGGCTACGAAGTATGTCGCCGCATTCGACAACAACCAGGCGGAGACAAGATTTTTATCATCATTCTTAGTGTTGAAGTCGCACTAGGTTGGGTTGATATCCGCCGGTTGGCTAGAACGAGGGTCGACATCCAAACCGCCACTACCGCGGCCTAATTCGCGTACGTTCGTTAACTCTACTGTACGCGTCCTCAGCAGCCAATCTTGCCTGTTCCCATGTCATGCTGGAAGCTCCTCCCTCGGATTCCCAGCGTTCTCTGGCGATCGCTTCCCGATCGTTGAAATCCGTATGAAGTGAGGCATCGTAAGCTTCCCAGCCCGCGCGGTAAGCGGGTTCGTAATCTTCGTATTTGTATTCGTCCGAATAATAGGGCTGCTCGGCGTAAGCATCTCGCCAATAGGTCGCTTCAACGGTCGGATCGATATTTTCTGCCACCGCCTTTCCGGCATACGCGCCCGCAATGCCACCGACAATCGTTCCAACCACGGTTCCAACAGGGCCAGCCATCGTTCCTGCCGCGGCTCCCGCTGCCGCGCCACCCAAAGCTGCCCCGAGTCCTGTCCCCATCGGATGCGCGCCTGGCTCTCCAGTTAGCGGATCTTCATTGTTAAACTCGTGCTTAGACGAATGCATTGATTTCTTTTCCATCTTAGTATTCCTTGGGTTTGTTACCGATCGAATACCTTCCTACCGGAAGGCGTTAAGGGAACGAAACGCAATTACAGTGCCAATTCTTTAAAACTGGAACAAGCCTCGAAAAACCAGTCGTCAACGGACTTCATGACAATTAATGGAAGCACTGATTCCCCACTAATGCAGCTAAAGTAGGCCGTGATCTGTACTCGCCGTAGTATTGGATCATTAGGACTTGTCTGGTTGGGACTCAACTTGATTTGTGGTCGACCAGTTTTTGGTCAGCGCAGATGGAATAACTGCCATCTACGAGATTGTTGTTTCAAGACGCAGCCTCAGTCCATCCGGCATCCCGTTTGCTCTGTTACACTGACGAACGAGCTTAAAATTTGCTCGTTTATTCATTTCCACGGCTTGAAAAGAAGTACCTACGCATGAACACTTTATCCCTTTACGGTAAGACGATCGCATTCCTTGCAACAGATGGAGTCGAGCAAGTTGAACTAACAGAACCCTGGAATGCAATGCGTGGAGCAGGCGCCGAGGTGATCTTGGTTTCACCCAAGGCTGGGAAGATTCGAGGAGTACATCACGACCAACCTGGTGACGAATTTGAGGTAGATGTGGTTGCTG
>JANPNA010000110.1:0-13232 GCA_031427235.1 Pirellula sp.
TTTAACAAGATCCGAAACCTGCCGGATCTTTAACAAGATCCACTACCTGCCGGATCTTTAACAAGATCCGAAACCTGCCGGATCTTTAACAAGATCCACTACCTGCCGGATCTTTAACAAGATCCACTACCCTAAAATCAAGCTGTTAGGCGAGCGGCAGAGTGGAGTATCCCAACCTGAAGCGTAAGCGAGGGACAATTTCGCAGGTCCCTCACTTACGTATCGGGTTAGGATTGGTAGTTTTCACATCGCCGCTCGCCTAGCAAACTTGAGCGAGGGCCTCGCTCAGCCACGAAAACGCCAGGGGCGAACAAGTCGCTACAATCTAGCCAGTCGCAGGAACACTTCGATCCCTCCAAAGGTCTAATGCGTGGCAAAAAAAGACAAAACCAAACAAGATTCGATTGAAAAAGAACTGTCCGGCATCAACGAGGCAGCGGGCGATTTGATGGAGTCCGCTTTTTGTGCTTCTGCATATAAGCTTTACGGTGAACTTCGCTCAAGAGCTAAATCGGAGGGGCAACTCGGGTTCTATGTCTTCGGTACCTTCTTTCAAATGACCTTGTCTCAACGACTACTCCAATTCGAAAAAGTCCGAGAGCGAGCGGTCGAGCTAATCGCTATTTTTGAAGACGAAGAACAAGCCAGAAAAATCGAGCCTTCGCTGGACCTCGACCAATATGAAAACATGATCTACTCCATGGGTGCCTGCGCTTACGAGGTTCTTGCCGAAGCGACCGGAGCGCTGGATGGATACAATTCCGAAGGCATGCAGGAATGCCTGACGGGAGGCATCGAAGTCTGCCACCGCATAGGCAAACTGTCCTGCATACAGTGCTTTCGAGAATATGCTTGCGATACGCATACCGCTGCCGATGACTACGAGCTGGCTCGATACCATTGCAAGCAGGTGCTCAATCAAGACAACGAGTTTCCTGAACGTGGCGACCGTCGATGGCTTGCCATGCTGCGTTTAGCGACCATGGATATCTTGGAAGGGCAACAAGACTCCGCCAGGTCCAAATTGGAGCAAGCAGCCGAACTGGCCCTTGCGACCAGTGTCAATGATCCACCAGGCGCACAGGTCGCCGTCATGCTCGAACGTTACACGTTAGACCTCATCGAAGGGCGGGCGATGGATGAGACGACAAGAACGCTATTAAAGAATCTTCCGCCACGTGGGGAATGCCCTGAGTACGACCTCGATGTCGATTTATTAACATCGCTCGAGCACATCATGCGTCAGGAATGGAACGAAGCCGAAAAATTGATTCTTGCCTGGAACAAATCACTGAAACAGAGCAAGGCCATTACCAAATGGCTGGAGTCTGGGATTCGCCTGGTTGCTTTGGTTCGACTGCGAGGCGACATGGCCAAAGCCAAGCGATTGAGCGTGCAATTCGAAGAGGCGGCAACCAAAGCAAACGATTGGCAAGCGATCCGCAGACTCCATCAAATACTCGACGATTCAATCAGCATCACGCCGTTGGGAACCGTAGTCAAGAATACGCGCACGCCCAGTACATTGCCTCAAAGAGAACCGGCGACGGTTGCGACCGACATGGAAGTAAAACCGACGGAAGCGGTCGAGACCAAGGCACCGACGCCGCTTGGATCGTGGATGGATGACCTAACGGAGCGAATGCATGTCGCTGGCAAACAGGCCGAAAATGACGCGATGATCAAAGTCGACGTCGCACCCTTTCGCCAAGAACTCTTGGATAGGCCGATTAGGGATTTTGTTCATCCCGAAGACATCGGTCGGGCCATGTACTTGATGAATTTCTTAGTGACTCCCGATTGCGATCGCGCCGTGGTTTGGCAATGGGCCAATACGCTGGTTTCATCGAATCAAGAGGTCGCCTATTTGATATCCTTGCTTGCCCGACTTGGAATGACAATCAGCATGCTGGATCGCCTGACTGCCGAATTGGAGTTCGATGCAAATAGAGATGAGTTCGACGACCTGGATGTTCTCGGCGACCTGGATGATCTCGATGATTTGGATAGCTTCGATGAGGATGGGCCTGTGAAAGAAAGAGATTTACCCCCCACCTCCATCAGCAATGATCGCCTGGAGCAGTTGGTTCGAAAATCGTTGCAAATGGAAGCGACGGGCGTCAACAACAACTTCCGAGCCGCCGAAGTGTTCGAATACATCGGCAACAATGGCGAAGCGGAACGGTGTTACGCTCGTGCCTTTAAACTGGATCGTGCGCGAGATGATGCCGCACTCGCACTTTCGAGAATCTACTCGGAAACCGATCGATTGCAGGACGCATTGTACGTCCTCGACCTTTGTATTCGCGAGGGAGGGGACTCAGGCGAACTTCTCTTCGAAGCTGCGCTCAAAGCCCATGCATTGACCCAGCATGAGTTGCAAGTCAGCTTCCTACAGAAATTGCATGAACGCCATGCACCCGGCCCTTGGACAAACTACTACCTGAGTTCTGGGTTGCTTGAGCTCAAACGACCGCAGGAGGCGCTGGAGGCCATCGATCGCGAGGTGGCCTTGTTTCAATCGAGTGGATTGCATGTGGATTCGGTTCGAGCAGCCGCTCATGCGCAACTTGGGCAATCTCAGCAAGCAGCCAAATTCATCAAGCTGGCGCTTTCTCGGCCCCTTTCGAAGATCAACGATTTGACCTTAAGTGGTGTTTCCGGTGCCTTTGAAAGACTGATTACCGCTGCCAAGATGTGTCCCGATGAACGGGCTTTGCAATTGCAAGTCGAGCAGAAAATGCTGGTGGCCGGAATTGCTACGGAAAGCTACTTCGAGCAGGTGCGAGCCAATGAGAAGCCCTGCGACCTGTACTTGTACCAATGCTACATTTCACAGCCCCTCAGCGCGGAGTGGGGGGAATCGGAGGGTTGCTTGCCCGATCAAACCGAATGGCAAACCTACATAGCGCAATGGGGGGTGTTGGCCCGCGATTCCGCAGAAGCGGAGGAAGTTGCACTGAAATGGCAAGCCAAATGCTACCCGCTCGAAGGGATTCTCGTCGATATCGATGGTTCCGACGAAACATTGCACGATCGTCCTGGCATCGCGTTTCAAGGCCCACGATTCCCCGAAAATGAACCGTTCGGAGATGACGAAGACGATGACGACGACGAGGATGACGACGAGGATGATCGATAGAATTCCAAAGGTATCAGTGAGTTTTGATCTGTGGTAGGTTACGATCACCCAATACGCTTCGGCTCATCCGAGCTTCCGTCGGGTATACTTTACGAAGTGACTAACTAGACTGAAATTCACAAGACCGAGGTATGGCATGCCCCTTTACGAATACGAATGCAAAAAATGTTCGAAGCAAGTCGAGATTTTAGTCGCCAAATCTCCAACTGGACGTAAAAGGTGATCGTGTGCGAAGTTCAGTCAAGTTGATTTGTCTTTGTTTGCTTTTGGTTCAATTGGTTGGCTGTAGGGGTTGCTCACCGTCAAAACCACCCAAGGAAACCGCCGAAGAAATTGAGGCAAAGAAAAAGAAGCAGCGGCTCGTGGTGGACGAACTGAAAGCCATGCCTTTTTCTGTTGAGCTCCCTGGCAGCACGTTGAAACCGGGTCACTGGTATCAAGCCAATCAGAAACTCAGAGCCAACTTTTCGGACGAGTCGTTGACAGTTGCCCTTTCTGTCCAAAATCGCGAAAAACAGAACGCCCCGTTCGGCCCAGGCCAAGCGTCCATAGAGTTCACTCGGAATGTTTCGCTGGCAGTCGGGCAGGAGAAAAACGTTCAACTCAGGTTCTTTCAGCCCGAAGTGCCGGTAACAGGCGATGAACTCACAAAGAATCCTTCTTCGTTGAGGGTGTTGTATTCTCAACGAGGGATTGGAGCGCCCGTGTTTGAAGATAATTTTCTTTGTCGCGTATTCGCAGGCTACCAGTACAACTTGGTTACGCTCAGCCGCGACCCATCACGGTACACCTTTTGGCGCGCCCTTGACTGTATCATTTGGCCATCGAAACAACGCATGTCGGATGAGCGAATCTCCCCACACCGCATCATCGACCTCAACGAAGACGAGGTCGCAACGCAATTTCCAAATCGCCTTTACGCGATGACGTCGATCTCGCATTTCGTAATCAACGATTCCTCGGTTGCGATCCTGTCTTCGGACCAACAGCAAGCCCTTCAGGACTGGCTTTATTTTGGCGGTACGATCATCTTGAACGGACCGGAGGCTACCGGTGGAATTGAGTCCAGCATAATGAAGGAGTACACACCGCTCCTGCGAACGACGAATGCTATTGTCACCGAGGACGAAATCAATTCCTTGAACGACACCTGGTCCATCAAGCAGATACTTGGTGAGAGAGTTTTGATCGCGCCAGCCAAACCGATCCCGAAATTAGCGGGTGAGTTGGCAACAGGGGCGCACTGGGTAAAGTACGTGGCCGCCAGTGGCGAAATCATGTCGTTGGAAGGGCTGGTCGCGGAGAGGTTGGTCGGTCAAGGCCGAGTGGTAATGACGACTTTTCCGATGAGCGACATCGCGTTTCTTCGATGGCCTTCGTACAGTTCGTTTGTACACAATGCAATCCTTGCGAAACCACACCGGGATCCATCGGCTGGTCTCGAGGCAGATACGAAGTTCGCCGATGAGTTTGAGGGTTCCGAGATGAATCCGCTCCTTTCGACTCGACTGCGAATGTGGGCTAGGGACTTGGACGAATCAACTACGCGAAAACTCGCTCCTTCACCAAAAAAAGACAACGAAAACAAAGTCGTTGTGGAACAGCCCTACACGCACAGCTCCGCCGAAATCTCAAAGCTAAAACGGACGAGCCTTGGGGCCTGGAATCCCGAATCAACGGTGTTGGTCAATGCTCGACAATGCCTGCAACAATCGTCCGGGATCACCGTTCCGAAAATCAACACTATTATCAAGCTTCTATTGGGTTATTTAATCGTATTGGTTCCAGTCAACTGGCTGTTTTTCCGTCTTTTCGGACGCGTGGAGTTGGCCTGGGCAGCCGCTCCCGTCATCGCCTTGGCCGGTGCCTTTGTGGTTGCCAGAAGCGTCCAGCTCGACGTCGGCTTTTCGAGAAGTCAGACAAGTTATGGATTTCTTGAAGTGCACCAAGGTTATCCTCGCGGCTTGTTTTCCAGTTACACAGCCTTGTACACATCTCTGTCAACCAATTATCGGGCTGTGTACGAACAAGACACCGGTGTAGTCCTCCCGTTCGCCTCCACCTCAGGCAATAAGCGATCTCGAAGCACGATCAGCCAAATCGACTATTGGTACGCGGATGACGCAGGGGCTGGTATGCAAAGCGTCCCTGTCCTTTCCAATACAACCGGCTTGTTTCAAGCAGAAGAGACGGTGAACTTTGCCGGTAAGCTAACCGCCGACTTCGATAGCGACATGAAGTCGGTCGAAATCAAAAATCGACTTGGCTTCGCCATCAATGAAGCTGGAATTATTGGCATTGATTTAGAAGGAAAGCTTGTTAGCGGCTGGCTCGGAACGGCCGACGATGGTACTGTCAAACGCTGTGAACTGGAAATTCGGGAAACAGACAATCGATGGCGAAATGAGTGGGACCGCAATCCCATCCTTGGTCGACCGACGTACATGCGGGCCGAGGATGGAGTGTTATGGACAGAACAAGATCTTCAAGATGAATTGTACCTCGGCCCCATGCTGGAGGACCTGTCGAAAAAATATCCGCTGACACCTGGGGAATTCATCGCGTTGGCTTGGTCGGACCAGCCATTAGGCGACCTTGCGATTACGCCTGTTGCGAAGCAAAAGAAAATGCGAAGCGTTGTGCTTTTGCATTTGAGTGCCCCAAAATTAACTGCCGTTAAGCCGGACAAGCGAATCTTTGCGAAAATCGTCGAGGAGCCCGAATAGACAACTCTTGGCCAGCCACAGATTGTCCGCCGCTCCGCCAAAGTTCAAATCAAGAAAAGGGCACTAACTTCAAGGCTCGCTTCCGGCAAACATAGCGGATTCAAATGCACGATCCTCCCATGAATCAACTCAACCTGACCCAAGAATCCCTCGAAATCGCCTCGCGCAACAAGAGATTCGTATTGGTCCACAGTTATGGGCAGAGTGCTAGGCTGGGCCAACGACGGCTCAGTCGCTGGCAAGGTGTTCGTACTCGGCTGGACAGATTCGGTCATGGACCATCTCTACGGAATGTTTGCAATGTAGAATCGACTTAGGCTAAAACGTTCAGTTTAGCTCGCATCCTTTGAATTGTCACCGACCAAAAAGAAACCGCTCGCCTTACGTCACGGCGGGGACCGCCGTGCCACACTTGTTGACATGAACGTCAGAACTAAGCCTTTTTGGCTGCGTCGTAACGTTTGGTTACTTCGTTCCAATTAACCACGTTCCAAAACGCAGCGATGTAATCTGGGCGGCGGTTTTGGTACTTGAGGTAATAGGCATGTTCCCATACATCCATGCCGAGAACTGGAGTCCCTTCCATGCCGGCGACCGCTTTTCCCATCAACGGGCTGTCTTGATTGGCGGTGGAGCCAATTTCAAGCTTGCCTTTATTAACGACGAGCCATGCCCAGCCGCTGCCAAAGCGAGTAGTTCCAGCGGCACCAAATTTTTCCTTAAATGCGTCGAAGCTGCCGAACGTCGCTTCGATGTCCGCCAGCAAAGCACCACTTGGTTTGCCCCCAGCATTCCAGCCGATGACTTGCCAAAAGAAGGAGTGGTTGACGTGACCGCCAGCATTGTTTCGAACGACCATTCGCTTGTCTTCGGGAACGACGCTCAGATCTTTGATGAGTTCATCGGCAGTCTTCGCCTCAAGCGGTGTGCCTTCAACGGCTTTGATCAAATTATTGATGTAGGCCTGATGGTGCTTGGTGTGGTGAATCTCCATGGTTTGCGCATCGATGTGCGGTTCCATGGCGTTGGACGCGTAGGGTAATGGTGGCAATGTATGGGCCATGAGAGCTACTCCGGAGGGAAAATGGTGGCTTTGCGTTGGAAACAAAACGAAATCGGAACGGATTCGCAGTTTCTAACCATTCGCTGCGACTCAATAGTGTACGCAACCCTGGGCCTTTGGCCAGAGGCGGCCAGACCTGGATAAACTGGTTCTCCCCAGTTGTCCACAGCAAGTTGTTGCAATTCATTTCAAAAAACGCTAAAGTTTTGTTCTAAATCACTTCAATTCCTGCATGTCCTCACCCTCGTCGATCACCCTAAAACCATGGCCAGCGTATTTATTCCATCGCAACAGCGCACGATTGACGATCCCACCGAAATCTCAGAGTTTCTAAAGCCTTTTGGGATTTGGTTCGAACAGTGGCAGGTATCTGGACGCCTCAGTCCGACTGCTACCGACCAAGACATCTTGACAGAATACGCCCCTGAGATCGAACAAATCAAGAAAAAAGGTGGCTTCGTCACGGCCGACGTCATCAACGTCCATGCCGATACTCCTAACTTGGACGTTATGCTTCAGAAGTTTAACAAAGAGCATACGCACAGTGAGGATGAAGTCCGTTTTACCGTTTCCGGAAAAGGCATCTTTCACTTGGATCCCGAGGGTGGACCCGTCTTTGGAGTCACGGTAGAAAGCGGAGATATGATCAACGTTCCGTGCGGCATGAAGCATTGGTTCAATCTATGCGACGACAGACATATACGATGCATTCGATTCTTTGAGGATACCGCTGGCTGGACACCTCACTATGTCGAACAAGGGGTCCACAGTGAGATTAGCCCGATGTGTTTTGGCGGGAACTTTCTGCCCTCAAACAAACGTATCGAACCGATGATCCGACCGTAACTCCATGACAATCGCTCAACTTCAGGCTCAATGCGTCTTGTTGGATATCGAAGGCACGATGTCTGATATTCGTTTTGTTTACGATGTCATGTTTCCCTACGCGCAGAAAAACCTGGAGCGGTTCCTCGTGGAGAATTGGGAATCGCTGCTTGTGCAGGATGCTATTCGGACGGTTGCCAAAGACGCTCAGATTGCGTCGATCGACAATTGGCTTGGCCTGTCATGGCAGACGAAAAAGACAACAGCGGTACTCAAGTTGTTGGAGCACTGCCACCTGTTGATGGCTACCGATAGCAAGGCCACGGGGCTGAAGTTACTGCAGGGCTTGGTATGGCAGTTTGGGTTTGAAAGCGGAGCCCTCCGAGCCGAGTTGTTTCCGGATGTTCTTCCTGCCCTTGAGGAATGGAAAGCGAGCGGAATGGATCTGAGGATTTACTCATCTGGCAGCGTGCTAGCACAAAAGATGTTCTTCAAGTACACGGTTCTGGGGGACCTAACCGACTTGTTCAGCGCTCACTACGACACAACCATCGGGACCAAGAAGGAGGTTGCAAGTTACGAAAGGATTGCGGCGGAATCCCAATTTGATCGCACTGAGATCGTTTTTGTGACAGACGTTCATTCGGAATGGCTTGCAGCCAGTCAAGCTGGCATGCAAGTTGTCGTGAGCGTCCGGCCGAACAATGTTCCCCTGCCTGCGGATTTTACCGGGCTTACCATCACAAGCTTCTCGCAACTCGATTTCTCGACTCCCATTCGCTTGTCTGACACTTAGACATTGTTAGTATTACAACGCACTGGGGTAACTCAGAGGCGGATCTTGCGGGTTAGGAAAAATAGAAAACCCGCGTTCAACGATTTCCGCTTTTTTGAATGCTTCTTTCCATGATGGAACGGCGGTTGCTCTGAGATGAGCGTTCTAGATAGACAACCGAGCGTGCAAGGATCGTGACGGAAACGATGATCCATAAACAATGGGCTATCCCCGCAAGCGGATGTTAATGCCAGCTTTCGGTCGAGTGCCATGGAGGGGGTTTTGATATGAAGACTTTAGTTTCTTTCGTTCGATTTTGTATCTTTTTGTTGGCTGCTGCATTTTCGAATTTTTCGATCGGCTTTGGGCAGGTTGCATTCGATGTGAACCCTTTGGCACCCGCTAGGGAGTCGAGTTCGATTGGTGTGATGAACCAGCTACCAAATTCCAGGATGGTAGACGTGCAACTGGATGTGTCGGCTTTGTTCACGCCTGGCGACAGTGCCGTCGTTACAGAATACACCGTTCGTATCGTGAGCCGACACGAGGATGTTCAAGTCGCAGACTACTCGCCTCGAACCGAAATGCAGAGCGATGTTTTCGGTGCGATGCAGGTTAGCCAAGAGGCTGATCGAGTTCGAGAAGCAGCCATCCGTGGAGCGGGGGGATATCCAGGAGTGGGCTCAGCACAGGGCTACGCATACTATCATGACAATGCGCATGAAACGGTGCACTATGCCAAGAAGCCGTCCATGGAATTGGTAAGTGCCGCGGGTACCTTGGAACGCCGTCGTGGAGTCTACTTCAAAGTCCGTCAATCCTCGCAGACGACGCTGGAGGGCGCTCGCCCATTTCGCATTGTTTTTGAAGTACCCAATGCATGGCGTGCAGATTTGTTGGACGTCACCATTGAAGCCGCAGGGTTGGAGAACTCGCATTCCAAACGGACTCGCATTCTTTCCACCCAACAGTTTGTGGTCGCTCTCTATCAAGAGTACGACGAGAACGCCGCTTACGCTGCCACGCGATATGTTCGTCAACAAGAGAACCTAAAGCAATTTGCTAAGACCTACGCTAGGACGATTGAACAGCGAAGCTATCCTACCCCAATCCATAAACTGGGTGCCAAGCTTGATATCTATGAACCCTCCATTCCGCAGCAGTGGATGGAATCGTTGATCTACCAACAAGGGGTATCGTACAACCTTACCAAGCTCTCGCATTTGCCGGTCGATGTGCGAGTTGCGATCATGAATTACTTGGATCAAAAGCACTTGTTGGAATCGATGTCAGGCACCATCCAGAATGCCTCGATGGTATCTCGAGGCGTTTCCCAGGACTTCGTGCGGCGCTAGCCCGTATTATTCATTAGCCGTTTGGCGCTAGCCACGGTTGTCCGCTCCGCCCTAACCGGAGGCTAGCGCTTTCGGCTGACCGTTAAATCTCCGGTGAATAATCCAGGCTAGAGCCGAGCAAGCAGTTCGGTCTTCTTGGCCGCAAATTCGTCTTCCGTCAGTGCGCCTGCGTCTCATGCCACTTCCTGATTTTTGAGGGGGTGGTGGAGGAACAACCTGTAGATTTTGGTCGACTATGGCATTGGATAAATCGCTGCAGATGCCGTCGACTTTGGACTTGAGTTGGTAGTTGAACATGTCGCCGACCATGGTCATGCCACCACGCATCCATTGTCCACATCCACCCAGTTCATAAATATTAAACTGGGCCATGGTGCCGTTCCCTCTCAGGATCGAATCAAGCATGAGCGAAACCGCTTCGTAACTAGCTCCGTATCGATTGGCTATGTCATTTACCAACCTTTCCCCTTGTTCCGTCCAACGCGCCATCAAAATCTTCCGAAAAATGCTTGCCTTGAGAAATATCTGCGAAATGAAATATAAGCCAAAAGCGGCGAATTCAGTAGCAGCATTTTAAAGGTTCCAACGGGAGAGCGAGGCAACTGTCGAGCTAGCGACGCCATCGTTCGGCAGGAGCCCGCCATCGTTCGGCAGGAGCCTCAGTGTAGCACGGCACTCCGTGCCGTGATCCTTTCCCCCCAGTGCAAATCAAAGATGCCGCTTGCTTTAGCACAGCAACCAGTAATTAGGGCTATGAATGTTGGGGTTTTTCCCAAGAATCGGGATATTCAGACAGATTCAATTACTGAAAAATGGAGTTTGGCAATTCTCTTCCACTCAAAAACCAAACGAGTGGCGTAAAGTTTGACGGTCAAATAGATTTTCATTCCCAGTAGGGTGACGGCATGTGCGGGATTGTTGGCTACGTAGGCAAAAAAGAAGCGACACCTTTCCTGGTTGGCGGTCTGCGGCGGCTTGAGTATCGCGGATACGACAGCGCTGGCATCGCCACCTTGCCGAGCTCCGGAGGGTCGTTTCAACTCAATCGTGCGGTCGGAAAGATAGATCGCTTAGCGGAATTGTTGTCACTTTCTCCAATGACCGGATTCACGGGCATAGGCCACACACGCTGGGCAACGCACGGGCCCGCCACCACCGAAAACGCACACCCACATCTCGGAGGCCGCGGTCTGGTGGCAGTGGTGCACAATGGCGTGATCGAGAATTACCAGGTACTGAAGGAAGCTCTGGTTGAAAAAGGCTATATGTTTCAGTCGGCAACCGATACGGAAGTCATTTCCCATCTGATAGCCGACAATCTAAAAATCTTGCTCGATTCACCAGCAAGCATCGATTCCACGTCAACGCATGCCAACGAAGGGCCGAACGCCGTGTTTGTGGAAGCGGTTCGAGCAGCCTTGCCCTTGCTTCGTGGCACATATGGTCTAGTCGTTATGTTTCGAGACCGGCCTGACTTGTTGGTGGCCGCTCGATGTGGCAGCCCATTGGTGTTAGGAGTTGGGCGAGGAGAACAGTTCATCGCTAGCGATAGCTCTGCTTTGATCGGCCATACGGAGCGAATCATCTATTTGGCGGACCATCAAATTGCAGTGGTAACTCGCGACTCCATTCAAGTTGTCCACCGGGATCAAGGGCGTATACGACCGGAAGTGCGAGTACTTGAAAATCGTCACCAAGAGGTTTCGAGCGAAGGTTTCCCACACTACATGCTCAAGGAAATATATGAGCAACCAACCTCGCTTCGAAATGCGATGCGAGGCAGGCTGGACCGGGAAAGCGCCACAGCCAAGTTTGGAGGACTGAACCTAACCCCCGCGCAGTTGCGAAAAGTCAATCGGCTAATTTTAACCGCTTGCGGGACGTCATGGCATTCCTCGTTGGTCGGAGAGTACCTGATCGAGGAGTTTGCTCGTATGCCTGTTGAAGTGGAGTATGCGAGTGAACTGCGTTATCGCAATCCGCCAGTGGACCACGATACATTGATATTCGGAATCACTCAAAGCGGTGAGACTGCCGACACTTTGGCTGCGCTCCGCGAGATGAAACGAAAAGGCCATCATACGCTTGCCATTTGCAACGTCATTGGCAGTAGCATTGCACAAGAAGCCGACGGCGGAATCTACCTGCACGCGGGTCCGGAGGTTGGAGTCGCATCCACCAAAGCGTTTACGTCACAATTGTGTATCCTGACCATGTTGGCACTTTACTTTGGTCGACTGAGGCATTTAAGCTTCGAAGCTGGACTGCGCATTATCGATCAATTGGAGAACCTACCTACCGCGGTTGAACATGCGTTAGGCTGTGACGCTCAAGTCAAACGGATTGCAGAAAAATACAAAGATGCTACGAATTTCTTGTACTTGGGCCGCAATTACAATTTCCCAACCGCCCTCGAAGGTGCGCTCAAGCTAAAGGAAATCAGCTACATTCACGCTGAGGGCTATCCATCTGCCGAAATGAAACATGGACCAATCGCTTTGGTCGACGAACACACTCCGTCCCTCTTCCTGCTATCGCGATCGAATGTTTACGACAAAACCATGAGCAACCTGCAAGAGGTCAAGGCTCGGCGCGGGCCTGTGATTGCGGTCGTCGATCAAGTGGACAGCAAGCTGGATGGATTGGTGGACGACATTATCGAGATCCCTTACGTCGAGGATTTCTTGCAACCTATTGTTGCAACCATTCCTTTGCAGCTCCTGGCCTACCACATTGCAGTCCTTCGCGGTTGCGATGTCGACAAACCAAGAAACTTGGCAAAAAGCGTTACGGTTGAGTAGACTCCGATTTCGTCTATTCGCAGAATGCCGAGCCGATTGAACCCCGCAAGCCGTAAAAGTAAGTACACAACATGAAAAAAGATGATTTGAGTTTGTCCTACAGCGCTCGCAAAGCGCTGACCGTCCATTTGGGCGAAAGCGCTGGCAATGAAATTGCATCGCTTCTACAGCGAATGGCCGCACAAATCGAAGAGTTGAAACGCAACAAAGTAAGCGTCACTCAAGTAATCCCGAACGCCAATAAATTGGACCCGACACTTCAAGCTCTCGAGAGCGAGACCTTTTAGTAAAGATTCGTGCCAGGAACCTAATTGATCACAATGCGAGTATTTCCCGGTGATTAGCCGTTTGGGCGCTAGCCCCGGTTCCCTGAGTGCTTGACAATCGTCGAAAACCGCGCGTCGATCTTAAGGCGGGCCGATTTAAATCGTAGCGGAAGCTGTCAAAGCTTTCGTGAATGCTGGACGCCAACGAAATGCTTGACGCATTCCGCTACTATGGAACGCTAGCGAAAGTGTTTCGCGGCCCAGCTTAAGATCGACGCC
>JANPNA010000111.1:0-2879 GCA_031427235.1 Pirellula sp.
AGCGATGTTCATCGGTAGTTCGATGCATCACCACTAGGTGATTTGTTGGTGCGGATCCAATGTGTGTTTCGCAAAATTTTTGCTTCCATGCGTATTTTGTAGCGTTAAGAATAGCTAGGAGATTTTGAAAGTGATTAATTCTGTTCGAGTTGGTTTGTATGCACTGGGTGCTGTCGCGTTGATGGCTATGCCTGCTTCCGCACAAGGTGCTGGTTCCATGCCGGGTGCAATCGGTGGCGGTTTGGCTGTTATTGGTGCTGGTATCGGTATCGGTTTGCTCGGCAAGGGAGCGGTTGAATCGATCGCCCGTCAACCAGAACAAGCTGGTACGATTCGCATAACGATGATTATTGCCGCCGCTCTTATCGAAGGCGTGGCGTTCTACGCGGTTCTTGTTGGCTCGCAACAGTTTGGCAAGTAGTGATATCTACCCGGTGGTTACGACTATGGTTTACGGTGTTACTTTGATGAAATGGCTTTTATGCCTTGCGGTATGCGTTGCTTTCACCAGCAACTCGATTGCAAGCAGCGATGATCATGCTCCCGATCCGACTTCCGCTTATGCAGGTGCGAATTTGGATTCGTTGATCGACATAAAAACCGACAAAACGATCTGGTCAGCAGTCGTCTTTTTGTTGCTCGTCGGCGGTTTGTACGTATTTGCGTGGAAACCAATTTCCCAAGGTCTTGCGATGCGGGAGCGGACGATTGCCACTCAGATCTCAGAGGCAAAACGATCGGCCGACGAAGCCATGGCAAAGCTGAAGGAATACGATGCTAAGCTGCAAACGGCCCATGCTCAGTCTGCGGACCTGATCACTCAGGCTCGGAAGGATGCAGAGTCGGCTGGCCAGCGAATCGTAGCCGAGGCGCAGGCCGAAGCAGGTCGCCAACGCGATCGGGCTTTGGCTGATATTGAGTCCGCAAAACAAAGTGCATTGTCCGATATCGCTGGCAAGAGCACAGAAATTGCGTTCTCGTTGGCCCGTCGAGTCGTTGGTCGCGAATTGCGAACCGATGATCACAAGCAGTTGATCGCCGATTCACTGAAAAAGATGCCAAGCCAGAACTAGTCCACTAATCGAAGCAACACGATGTCGGAAACACAAAAAAGCGATTCAGCCTTCGACGATGAGTCGATGCACGTCGGACCCATCTACGCGAAAGCATTGCTGGCGGCGGTTGGCTCGACCGGAAACGTTGAGTCCGTGATGGAACAGTTTCATTCACTCATTCACGATGTTTTTGACAAGCAACCGGTTTTGGAAATGGCGTTGGCCAACCCCAAGCTGGCGTCGGACGAAAAGATTCGGGTGCTCGACAAAGCCTTCGCTGGCAAAATGGATGCAACCCTTTTGACGTTTCTAAAAGTGGTCTCGCGACGAGGTAGATTAAACGCAATTCGCGGTATCTACCGAGCGGCTGCTTCGCTTCGAGACGAAGCGGTGGGGCGAGTTCGGGTGCTCGTTACGACGGCACAACAACTCGATGAGGCTGCACTCAAATCTCTGAAGGAAAAACTGCAAAACCTGTTCAAGAAAGATGTTGCTATTACTTCGAAAGTGGATGCAACGATTCTTGGCGGATTGATTGTAAGGGTAGGCGATTTGGTCTTCGACGGCAGCGTCGATGGACAATTGAACTTGCTCAAGAAGGCAACCTTGGCCAAGGCCGAAATTGCGATTCGAGAGAAGCTGAGTAGCTTAGCTTCCTAGAAACAATTGAACGAAACTACCAATTCGCTCTCCAGCGAATCACCAAACCTTTTTGATCCATTGTAAGTCGTTGATCAACAAACCATGAAATTCAATTCGGACGAAATCGCGTCGGTCATTCAGGCCGAAATTCAACAGTACGGCAGCACGATCGACGTGCGTGAGGTAGGCACGGTTCTCGAAGTTGGAGACGGTATCGCCCGTGTCTATGGTCTTTCGAACGTCATGTCTGGGGAAATGGTGGAGTTCCCGAGTGGCGTTACCGGCTTGGCCTTCAACCTCGAGGAAAAGAGCGTCGGGGTTATTATTCTCGGTGACTACCTCAGCATCAAAGAAGGGGACGAAGTTCGCGCTCTTGGCAAACTGCTATCGGTTCCCGCCGGCGATGCTGTCATCGGTCGAGTTCTCGATCCGCTCGGAAACCCGCTCGACGGCAAAGGACCTGTCAACGCGACCATCACAAGGCCCGTTGAACTGATTGCGACCGGTGTTGCTGAGCGACAACCAGTTCATGAGCCAATGCAAACCGGGATCAAGGCCATTGACGCGATGACCCCGATTGGGCGTGGACAACGTGAATTGATCATCGGTGACCGAAAGACTGGCAAAACCGCCGTCGCCATTGATGCCATCGTGAACCAGAAAGGCAAAGGCGTAAAATGCTTTTATGTTGCTATCGGTCAAAAGGACTCCTCCGTAGCGTTGGTGATCGATGCTCTGGAAAAGAAGGGCGCGATGGAGTTCACAACCGTCATCGTTGCCGGGGCGAGTGCTCCAGCTCCGCTCCAATACGTCGCTCCGTACGCCGGAACTGCGATGGCCGAACACTTTATGTACAATGGCGGTCATGCATTGATCGTCTACGATGACTTGAGCAAGCAAGCTGTCGCGTATCGTCAATTGAGCCTCTTGATGCGTCGCCCTCCTGGGCGTGAGGCGTTCCCCGGTGACGTGTTTTACTGCCACAGCCGCTTGCTAGAACGTTCTGCAAAACTTTCTAAGGCCTTGGGAGGTGGTTCGATCACAAGTCTTCCCATTATCGAAACCCTCGAAGGCGAAGTTTCCGCTTACATTCCAACCAACGTGATCTCCATCACCGACGGTCAGATTTACCTCCAGCCGGACTTGTTCTTTGCCGGTATTCGTCCAGCCATGAACGTCGGT
>JANPNA010000112.1:0-22731 GCA_031427235.1 Pirellula sp.
ATTGAATCAAGCGAACTTTGGGACGTGGCGACTGAACAACACCGTGCGATAAACCTCTCCAAGTACGGAAAGGAAAGACGAAACTATAGCGAAGCGTTTTTGACAATGGCGTCGTAACTAACCGAAGAGCCGGTCACACCCGAAAACTACAGAACACGCATTCTCTTTTTCTGCGGAAAGCTAGACCTCTTTCCCAGCATTTCTACCCACTAAATTCCCCTAAGAACCCTATTTAGAAAGGCTTTCGATAATGAACAACAGAACGATCTGTAAAGTGAAAAATTGCGTCCTATGGCTTTCGCTTTCAACAATAGTAATCGGGTGCGGCGAGTTCACCATCAGAGAACCGGATACTAGAGAAGCCGTTATCGAACGAAATATAGGGTCAACTATAATCATCGATGGCAAAGAGTACAAGAATTCCGTTCTTCCGTTCGAGCAGGTTACGGATGACGACATAAAATATCTTGCTGACAACCACCCTAACATCCGTCAAATTATTTTTGGTTACCCATTCACCGGGGAGAGTGTTGAGTATTTAACCGACGAAGCGTTGCGGCATCTTGGCCGATTGCAATCGCTTGAGAGCATAAAGTCTCTGGCAGGCAGCAGTATCACGGACGAGGGGCTTACGCACCTGTCCGGCTTGAAAAACTTAGATGGGTTAGATCTTCGTCAGACCGGCATTACCGGAGTTGGGCTTTCTCATCTCAAACACCTAAAAGAACTTGGCTCACTATATCTTCCTACATCTTTGACGGCAGAGGGTATTGACGCAATATCCACTTTACAGCACGTCCGGAATCTTTCCATCTTCTGTAATCAAAATTTCGCACCACTGAGCCGGATGAAGAGCCTCGATGGCCTCGATATCCTCGGAGTCGAAGTCGGGACTGATTATGGCTGGCTTCCGGAACTCACGAACCTTGACAAACTGTTTGTCTCGACGACGAACGGGGACGTAAGGCGATCCTTCCCTTTCATCGGGCAAATGGACCGACTCTTGACGCTCTCAATTTCTCTGCCGCTAACTGATGAGGAAATCAAACCGTTCGTCGGATGCGAAAGCTTAGAGGAAATCTATTTTGCCGATTGCTCATTGCTTACCGCCGAAGCTGTTAAAGCTTTCGAGAAGATGCCCCGCCTTAAATTTTTACGGCTACCCGGATGTCAGAAGGAGCTTGTTAAGGGACTTATGCCTCTGGCTGACAAACGGACGCTTTACTCGATCGATCTTTCTCGCTCACCAATCGATGATGAAGTTTTGCCAGTTCTGTCACAGTTTAGCCATTTGAGGTATCTCTACTTGAGCGGCACCCAAATTAGTGAGGATGGTTGCAGGCAACTTTATAACAGCCTTGAAGGACGCTGCAAGATTCAGCCGTCGAAAGGAGCAACTCTTGGTGATCGGAGGTGAGACCGTTTTGACTTAACCTTTACCGGGAGCGTGACCGTTATCCGGTTGGGAATCTTATCCAAAGATTTTGAGGCGACATCCCAGTTTGTCAATTAATAATTCTAGAGCAGAGATTACTCGTGAGCGTCCAAGATGGTCAAAGAATCATCGCGTAAATTTATCACAATCTGATTCCCCGACTGATCGTAGATTACTTGCATTACGACCTCTCGCAGTTTGTTGCTTTGCTCAAACGCTGAGAGCGCACGCCAACGGCCCCTAAATTCAAGGGGAATTATAGACAACGTGTCCTCAACATGCCCTTGTCGCTCAAGGACAAAACCTTCAAGCTCGTAGGCTTGGATGTTTACTCCACTGCATGGGGGCCGTTCCTGCGACTTTGATCGGCATCTATAGTAGAGATATCGAGTGGATCCACGCTGTGACACGCTTGTAGACATTGGGCGGTTGCAAGATCCGCAGACGACCAAACCTAACATTTTCGCGCCATACGGATTGCGACTTCTGGGAGGTCGCCGAACTTTTGGATCCAGCGTTCGCCTGGCCTTCAATTGATCCTGAACCGAGTTGAACACTTCGCAACTCACGATCGCCGAATGTTCACCTGGCAATGTTGAAGCCCCGTGGCGAATACGTCCTTGATAAGTTGGGTTTGTTAGAATTGACAGGACTCGGCCATCCGTCCATTTGCCAACTTCGTTGTTATGAAACTCCCACTTCTGCAAATTGGCTACCTCAGCAATGTACGTTGGAACACCACCAGCGGATGCAAGTTGGAAGATCTCGAAGACCAGACGAGACTGATGTGGATTTGGAATGAGCTTTTTTGTTCGTGGATCGGCCGAGTAGCCAAACGGCAGTCGGCCGGCAACGCGTTTCCCTTTTGACTTAAGCGCCAATCTCGATTCTGCCATTCTTTCGCGGGTGAGATCGAGTTGGAATTCACTGGCGGCGGCGACAATATTTGAGGTCAAACGAGTGGCCGCCGACTCGCCATAATTCGGGTCCGTAACGACGTGCAGTTGTACTCCCTTGCGCTCGAAAAGCTCCAGCAACTGTTGCAGGTGGAGAAGTCGTCTTGTGAGTCGATCAACAGCGTAGACGACCACTCGACGAATTTCGCCTGCCTCAATATCCGACAACAGTCTTACTAGCTCAGGGCGATTCAATGTCGCGCTGGAAACGCCTTCGTCAGAATAGAAATCGACAATGAGCCAGTTTCGGGATTGAGCAAAATCAAAGCAGATCCCACTCTGATTCTTGCAAGAGCTGAAACTACTGTTGCTAGATCTGGATTGGCGAACGTAGATCGCAGTCATTTCGGATTTCGAGAACTTTTTTGAAGAAACTGCCACGATTAGCGCTGCCTGAACTTGCCAAGATCCGGATGGGTTTTACCTAATCTATTCAGTTAACTAGATTGTCGCATCGGTTGAGTAAACCCAGCGGTCACTTTTCAGAGTGTCGTAGGAATAGAAGAATTGATCATCGCCTCCATGCTGCTTCTTAAAGCAAAATTATTAGCCATAAAGAGCCTTCAATGGTGCTTAAAACGCCTTTGATAGCGAGTCTGTTAACTGTTCGGTCGGTGATGAGCCATGTCGAATTTGAGCTGAAATTGAAAAGCGGAAATAACCCGCCACACTAGTGAACAGAATAAGCCGAGAGCGACCCCTCGCGGCTTTTTTCGTTTTTCCACCAGTCTTTTCATTGGTATGCCAGTTTTGGCCAGATTTAGAGATCGCTCTCTAAATTTTCTCCGATCGCATTTTTGAGCCAGTTTTGAGCCTGGTTCTGGACCGAATCGGTCGGACTCTCAGACTCTCAATCCGGCCAAAAGTTTTAGTTAACAACCCAGACGACCTTCGGTGTCCGTAAGCAACCCAAAAAGTAAACGACAATCTGGTTAACACAAAATAGGCGATGTCGAGGGTGTGGACGTTGGAATTCGTTGGTAGAGGCCAATTCTCGCGGGAGGTACAGAGAAGAAATTACGACGGTGCGGAATCTTCTCGATTCTCAAATCGCACTGAGTTGTTAAATAGCGTGTCAACGGTTCGCGAGATTTTCGTCGGGGTCCGGAAGCAACCCTATCTTGAATGACGACAGGCTGGTTAACATCAGAAGCATGAGGACGTGGGAAAACGTTGGTGGTCGTCAAATTGAGAGGGAGAAGTCGTTCCCAACTGTGGAATGCGAATCCGTCTGCGCCAACAGGATTGGTCGGAACCATGTCCACAGAGGAGTGCTATCAGTTTTTGCCAGCTACCAGCAGCAACTGACATATTGGTTAACAGGTTGGCCAGCACATACCTGTGGATATTGCCAACGAAGATCAGGTGAATGATTTCGAAGTTCCGATCTACAACGACCTTGAGATCAATCGGTTATTTCAAAAAGTCCACAGCTCCACTACTTGTTAAGTTCCGCCTCCGGCTACTTGACAGACGGAGTCAGGGCCACGCGGAAGCTGAAGGTGCCCGTACGGGACGTAGGGCCGTCCGAGTAGCGGAGCGCCGACCGGCAATACGCCGCGTCGTTGAACCAACTACCGCCACGGATCACGCGGGCCGAGCCCCCATTGGGCCCCTGTGGATCGGTCGCCGCATCCGATGAATATGGAACATAGCAGTCCTGGCACCACTCCCAAATATTCCCGTGCATGTCATACAAGCCCCATCGATTCGGCTTTTTCAACCCCACTGGATGGGTCGTTCCTCTAAGACCTTCGCCAAACCATGCATACTCACCAAGTGATTCCGCCGTGTCTCCAGAACTATATGAGGTGGTGCTACCAGCACGGCAAGCGTACTCCCATTCCGCTTCTGTCGGTAATCGATACTCTCGCCCAGCTGCTTTCTCTTTAGGCATTTCGGATAGCTTCTTGCAAAATGAAACCGCTTCTTCCCAATACACACTATCCACTGGGTTCTTCGATCCCTTGAATATGCTTGGATTGCTACCCATCACTTTTTCATACTCACCCTGGGTTACCTCGTATGTGCCAAGGTAATAGGACTTGCTAATCGTCACTTCGTGAGGCTTCTCGATTTCTTGCCTTCCGACCTCCCCAACAGGCGAACCCATAGTAAAAGTACCAGCCGGAATCAAAACCAACTTCATCCCGATACTGTTGGTAATCTCCTTCGGTTGCTGCCCAAAAGCAGATGCTACCACTAAACAAACGATACTCAAAACTAATACTCGCATGCCGTTTCCTCCGCTAATGAACTTAAATTGAACTTAGGAAGTGTATCAGATTCCAACCGGCGTACTTGCTTCACATCCAACCCGATAGCCTTGATGGTGTACTGAGGCCGTGGCCGGAGCGGGAGGTTCGCCTAACAAGGCGGTCAACGCGAGCGGCGAATCGAGCGGATTCTGAATCCGCGTTTTATTTGGAGCTACTGCGTCATCGGCCTCTGGACTATCTCCGGTGAAAATGTCGTACGCCTGCAGGATCGGCCTAGCCAGCAACCTAGCAGCGACCAGCGTCTACCAGCAGCAACCTAGCAATTGCGAATCCCATCCATTGTGCCAAGCGTCCAATTCCTTCCGACGAGCGCGGCTTTCAAAAGTTACGCCTAAACCATGTGGACATTGGCGCTGCCGCCTGCAAGATCGGGTAGACTGGAGCGGCAGCGGGGAAGCGTGTTCGGATTGGAGAATTTCGCCAACTGGCTTCCGTATTTATGCACCTAAGAGATTTCACCATGTCCGTGCTCCTCGATTTTCTCACACGTGTTCAACCTGAACATCACGACATCATCGAACAGCTCGACGCTTTGATTCGCAAGGCGGCGCCAGATCTAGTTGTGAGCTTGAAATGGCGAAACCCGACTTATCACAGTAAACGAAATGCCTGCGTATCTTTGCCGTTTCTGGCAGTCTCCGCGTTGTCTCTTCGAACACTGCAATGATTCGTTGTGTCGCACAGAGTGTCGACGTTTTCTTGCAAGACTCCTGCAATGCGTGAGCTTTTACTCGCCATACATATTGAGGTTATCTCGAAATGCAGACCAAAACTTAAAGTCGCGTTGATACTGTTCGGGTGGCATTTGGGCGGAAAAACGGTTCAAATACTCCAACCATTCGTTAGCTTGGTTCTTGAATGAGAAACCTGCGAAGGACTGCGGATTGACCCAGTCGGCGTCGCCTGGTTGACTGCTGCGAACGTACTGTCCATTCTGGTCGGAATGCATGTTCGCCGTAACAAGCTGCGAACACATTTGCATGACATGTAACATTCGGTCCTGTTCGGACAAGTCTTTCGTAGCTGCTTCCCAAGCCATTCGAACTTTTGGCGGTGTGTTGCTGTCGGGAAATCGAAGCGTGTATGCAGCTCCAACGGCGGTTATACCATCGCGATTTTCGTCTACCTGCGCATCGGGCGGTAGTAACAAATTGAGTGCTGACTCGGATGATAATGAGTCCGGTCGAATCGGGTCAGCAAGATGATGAACTTGCTGAATCGTTGCCAAGTCCTCGCTTGAGAGCTTCTTTAGGTAGGACTCAGGAGAGGCATAGCCGCCGTTTTCGTAGGCATGGACCAAAATCTGTTTGTAGTCAGCTCGAAGATCATCGGCTGTCTTGTTCTCGCGAACGCTTGGGCTATCGCTGCCAGCAATGAAGGTATAGCGGGTCGATGTAACCTCACTAAACCACTGTTCCCAACTCGACCCTACGGCTTCAACCATGGGAATGGACTCAGGAACCGGCTGAGCAGATGCAAATCCCTCTCGACCTATTTGCTGAAGCACTCTGAATTTGGATCGGTTCGCTTGTCCACAAGGTTGTGCCTAGCTGCTAGCTTCCCAGATTCGGCAGGATGCATGACAAGCTCGTCAACCGTGGAAAGCGTCGTACTCCTGCAGGATCGGTCTAACCAGCAACCTAGACTAACGCGGATAGCAGGCAAGGCGGCAACTGGCGAGCAAGTGACCTAAATGGTATTTGATTTCGAGAGTTTCATGAAACTTTCAAACCCGAGCCGAATGAGGTCTTCAATAGTTCGGTGAGTTCGCGGTAGTTTGTTTTGCCGGTTCCCAGTAAAGGCATTTCGTTGATATGCATGACTTTGCGAACGCGTGTCAGATTCGACATACCTGCGTTACGTAGAAACCCATTCACCGTTTCCACGTCGGTGCAATGCCCTCCCGCTGTGAACAGGCAAATAAGCGGCCGTTGACCTGGATCCTCGATGTAGGTAAGCGCCGAAGTGATCTCCCCTTCATTCTGCGGCAAGTTGTTCCGGATCACCGTTTCCATCGCCGGTAGGCTGATCATCTCCCCTCCAATTTTGACAAAACGCTTCAGTCTCCCGGTGATGACCAGTGAGTCCGATTCGTCGAGAATGCCAAGGTCGCCGGTAACGTAATAGCGCTGGTTGTCCAGTACCATAAACGCATCTTCTGACGTCCGGCCCAGATAACCGCTGAACACATTCGGTCCATAAGCCAGAATAAGCCCTTGTTGTCCTCGCACCACATCCTCATAGGTTTCCGGGTGAACCAATCGGAGTCCCACGTCTCTGATCGCCGGACCAACTCCCACCACCTGGCGGTCAAGTCGGCAAAGGGTCAGAACCGGCGAGCATTCCGTGATACCATAGCCTTCGAGCAGTCTCGCACCGAAACGTCTCGCGGCAGTTTCGATTAACTCCGCCGGAGTCTTCTCTCCTGCGGTCATGATCAATCGAAGACTCTGCAGTTGGTCGTCTGAGGCAGCGCGGAAAATCCCCGAGACGAATGTAGGCGTGCCGCAAATGATCGTCGGTTTCCACATTTCAATTCCGCGCGCAAGTGTTCTGGCATCGGTTGGGCTTGGATAGAATGCAACTTTCAGTCCGCTGGTCAGCGGCAAGAGCGTTGTAATCGTGAAACCGAATGAATGGAATGGCGGTAGAAATGCGTACAATGAGTCGTTACTTTCAGGCCGCACGACCTCCAGGCAGCCGGCGATGTTGCACAGAATGTTCTTATGTGAAAGTGGCACTCCTTTCGGTGCCGATTCCGAACCGCTGGTAAACAGAATCACCGCAGGGTCATCGGGTGAAATCGTATCCGAACCAAAAATGCGACAAACCCTTTCAGCCTTGCTGCGTGCCCGGAGTGCTGCTTGAATTTTAATCCACAATGTAATCCGGTTTTTTCGCAATGACTCCAGGGTCACTACGTGCTCTGAGATTCGGTCGAAGTCTATCGAGTCGAGTCGATCGAGAAAACGGGCTGAAGTCAGAATCGTTTTCACCCCTGAGAGTTCCAGAACATGTTCGATGTTTGCGTCGCCCAACGTCCAGTTGATCATAACCGGCACTTTGCCAGCCAGCAGCGTTGCCGTAATCACCAGCGCCGCTCCACCCGTTGCCGGCAACATGATGCCGATGTTCCGTTCAGGAAATTGTCGAATAATTTCCGTCAGAACCAGCACCCCTATTTTCGCGCGCTTGTAGCTGAGCACCCCGCTGGTATCGTCCGCGAGCGCAACTGCATTGCCACCTCGATCACAAACCCTAAGAAAATTCATGTGCACCGAAGTGTTGGGATCCGGTTCGGTAACAGCGACATCGCGCGCCGGTTCATGCCATGCCTTCGGAGCCGGGTTGTCACCTGTCAGCGCGTATGCCGTCGCACCTCCGGCGGCAGCGACTTGAAGATCGTAGACGTTCCGCAGTTCTTCTGCCTTGACTTCGTAAGCGTGAAACTCCTCTTCCAGCCAGGCAATCATCCCCGCCAGTTCCAATGAATCAAAACCGATCTGGCTCGATAGTGACCATGAATCCTGTATCTCCGACACGTCCATGTCACGGCGCCGGGCTATCTCGCTGACGACCTTTTGCCGAATCTCTGGCGTAATCTCGACGCTGGATTCCCCCGGCAATTTCGATTGACGATGCTCGAAAGCTTTTTTGCTCCAAATAGTTTGCGGAACGAGCACAATCTGTTCTTCGCCACCCTTGTTGTACCAGTTGTCGAGATAACGGTTCATCTCCATCTTGGTCCCGTCGTAAGGGAAGTCTGGCGGGGATTCAACAAGCTCAATCACAACTTTACGCCGTGGCGAAAAGAAAATCAGGTTCATCAGCAAATGCTTAAGGGCAATCAGCAGACAACGAAACAAAGGTGGTGTTTCCTGCCAAGCGACCCATGAAAATGAACTGCCCATCAATCCGCGAGTGCGAACAAGCAAGATTCTCTTCTGTTGGACCTGGCTGAGTATATCGTAGACTCCCGATGCTGCCCGAACCTCCTCGCGGGTACTCCGCATCAAGCGACCGGACGGATAGATTACGACGTTCGATCCTTCGTTCAAGCAATCAGCCGCATGCTTTAGGGCTTTGCGGACACGAAATTTCTTATAGCTGCCAATTCCGCCGTACATGTTGGGCATCGGAATGACGCGTAACATTTGCATCAAGTAATGCAGAACCGGCATGTAATAAAAATCTTCGACTGCCATCCCGCGCGGTTGCATTGGACTCCAGAGGTGCGAAAAAACAATCACTGGATCGAGTTCACCTGGATGGTTTGGCAGAATTAAAACGCCGTCGCGCTGCAGGAGTTTCTCTTTGCCGATCAATGTAATGTCATAGCGCAGCCACAACAACGATCGCACGATCCATGCGGCGAGATTACGGACGAAGTTCATAAAACTGAGACCTTATGTTTGAGTTCCGCTAGTAGGGCACGATTTACTTCGTAGGTTGCTCGACATCAACAAATCTTATCATGTTTCTTTCATCCGATCTTCCTTTGATTACTACCGCAATCTCGTTCATCTTCCCCTCACAGAAATTAGAAGCCGAGCATACGGACCTGATGGATTAACTCGCTCGGCTCGGATCATCCGATTCGCTGTGTTCCTTCACGCTTTACTGGCGATGGCGATACAATTGATCCCAAAGGTCTGCGAACGAAACGTTTTGCCTGCCTCGCATGTTACTTAGAGGTTGCGATTCCACTCTCACAGATAGCACCTTTTTTGCTGTGCAATTTTGGGAGCTTTCGCCAGCGGGCAAGTGTAATTTATTGGTGTTTACGACATGGATGCTGGAAGCGGATAGACTGGAGCGGTTTTAGGCGGGGAATCGTGTTTGGCTGATCATGGAGTTTTTGATAGCCTACGGTTCGAATAGACTGATACCTCTCTGGACTCATCGCAAGCGAATCGGTCTATGGCAATTTCATCGAAAGAAAACCAAGCGCTTTTTGAAAAAGCAACTAGAACAGTGAATTCCGTCTACTCGCAGTTTGCGGAGTTGAAGCAAAAAGCTGAAGCGATGGCAACGTACGCCAGCAAGATGGACCGCGACTACTTCACTCCTTCCGAAGACGAGGCTATTCGCCAGGTCTTGATTACCTATTGGCAACTCAGATCTGCCCTCTTCGAATTGGTCCACGAGCTGCGGATCGCAGGACACGGCAATCGCAACGACTACGATCAGCTATTCTTTGCAGGATATGCGGGAACTTTGGTACTACTGGATGCAGCACGCTTCATTCGAGAGCGATTCCACGAATCAGCCTTGATCCGGCACAAACTCAACGAGCCAGAGCCTAGCTTTGGAATTCCAGGGGGGCTTTACGATTCTATCCAAGAATCTTGGACGAACCCAAGCCACATGTGGCATATGTTTGCTGCAGCTCGCTATTTCGAAAGGAACCGAAATCGCCTGGATTCGCTGCGTTGCGATCGGGAATCAGACAGCCTCATCACCATCATCGAACAATTGGCTTGTCGGTTGCATTTGAGTTGGGCAGACTACGCGAAACTGCGATTGCGATTTCGCCTTAGGCAGCTTGGAAGTCTCTTGAAGAGAGATCTTTTCTACGCAGCGATGTTTCATATGCAGAAAGGGATTGGCATCCTCGCCGCAGATCGTTATCTCAAACGGGGCCACCAACCCGGACTTCCCGATTCCATTCGAGATGCGTTGCAAAGCATCCTCGCACCAGGAGACATCTTGTTGGTACGCAAGGAGTTCGCAATAACCAATTATTTCCTCCCGGGCTATTGGCCCCACTCAGCGCTTTTTCTTGGAAGCAGCCAAACGCTTGCCGACTGGGGCCTATCGAACCATCCTTCGATTGCTTCTCGTTGGCAGAACTTTTTGGATCTCGATCTGCCCGAGCGAGGACGAGTCATTGAAGCCATGAAGGACGGTGTTCATCTTCGTTCCCTGGAATCTCCGTATCGTTCCGATTCGATTCTCGTTCTCCGTTCGCAATTAAAACCAGAGTCTATTCGTCAGGTTGTAGCACGCGCATTCATGCACGAAGGTAAAGAGTATGATTTCAGTTTCGATTTCACAGTCGCCAATAGGCTAGTGTGCACCGAAGTTATTTACCGAGCCTACGATGGAGTGGAACGGATCTCGTTTCCACTTTCAATGCGAGCGGGTCGATTGACGTTAGCGGCGCTCGAATTGGTCGAAATGGCAATGCAACGAAAGCACTTTGCGATCGAAGCAACCTATATTCCTATGTTGAGCAACCAACTTCTCCGAGGAACCGAAGCCATAGATGCCGTGAAGCGCGTCAGCCCTTCTTTGTGACCGACGAAGTACCAAAGATGAAAACCAGAGAATGGAGCTTTGGTGCTTAAGGCTGATTCATCGAGGATGCCAAGGTCGAGTTCATGGACCGGAGAGCATTGAGGTTGGATTGCAGGCCGCCCGAGGCGCCGCGTTACACCCGCCTTTCATGATTAGTTCAAGCACACGCGATTCGATAGCTTCTGTTAATCGGCTGGTCGCATCTCGGCTTTTGGTGGTTGGGACTTCCAAGGCTTCGCCGAATTCTATGATTGCGCTGCGGCGGCAGCGAATGGATGCCGTTTTGATTTGTAGAACATCTTCCTCCATCTTGTCGATGGTTTCTGCAATGCGTTCAATCGGGGGCGAATCGATGTCCAAGTAATCACCTGGGTAGCTAAATAGCTGGAGTACCAAAAAGGCTTCGTCCAAATGTCGTCGCAATTCAGTCCGAGATTCCAGGGCCGTGCGTTGATCGTGAAGTTTAGTCAGCACCGTCTGGCGTAACTGCTTAACACGTCTGGGTACACTGTCCAAGGGCTCCAACTGGTGGCCCTCTTCAAGCTTGGACAAAATGAATTCGGTCAGACGTCGGATGCGCTCGGGCATCGGTCCATGTAGGCTATGGCCATAAAACTCTAGTTCCTTTAACCCTAGCACGGCGTCGCCGATGGCTCGAATTCGTTCCACTATCGGTAAGCCGGGACGAGGTCGCCACAGAATACGTTGTTCCATGAGACCTAATGTGTGCTCGATATGGGGCGTTGGATCGTCTACATAACGATAGCGGATAGCCGTAGGGATCACTACCGCCATACGTTCAGAGCGACGAGCTGCTGCGATGGCAATCGCAGCAGCGCCCTCACGGAAGGGAGTTACTCGGTCGTTGCAATGGTAGATGTCTCCCTCTGGAAAAATGACCAACGGCTCTGGACGGGTTCTGAGTACCGCCACTGCATCCCGAAAAGCTGTCAAGTCGTTGGATTCTCGATCGATACTGAAGCAACCATGCCACTGCAGGCATTTGCGCATAATGGCAGAGTGTTTAGCAAAAACGTGCCAAGCCGCCATAATATGGCAGAGAGTATTCGCCTGCTCACAGGCTTCATAAATTGCAAACGGGTCAGCGTGGCTGGGATGATTGGGAGCAATCATAATTTGCTGGCCCTGGTTCAACGCCGCGCGCAGATATTCGATACCGTGAACATCGATTGTATGGAGTTTCACCTCGCGTTCAATTCGGCGTTTGCGAAGGGGGCGGAGGACACTGACCGCCCATGGATTTAAAGCGGGTCTCCAGCTGCGCGGCGCAAAAACCATCGGGTAACGGTTCATGGTTTGTTTATCCTCATTAAAGTCAGCCAGGAGAGGCGGGCGGGACAGAGCATTTGCATTGTAACGATAGAAGGGGAATTCATGTTGCAAAAAGTCCGCTAGCCAACGCAAAGAGTGTCTCCTTGGCAGCTTTGAACAAAGCTTTATCGCATTGACGAGATTGATATCTCTCTGGACTCATCGAAAGCGGATCGGTCTATGGCTTTTTCAATCCCGTTTTGCGATCGGTATGAGTATGCCATTCGCAACTCGGGATTTGTTATTTCGACGGTTCTGCTTCGTTTTTCCCTTTTGACCCCCAAGCATTATGACCTTGCAATCGGCCTCGTCGCAATGATTTATGAGCTTGGTGTATTGAGTTTTCCCTCATACTTCACGCGAGTGATCGGGCCGTCTCTGGACGCGCGCTCTAGGTCGGTTGACGCGCCGAATCTGTCACGTTAAGTGAAAATTTGCAGATTTGGGTACTTTCTGCGTCATACTTCCCGTCAAATGGTCTCGAACAAAGCAGGAACCACTAGTTAAGGTTAACCTGATAGGCCGAATTTGCATTCGCACGAGAGGGTAGTAGCTATGTATCATAAACCAGGCTCGATTTTTTGGCGTTGTAGCTTAATTGTTCTTGTTGAGTTCTTGAGTGTTGGAACGGGGCTAACACAAGACGGGAATCGAAAGCAACTAGCTGAAGTCATTTCCAAGGCAGGTGGTGAGCTAGATTGGTCTGGAGAAGATTGTTTTGTTGATTTGTCAGGCACCGGCTTCAGGGACGAATTGTTAAATGACTTACTCCAAACTTTAGAGCAACTCCCGGAGATTAGGTACTTGGATCTGGAACGAACTGAGATCACGGACACGGGACTTGCGTCTCTGGCAGTCCTTCCGAACTTGCTCGTGGTTGACGTTACCAACACAACCATAACCGATGAAGGCGTTAGAAACTTCATAGGGCTTTCGCAGTCGTCAAGCGTGCAAGTCGTAGACAATTCACTGCCGAATTCGCTCGCCTTTCCTAACTGGAAAAACTTACGTCCGCGTTCCGGGAGAGTTAATTACCAATACTTCGATCTTCGATTTAGTCCTAGCAGCACCAAACTTGCCATAGTGGCTGGTGATGGCGTTTACATTTGCGATACTAAAGACGCCAAATTGCAAAGCTTGCCCAAGCTAGGGAGATATGTTGATTTCTCATTGGACGAGAAACTGATTGTTCTCACCTATTTGGAAGGGACCACCGTACTTGACCTTGGCACGAACGAGCAAATTCAGTTCATTCCATATCAAATGAATTCGCCATACCGAGCCGCCCTAAGCAGTGACCGGCGTTTCATAATCGTCAACGAGGGCACGGCAGCGTTCAAGTTCGCACTGGTTTCAGGGGAACTGATGGAACGTTTAGAAGCTAACGTGCTGGGGCGAAGTCTTCTATGTACCCCGAATTTTCGGCGAACGGTATCAAACTTGATTACGCCTGCCGGTACACGAGTTGAAGCGAGGATTAACGATACGGTACGCGACGTAGGAATGGGAGTCATTAGTGGTGATGGACGGCTCGCTGGCTGGGTAAAGAAGGTTCCGGGCCAGAGTGTTCTATCTAGTAGCGCTGTCCATATTGCAGATTTAAAAACAGGTGAGATGATCAAGCGAATTTGGACGCCCGATAACTATTGGACCTCCGGTGACTTCAGTGGAGATGGAAGTCGAATTGCTGTGGGCGCATTGGAAGGCGCGGTTGCCGTCTTTGACGTTACTACGGAAAGATTGCTTTTCTCGCATCAAAGTACAGCTGGGGCAGTGAACTGTGTCTCGATTTCACCGGATGGAAATTGGCTAGCAGCTGCTTTCGAACAGGGTTCAATATGTTTCTGGCAGATTGATGCGAATGCCGCAGACGTTAGCTTTGCCCCGCCGCTGCGTCGAAAGCTTCGCCCGAGCGAAGATGTGGAAATGATTTTCACGACCTTTGTGGACTCGGTCCAGAATTCCGATGATGCGAAGTTGGATGTCGTCCGCCGATGGCGAGCCAAATTATTCCAAGCCAGTCCGGAGTTAGAACTTTTGCAGCTCGCATTACAGCATCCTAAAAATGACATACGGGTAGGGATTTTGGAGTTGTTTGCCACTCCAGGGAACCCCGATGACGGGAAAGTCGCTTTTTCGGACGCGGTTATGTCGCAGCTTTTGAATATTGTCGACAATCCGCATGAAGAATTGCGTGTTCGTCGCGAAGCGGTTCGGACGATTCTTCACTGTGATGAAAATGTTCGTTTGCATCTTTACGAGCGTTTAGCGATTCTAAAGGCAGATGCCTACTTCGCTATTCCCACACTGGCAGAATATATCGGTGATCGAGAAAAACGACATTGGACCTATTCATTTCTCCTTCCGATTGGTGCTATCCATCTTCTCGAATCCTGGGGCACAGCTTCGTCGGAAGCAGTTCCAACACTGATCGAAGTACTTGAGCACCACCCTGATCGGAACGCGTCAGCCACCGCTGCTGCCAGCGCATTAGGCGCTATTGGCAAGAAGGCTGAACAGGCTCTTCCTGCGCTTCGACGAGCAACGAACTCGGACTATAGCACGCTGAAATCAGCAGCAAGACGGGCGATCGAAACGATTGATTCGAGCAATTGACAACAGTGATTTGGAGGCCACCGGGGCTTTGCCAGCGCTTCGGAGCAATCGGATCTAAGCTGCCTTCACCGTTTTACGCTACGGGTGCCTAAAGTAGAGTTGCCAAAGTAACCAGAGGCCTCGGTCGCTGCAGCCGATGTTACAAGTACTCCTTTTATGGCGAGGCAAGAGCCTTCCACAGTTTGGTCCACGATCGGGAATTAGAACGTATCCACAGACTTGTCCTATCCAGGTAAACAGCGTTGCTATCCGCCAATCGTTGATTCCCAAGGATTTCGCCAACTAACGCCGCGAATGCGTTCCTTAATCTCACTTTCCCACAACCCACAAGTATTCGTTCGCTACCACTCGTCAAACCTCACGAGACGGATTTGAACTGCCTACCTCCGTGTTAGGAGCTTTTTTCGACTAAAGGAACGATTCATATAAATACTGGCGTATTCCCGTCCGTTAGCCGAATTTCTACCTTAATTAAATGTGTAAAACTCTCTAAAAGCTCATAACACCAGGGTCGCCAAAACAGAGATCCGAGAGACTTTTGGACGAGTTTGGCGCTTTCTGGTCGAAATCGGGTTTTTAGCCGGTCGAGAGGTTATGAGGTAGAGAGAGTCGGAGAGAGCCGAATTCGCTGCTACGGAAAAGCGACAGATCAACGAAAAGACTGGGGATAAACGAAGAAAGGCTGGTGTCATTACGGCACCAGCCTTTTCGTTTACTTGTGGGTAGGATTTCGTTCGCTACCACTCGTCAAAGTTGCGGGAGCCAGACTCCTTTCAAACGCAAAACATGGTGTTTCTTTCGCTAAAGAGAGACCAACCCGGGGCATCTGTTTCGACCCGCGAGACTGACATAACGACCAACTTTGGAGACAAAAGAAGCGATTGAGTCGCTCCCGGCCCCTTGGGCTCAGACTTCGCCAGAACTGCTAGGAGAGTGAAAATCGGACGTGTAGTCGTCCCGGAATTTGCCTCTCTTGTAAGCTTACCGTGCCCCTGATGTTTCAATAACAATGCGTTGTTTTGCAGGCGCTGTCACACGCTTCGTTGCCCGCTTCACAGGCGTCGAGGAAGATTTAACGACAACATTCCCGCCTGCCGCTACAAGTGCTCGAATGAGTTGATCCATCGACACGTCTGGTGCTGCTCGCTCAATCTTCGCTATTCGAGGTTGACTGGTATTGAGCCGTTGCCCAAGCTCCTTCTGCGAGAGCTTAGAGACTATTCTTGCTTGTCGAATTGCAGCAGCCATCTGAACACGTACGTCAAGCAATTGCCGCTCTCCATCGCTCATTTCAAGAAAGTCGGCAGCGTCACCTACGGTCCAGCCACCAGCTGCAAGTGCTTTTCTTTTTGCGGTGTCCATCGGAATTCTCCTTCACTTCTTCTTAGATGCCCTAATAATAGCGTCGTAATTCTTCAGCCTTGCTTGGCACCGATCGACCACTTCATCAGGGATTTTCTGCGTTTTCTTGTCGTAGACTTCTAGTATTACCACTGCGTCACTGTCGATACGGTACATGATTCGCCAATTATGCTCGCCATCGCGCACTCTAATTGCGCCACATCTGGGGCCAACCCGAGGCAATGGCTCTGCATGTGGCATGCTGAGCACCTGCCCTTCTTGCAAAGCCCGCAACAACTCACCAGCTTCCTGCCTCCCTTCGGCAGTAAATGGAGGGGTTTTTACTTCGCCTCTTAGCCAAACCAACGGCTTTCGCTGTGGTTCGATGAAGCTCGATTTTGCCTTGCGAGGCATATTGCTCACTCCTAAATGTATATCGGATACGGTATAGAGTCAACTGAAAAATAATGGGTATTTGGTTCGATTTCGTTGCGTATTTTCCACGACAACCCTCCGTCCGATCTCAATCGATCATCGAAATCAGCCGATCTACTCCGTAGTAAATCGGCCACCTTTGGTAATGTTCGATGGGTGTAGCTGCCAACCCGCCGGTTAGCACGCCATCGTCAGGGGTTCGTATTCGCCGAGAAGTTCGCGGTGGGCGTGTACTCGGCTTGTCTCGGTTTCCTTATTCTGCTGCAGAAATGTTGACCAATGATCGCTTTGAAACACCGCCCGGAGATTTAACATACTTCTTGCGCCTTCGAGCGTCCAACGCATTCCGCTGCGTTCCATCCTATCTTTGACCAAGTGGCGGCATGCTCCCTCGATCACTCCCGAAGCGATCGGGTAACCCCGACGCAGGTACTCGTCGTACTTCATCCGATCTGCATTGTTCTCCAGATAACCACATATGCGTTTCAATTCCGTCAGCGACTTGCCCGAAAGCCCTCGGGTTGTTCCAAGTCGTCGCAACCCGCGAATGACCCCTCTCACTTCACCTCGCAGAATGCATAGCAATCGTTTCCGAGTGAACGCCTTGCGAGCGTCGTCCGTTTTTTCGAATAGCGATGCTGCTTGCCAAATGTAGGACAGTGCATGCAAGATATCCAACACCGGAACCGTTCTTACTCCAAAAGTCACGCTCATCTTGATTGCGTCCCAAAGGCTCTCCTGGCCGTCCATGATGACGATTAGCACTTGCCCGATACGCCTTCGCAAATCGATCTGACCGATGATCCACGCCATTGCAACAATGATTCCACTGATAGGAACTTGAGTGCCATCCCCATTGTCTTCTAAACTCGGGAAGTGTGCAGTGGTGTTCTTGTTCATGGGTTTCGGGCGTTTTGGTTGGATCGAGTCTGGATCGCGGTCATCGCGAAACAGGGCTGCCGTGACCTCCTCGGCGGTTCGGCTGTTGGGCTCGACGCTGTAGACACTGGCAACGGTTGCCATGCGTCGATTGCCAGGCCTTTTCTTGGCTTTTTCAAAGGGTAGGACTTTCGGAGTATCCTCTTTGACTAACGGCACGCCCTTGCAATCTGCGGATGCGACCAAGAGTTTTCCTTCGGTTGTCGGGTCGGGTTTGGGTAAATCTTCAACGAACTGTCCTGCATCACGTCCCATCTGGCCGTTGATTTGCTCTGCGGTGTCGACAGCAAAAGAACCACCGAAAATTGACTCCAGGTTCTGCATCGATTGCTCGTAGGCTCGGTCGACGCAAAACATCTGCGAAAACTCCTGGAGCAAGAATGACCATTGTCGTTCGGGCAATGACATTCTTGCGCTGATCGGTCGCAGTTCAATCGCTTTCTTTGAACCTGGAGCGTAGGTAAATTGGTCGAATCGATGCGACCCAAAAACCGAGCGAATGGTAGTGGAAGTAGGTGTCTGGGAACGTGTGAGCACCTTTTCGTTTTCAACTTGAATTTCTGGTCCAAGATCGCCATTGCCTTGACATTGGATAAAGAGCTTCATGGCTTGAAATCCAATTCGGGCAAGCGTTTCTCGGACAAACCGTTCGGTCTTATCAAAAGATTCTCCGGCTTGAACTGCGCAACGGACTGAATCTTTGAGTTGCTGAGCCATCTGGTCCATTGACTCAGCGATAGCTTGCAATTGTTTTGGATTGTTTAGATTGGTCGAATTGGGCTTGTTGGAATCGACGGACTTGGCGATCTTCATGGCTACGGCCTCCTGCCTAGGTGAAATGGACGTTAGATACCCAAATCCATAACAGGTTGGCCGTTTTTTGTTTACCCCAATGTCCTAAGTTCACATCCAAACAGCGGCGGGTTGCCAGTTACACCCGAGTAGTTAAACGACCGTCCGCAAGAAAATGCATTTGTTGAATCGTTTCGCCGTCGCTTAACAGTTCGCGATTGACGTCGTACAAACTTGGCAATTCCGCAAAGTCGACATTGATACCACCAGCAGCTCCGAACGGTGCTTCATTTTTCAAAATAGACCGACGAATTTCCTTGAAAACAGGTGTGAGATCATTGCCAAGAATATTCTTCGATTGCTCGGACAACGCTATAAAAGAGCGATCAAGGTCTCCGTTGTGTACACCTTTGGAAATCACGCACCCTGCAAGTTCTAGGATTCGTTTCTGCGGCTCTTGTTCGTCGATTGCCAGGCCGATCAAAGCTCGGTTAATTGTAAGGGGAATCGCATTCAATTTTATTCGCAAGTTCTTTCCACGGTACTTGAGTTCAATTGACTCCTTGTCTGTTTCGACAATCGAAATAATTTGTTGTACGGCTTTGGTGTGAATCACTGTTGCCGTCTCACTTTCAATTTCTTCGGATACACGGAACAGTGTCAGCTGATCAGCTGGCTTGACTTTCGTCACGGCATCTTGAATTGAATTCCTGTAGCGTCGAATAAGGTCGTCTGCCTTGAAAAGCAATCGAATTTTTTCACCGTACTCCTCCCGTGTGGATTCCACTTTGTTGAGCCACGAAGTCAGCTCTTCGGATATTGAGGCATTGGAGTTGCCCAATTGGTCAATGGCTTCGGCGTATTTGCGATCAATGACGCTTAGATCATCCCATTCATTGATCGTCCGTTTTTCCATTGGCGAATTTTCGAAAGGCAAACTTCGAGAATCACCAGCTGCTGAGGAGTCCCTCGTTTTCAAACTCAAATTCGCACAGTTTAAAGAATAACGTGTTGTTTTCTCAGTCAATGTTACGGACTTCCTGTCAATCTCCGTTGATCGTCGTCTAAACGATAGATTGTAGGAGCCGGGCGCCGCAGAAATTTCTGGCGGGGCTCCTGCTTTTGGCCTTTGAAACTTCGCCTCATGACCGTCGATAAACACGGTTATGTCTGAGGGAAGATCGACCAAAATAATTGAAGATTCAAAGAACGGCGAACCTGTAAGTGAATTGCGCAGCAGGCTGATCCATGGATCAGCCTGCTTAAAGTAAATGGCGGCAGCTATTGCGATTGTGGGAAGGAATGTGGCAATAATCGCGGGTACCCAGCTGCGACTTGGCTTTTTTTTGGGCTTTCGTTTGGTTGATAATATTGGATTGCTAAAATCGATCGTCGCCGTATTCGAGCTATTCGGACTATCAGAAATGCTTTCAAGAAAAAAGTTCTTAATTGAATCTTTTGCAGACTGTTGAAATGCGTTTGTCTCAAGTTGCATAGGATCGTTCTTTTTGTTCGGCGAACGATCGTTGTCAACGGCCAAGCCAAGCAAGACATCTTTTGCGAATTCTAACTCTTTAATTACCTCTGTTGGAGACTGAATTCTGTCTGCAATCCGTGGTGTGATCATTCGTGTAAGCAATGACAAGACAACGGGAGGCAAATCGGGATGGCGAACATTCAGGGACGGAATAAATCCTTTTTGATGTGCGTTCAAAATCGCTAGAGCCGTCAAGCCTTGAAATGGCGGACGCCCGAATAACATAAAATAAAAGGTACAACCTAAACTGTAGATATCCGCCCGAATGTCTGCCTGCGATGGATTCATTGCTTGTTCAGGCGACATGTAGTCAGGCGTTCCGAGGATACTTCCCGCGATCGTCAAATCAGTTGCAATCGCGAGTTCACTGGTGCTCTTGGCCAAACCAAAGTCCAGCAACTTGAGATTGAGGCGATTTCCATTGGAGTCAATCATCATATTGGATGGCTTGATATCTCTATGAACCATGCCGCATTCGTTTGCATGTTGTAACCCTGAAGCTGCCTGCAAACATACCTCGAGCGCTTGCAACACGGGTAAGGGTCCCGACTTTTTCACTAAATCCGACAGAGTGGCGCCGGGCGCATATTCCATGACCATCCCAATTGTGTCACCATCTTCGAAGGCCGAGAGAGTCTGAACTACGTTGGGATGATTCAGCTTAGCTGCATGCTGGATTTCACGCAGAAATCGTGCTCGAACATCCAATCTCCCAATCAAGTCAGGGTGTATGACTTTGATCACTTCCTGACGGGCCGTGAGTGCATGCTCTACGAGATACAAGATTCCCATTCCACCGCGTCCAATCTCGCGGAGAATCTTATAATTTGTGTTTTGAAAAGCGGGCAAAGGATCAGATTTTTTATCTGCATCCGCAGCAGCTTGTGGCTTCACTGCCGCTCGTCGCGTTTTGTCTTTCGATGCGGTTTTCGTGGAAGCGACAGCCAATGACTGTTCGGCATTCCATTCATCCATACGGGTTTGGCAAGTCCTGCATGTCTTAAGATGATCCTTGATCCGTGCATACAAATCGTCGGATAGCTTCCCGCTTGCATAACTTGAAAGTACTTCATCACTTGCGTGGCCGGAATGTATGGACTGCTTACGTTGACTGTCAGACATTTTCAACTGAGCCATTTTAAGGATCGGGGGGCATGCGGCGGAGGCGATAGTATGTCTGCTTGCGATTCAATTTGCAACCGACTTCGAAATGTTGGTACTTAACCACATTTCAACTGAGTTTTGACTACACCTAGGCCTGGTCTAGAAGCCAGTTGTCGCCGCCACATGTTGGCGATAAGTCGCAAGATCGGCGTCGAGATCGATCCAGTTTGACCAGGTCAGTGGAAGCATCAATCCTCATCGTTTTGAAGACGGTCAGTTTTGCTGCGTGATGAGGGTGTACTTCAAGGTTGGCAGACTTGGTGATAATTTCGCACTAGTTCCAACGGTGTACGCGACTCTTCTTCAAGTTGAATTGATCTCCCCGACGAGGAAGGAACGGAGTCATTGCCACGATGGAAACGCAGGATTCGTCATCCGCAGTTTGATCGCAGATAACATATACGATCTGATAGTTCTCCGCTTTTGCTTGCTGGATTAGCTCTTCGCTGACGGGAGGAAGGCCTGACGGATCGCGGTTTATCTACAATCGTCGAATAGACGATTTTCTTGTTAATGGTGGTTGGCAGCAACGATACAACCACCCCAAGGTCCCATTTCGGTCAATGAAGTGAGTCACGTGTTTGGAACAATTTTGAGCATTTTCGTCAAAAAGTCTCTGTTCCTCATAACCCAGAAACAAGCTGCACGAAAAACCGCGAGGTTATGATCGATTGGAGACTTACTCTTAGCTCATCAACTGTGGAAAGCGTCGTACTCCTGCAGGATCGGCCTAGCAGCAACTTCTTACCTAGCCGCAAACCTCCCATCCACATGTGGCGTAGCCGAAGCGGGATTCCAGTCGCTTCCAAAGCTGATTCAAATCAGCGCGGACATTGGCTACGGCGGATCCGATTATCCACGAAGATAGATGCTTCCGAATTTGTGGATATCATCGGCATAATGCAAAGCTATTGCATGGTGCTTATTAATGGCGGCATCCTACGCATTAAGTTCTCCTTTGCGATAACCCCACGGTAATTTCGTTCGGAACCAACCTCCAGGTTATGAGGTGGTAGAGACTTTGGGTGCAAACTCTCTGTTTGCATTCACCCGGAAGTTTAAGTGGAATTGACCAGTTTTTTCATTGATGAATCGTGTTTTTGCGGTTTGGATAGGCTGCGTCCGGCTATAAAAACAAGTCTCTCTTCCTCATAACCCGGCTAGCAAGCTGCACGAAAATACCTCCAGGTTATGAGCTTTAGAGACTTACCCTTAAAAGCTCATAACCCCAGGGTAGAGGCGCGCAGAGAGTCGAGAGACTTTGGGCCAAAATTGGCTTTTTTGGCCTCAAAATGGCTTTGGCGAGAGACCGTCAGGTTATGAGCGACAGAGACCGGGCGAGAGCCGAGCGGAAAGGGCCGGATCAACGAAAAGACTGGTGGGAAAACGAAAAAAGGCCGGTGTCATGACAACACCAGCCTTTTCGTTTACACGTGGGTAGAAAACTGTTCGTAACTACCCATTCAAGTTGACGGAGCCAGATTTGAACAGACGACCTCGAGGTTATGGAATGTCTAATGCATCAAACAGTCAGGCTCAACGACGTTAAATCTAATGACGCGACTGGGCATTTCACAAGTCAAGGTCCGTCAAGCTGTTTCCATT
>JANPNA010000113.1:0-2923 GCA_031427235.1 Pirellula sp.
TTCGCGGCCCAGCTTAAGATCGACGCCTACTCCAATCCTCCAATCCTCCAATCCTCCAATCCTCCAATCCTCCAATCCTCCAATCCTCCAATCCTCCAATCCTCCAATCCTCCAATCCTCCAATCCTCCAATCCTCCAATCCCTGTCGCATCCCTGTCGCATCCCTGCAGCGCGATCTTAAAGCTGGGATGAATCCCAGCACTCCAAAAGGATCAACCATGGACAAACCAAAGAGAACACGACGCCATTTCCTTGGCACTTCTGTGGTAGCGGCAGCCATGCCGCTCATTGTTTCACCGCATGTGCTTGGTCGCGGAACAGCCGTTGCGCCGAGCAACAAGATCACGCTGGGCGTGATCGGTATCGGGCCTCGGTGCACGTACGATTTGCAAGCCATGCTGGGCTTGGCCGATGTCCAATGCGTTGCTATCGCCGATGTACAAGCCAGTCGTCGCGATACCGGAAAGACTCTCGTCGATAAACATTATGGTAATTCCGATTGCAAACTGTATCGCGACTTCCGCGAGTTGCTGGACCGCAAGGATATCGATGCGGTGATCGTGGCCACGGGTGATCGTTGGCATGCGACCGCCTCAATGATGGCCGCCAAAGCGGGCAAGGATGTGTACAGTGAAAAGCCCTGTGGACTGACGATTGAGCTTTGCCAACAATTGGCCGACACGATGAAGGAGACTGGACGCATTTTTCAAGCGGGAACGCAGAGACGAAGCGTGCCGAATTTCCAACAGGCGGTCAAACTGGCTCAAAGTGGCAAACTCGGAAAGCTAGAAACACTTTACGCCTCGGTCTATATCCCAACTCTAGACAACAGTTGGCTGCCTGGTGAGCCGACACCGCCGAAGGAAACTGTGGACTGGCATATGTGGCTTGGCCCTGCACCGTGGCGACCTTACAACAGCAAATACGTGTCGGGCGGATGGCGTGGCTATTATGACTTTGATTCGGGGGCCAGATTGCTGGACTGGGGAGCTCACACCGTCGATCTGTGCCAATGGGCCAATCAAGCGGATGCGACGACCCCCATTTCCTTTGAGCCCTACGAGACCGGTATCACCTGCATGTACGCCAACGGAGTCAAATTGATATTGGATTTCTTGCCTATGCCGTTTGGTGACCGCGGCCCCAACTGGATCACGCGGTTAGGAACTTGTCCTGTTCGATTTGTTGGAACTGAGGGGTCGATTGAAACGGGCGACAGTGGTGAGACGGTTGTCTCCTCGGATTCGCTACGTAAGGAGCTTCAGGACTCGGCGGGCAAAGTAAAGGGCTTGGATGTGACAGCCCATGCAAGGAACTTTTTTGACTGCATCAAGTCGCGACAGCCGACGGTAACCAACCCGGAAGTCATGCGCAACTCGCACATTGCCTGCCATGCTGCGGCGACCGCCTGGATGCTAAAACGTAAACTGAACTTCGATCCCGTGAAACAGGAGTTTGTAAACGATTTCGAAGCGAATAGTTTGCGTTCTCGCTCAGCTCGCACGTGGAGTTAGTGTGGCTTCTGTCGCCTTTCGCTCCGCGAAAGTGCGTCGTACATGTTCGTTTCTCCTGGCCTCAAATCCCGCTGGCTTGGAAGGTGTCCAGCCTATTGGCCAGGGTTTTCCCAAGTAAGTCATCCTCCCTCCGGGAGGGTCGGCCGCCAGGCCGGGGAGGGTGGCTACAAGAAGCCGAACGATCTACAGATCATCGCAGCGCATCATATTTGACCGTTTCTCCTCCACTCCTCGTTGCGATATCGCTGGCCACCATTTGATCCATATTGTCGGACAAGAAAAGGACGGCGCCATCTCCCATCACGGCGTTTCTGCCTCCACTGTGCGAGGCTTTGACCGCTGCCAAATAGCTCAATTGGCTTTGGTCCCTTGGCTCTGCCCAGTGCACCGCATCCTGTTCATCCGTTTCGATAACAAATAGTGTATTGCTGAGTCCGTCGGGGATGTCACTAAATTTCGACGGATTACTGCCAGAAAACGGGCTCGATAGATCGTCGATGATTTGATAGGTTGTCATCCCAACTGCGACCTTGGACGAAGGGCACCGAAAAATCGGGACCTCCATTTGCTGCAGAATTACGTTCGCTGGATCATCCCAAGGCTTGGTCAAATCGACCTGCTGATACAGAGCGGATTGTTCCATGAATGGCAAGATGAGCGTCCGCCAGCTATGCAATCGATTTCCATCTGCATCCGCTGTATAGGCTGGCGGCAGTGATCCATACGCCGCATGGTAATTATGAAATGCGAGACCGATCTGTTTGAGATTATTGCTGCATTGCATTCGACGAGCGGCAACGCCAGCCGACGAGCCGGCGGGAATTATGAGTGCTGCCATGATTCCGCCGCATACGAGCAAGCAAGCGACGACGCATACGAGGAGGACCACAACGATGGTGATTGCGCCGGCCCCCGATTTTGAATTTTGGGAGGGAGGAAGCTCGTAACTGGGTTGCGTGGAGTTCGACATGGGACTTGCGCCATTGAAAAGGTTAGTTAGGTCGTTTTACCAATTCTAGCATTTCAATTTCAGTGCCTGCAGTGAGAGTGGAAAAAACTACTCAAGCAGCTTGATCGAGTCCGTTCCCCCAGCGGTTAACAAACCGGCACTTCGATAAACGTTTAGCTTGTCGCGAGAATCCGCGATATCAAGATTTCGCATCGTGAGTTGCCCGATTCGATCGGTCGGAGAAAACTCCCCTTTGCCGCTTTCCATCGTCAGCCGCTCCGGCTTGTAGGTCAAGTTCGGACTTCGGGTATCCAGAATGGAATAGTCGTTTCCTCGCCTCAGCTCGAGGATGACTTCTCCGGTGACAGCCTTGGCAACCCAATGCTGTAAGGCCTCTCGCAGCATCCACGATTGCGAGTCAAACCAACGGCCTTCGTAAAGGAGTCGGCCGAGTCGTCTC
>JANPNA010000114.1:0-2877 GCA_031427235.1 Pirellula sp.
ACGACTGAAGTTGGATCCGGACTATTGGCGGTTGCAGATCAAAGATTTCGGCCGGTTGTTCTCCAACGTCGCGGGCAAACCGAAGGATGTTTACGCAATGCGAAGCTTGATCTCGAAGCGTCGGTTCTACCTAAAGCGTCTTAAGCCGGAAGCGGTCCAGACGAAATAGGCGTTTTGGACACAAATTCTTAGGATCGTAAGCAACAACTGTGTGAAGGTGCGCGCTCGAATCTCCGATACTGCTAACCGGACGACATCCGGAACACACATCGAGACTTCCTCCTGACGAAACCCTGCGATTTCGTCCCACTCGCGTCCTAAGCTACGACCGCCCTCGCCGTCCACGAGAAATCAAAGTGGAGTGTCCCCAATTCCCCCCCCTGGTAGGACAAGATACCGACGCCGTTCGCCGCAGGGCGTTAGCGTTTTCAGAACAAACAGGCGGTAACCCATACTTATTGACGGAGCTCATCAGTTGTTACGACCCAGCTGCAGATTCTTTTCACGCTATTCCCATTCATGAGGTAATCGATAACAAACTAGCGCGACTTCCACAGCCAGCATCCGATCTGCTCGAAGTTATTTCTGTGTCTGGGCAATCACTGACTGTGGACGAGGTCACCAGGGCTGCCGGCCACGCAGCGAACGGGCTTGCCATTCTGACACACATGCGCAGCGAAAAACTGATTCGGCTGATCGGCAGCGAGGACTCACCTATGGTAGATACCTACCATGACAAAATACGTGAGACGGTATTAAATGGACTCGAAAATAACTGTCGACGTACCTGGCATCGATCGTTAGCAGATGTGATCGCCGTAATGTCCGTGGGAGAGCCAACCGATCAGTTGCTGGCGAATATCGAAGACTGCCGTACGGTAGAACTGCCCGCGATGACTCGACTCTATGACCTAGCATACCATTACGATGCCGCAGGAGAGACACGTCGCGCTTGTGTTTTTGCAGTCCTCGCGGCCGAACAAGCAGCGGCTCAGTTTTCTCATCAAGTGGCGACGGAACAGTTCGCAATCGCCCAACGCAACGTTGGGCCGACGCAGGACAAGCTCCGGTTTCGGATCGCCCGTGGGCAAGGGCGTTCATTGAGTTTGATTGGACGCTATGCCGAAGCCATGACAGCCATGGCGGGAGCGGAATTGTGGACCAACGATCCGTTTCAGCAATCGCAAATTTTGGGTTTGCGTGCGGAGATCAATCACAAACAAGGAAATATCGCACAAGGTGTTGCGCTGTATTCGGCCGCGTTACGAACATTAGGGTATTGGGTTCCCGAATCATTGCTCGGCGTGTTGCTCGGACTGGCACGAGAATCCGGGATTCAATTCCTCCACGGAATTCTACCGAAGCGGTTCTATGCGCGAGATACTCCTCCGAGTCCGTCGGTTGCATTGGCTGTCGAACTCGCAAACCGAAACAGCATTGTGTCCTATTACTACAATGGACTTCGGATGGTCTGGACCCATATCAAGGGAGTCAATTTGGCTGAAACCCACCAAGAGTCGCTCGGCATGGCATACGCCTATGGACTTCATCCGGCCCCCATGTCGGTCGTTGGACTGAGTGCGCGAGGTCTACAGCGTAGTGAGCGAGCCCTTGCAATTGCACGCCGCAACACCGACTTGATGACCGAGGGACATACTCATGTGATGCGAAGCATGGCGTACTTTACGTTGGCCAAGTACGAACAATCGATCTCTGCAGCACAAATCGCAGTCGAGATTCTGACTCGTACGGGAGATCCCTTTCTGGTGTTCATCGCCGAAGCTCATATTGTTATGGCAGGTCATCGCGGGCTTCAGTTGGAGTTGGCGTTGGAAACCGGTACCAAATGTTTTGAGCGGTCGGTGCGTTTGGGCGAAGATGCATCCGCTGGCTTGATTTTCATGACCATCGGTCTGGCCAGTGGGGGAAACATTCCGTTCCCAGAACTAAGTTCTTGCCTGGATTTAGGGGACGGTGACCATTTCACACCTGCGATGTTAGGATTGTGTGAAGGCCTATGGCATTTGCATCATCAGCGATTGGAGCAAGCAAGCTGCGTACTAAGAAGTGCGTGCCAGTTATCCCGAGAAAACTATCTCATTTGTTCTTACACTGCGAGTTTGGCCTCGTGGTATCTAACGGCCCAGCGAGCCTATGCTTTGTCATTGCCTGAATCGCGTGAAAGGCGACGGGAGCTACGTCGAGCCTGGTCCGTGAGCCGTGCCGTGGCTTGGTTGTCAGTGCTCTTTGCCCATGAGAAAGCTCATATGCTGCGAGAACGGGCGATCTTGTATTGGACTGCTGGCCGGAAGAAGAAGGCGATCGGATTGCTCAAAAAAAGTGTTGCGATAGCTGAGTCTCAGCAAGATGATTTCCAACGCAATCTCTCCGCCCTCGAGTTGGCTCAGCGCGAGTGCGAACTGAACGTACCCGGAGCCCTAGAACGTAAGCTAGCCGAAGAATCGCTGCGGGCGGACGTGAATCGACGCATTGCAGAATATCGTCGATTGCGTTGGCCTGGTTTCATCTAAAATTCGTTCTCCTCCCTCGAACCAATGTGGACGTGTCGTCGACAGTAGCAGGCCACTTGGATGGAATCCATATCCACAGTCATGGCTGATCATTGTGAAATACACCGATTTCCTCCGAGACCGGTGAATAAGATCAGCAGGTGGGCGATCGTTTCGATCCAATCCTCTTGGGTGCCAACCAGTTTTGTGGGTTACCGCGTTCGTAAAGGTTTGACAATTTTTTCGACTGCCATTTCCAGCTTTCTTCAGAAAAGCGCAAAGTCGGTGGGTGAAAAGCCTTATGGCAATAGCTTTGAAATGACGATGGAGCCCTTGAACCGGAATCACCGTTGTATTTGCTACAGCC